>JBHGAX010000346.1:0-4271 GCA_041946635.1 Methylomirabilales bacterium (SeqCode)
CCCGCGCAGCGGCTCACGCCGGTTCAACCGCGGCATGATAAAGGTTGCGTCGCAAGCGGTCAAGTTCGCCTCGGCGCGCCGAAGACTTCCGCTCACCGCACGCCGATGCGGGTCGAAGGGACGCCGGCCTGCACACCCGCAGCCAGCCCTTGGAGGTGGCGACTCCATGTGTAAATCCTACATACCCGCGGTCGAGGAAGTCGGGGGCCGGCGAGCTAAGAAACTGAAAAATCGGCGTCGAAAGGATCGGCATCGGGCTTGCGTATTTCTCCCGGGACGTGATCGTCGCTGGCCGGAGCGTGGAACGGCTCGGAACAGCAAACGCAGAACCAAAGGAGGAGATACTGTGCGTACGATCAAGCGATACGCGGCGGTGACCGTGCTGGCCGCTGGCGTCCTCACCGCGGGCTGCCAGGGCGGTTTGACGGCCAAGGAGAAGGGCGCGCTGGCAGGCGCGGGAGCCGGCACGGCGGCCGGCGCGATCATCGGTGGCGCGACGGGCCATCCCGGCGCCGGCGCCGCCATCGGCGGCCTGGGCGGGGCCGCCGGCGGGTACATCTACGGGGACAGGGTGTTCAAGGACGATCCGTCCCGCCGGGACCCGCAGTAAGCGGGCGGGACTTGCAGAGGGCTCGAGCCCGCGCCCCGGCGGGCTCGAGCCTATTCGGCGAGACCTCTGCGCCAGCGAGGCCAGCGCCGAGATTCACACCCGCCTCCCGCAGGTCCCCGCCGGCCCGCAAAGAAACGGCCCGCGCATACTGCGACCATGCGCGGGCTCACCGGGTCCAGCGAGTTGCGCCTGGGTGGCGCCTCGTGGCCGCGAATCACCGGCTGCGGCCGATGTCTCTGGCGCTCAGCAGGAGACCATGGATCAGAACTCCATGATCTCCTTCTCCTTCTTCTCCAGCAGCTCGTCCAGCTGCTTGATCATCCGGTTGGTCAGGTCCTGCACCTGATCCATGGTCTTGCGCGCCTCGTCCTCGGACAGCTCCTTGTTCTTCTCGAGGCGCTTCAGCGCGTCGTTGGCGTCGCGCCGCAGGTTCCGGATGACCACCCGGTGCTCCTCGGCCAGCTTGCGCACCAGCTTGACCAGCTCCTTGCGCCGTTCCTCGGTGAGCGCCGGGATGGCGAGGCGGATGATCTTGCCGTCGTTGGCGGGCGTGATCCCCAGGTCCGACTTCATGATGGCCTTCTCGATGGCCGCCACGGAAGAGGGATCCCAGGGCTGGATGGTGATCAGCCGCCGCTCCGGCGCCGCGATGTTGGCCAGCTGGTTCAGCGCCATGCTGGCGCCGTGGTAGTCCACGTGGATGCCGTCCAGGAGCGAGACCGAGGCCCGGCCGGTGCGCACCCCGTTGAACCCCTTCACGGTGGCCTCGATGGCCCGCTTCATGTCCTGCTCGGCCTTGCGGAGGACCTCGTGCATGCCCTCAGCCTCCCCGGACCAGGGTGCCCACCCGCTCCCCCAGCACGAGCTGCCGCAGCCGCCCCCGCTCGTGGAGGTTGAACACGACGATGGGGAACCCGTTGTCCATGCACAGCGAAATGGCGGTGGAGTCCATGACCTTCAGGCGGCGGCTGAGCACCTCCAGGTAGGTCAGCTCGTCGAACTTCTGGGCCGTGGGGTCCGCCTTGGGGTCGGCGGTGTACACGCCGTCCACCTTCGTCGCCTTGAACACCACCTGCGCGCCGATCTCCATGGCCCGCAGGGCGGCGGCGGTATCCGTGGTGAAGTACGGGTTGCCGGTCCCTCCCACGAAGATCACCACCCGGCCCTTCTCCAGGTGCCGCAAGGCGCGGCGGCGGATGAAGGGCTCGGCCACCTCGCGCATCTCGATGGCGGTCTGCACGCGGGTGTCCACGCCGACCTTCTCGAGCCCGTCCTGCAGCGCCAGGCCGTTGATCACCGTGGCCAGCATCCCCATGTAGTCGGCCGAGGCGCGATCCATGCCCCGCGCCCCCGCCTCCACGCCGCGGAAGATGTTGCCGCCGCCGATGACCATGCCGATCTGGACGCCCAGCGCATGGATGGCCTTCACCTCCTCGGCGATGAAGCTGACGATGGCCGGATCGATGCCGTAGTCCCGGTCGCCCGCCAGCGCCTCGCCGCTCAGCTTCAGGAGGATCCGCTTGTAGAAGAGATCCATGGGGGGCACTCAGGCTGCGAGAGGATGGACGACGCTCCCCGCGGGAGCGAGACCGTGCACCATGAGAGCGCTGCGCTTATCGCCCACGGTCAGTTCCTCGTCGTTGTGGTCCATGGTCCGGGCTACTCTGCGGGCTTCCGTTCCACCCCCTCGCCCAGGCGGAAGCGGGCGAAGCGCGCGATGCGCACGGGTGCGCCCAGCTTCTTGCCCGCGGCGGCGACCACGTCCTTGACCTTCTGCCTGCCCTCCGGGTCGCGGATGAACAGCTGATCCACGAGCACCCGCTCGGTATAGAACTTCTCCAGGCGGCCCTGGATGATCTTGTCCTGGATGTTGGCCGGCTTGCCCTGGAGGTCCGGCTGCGCGCGCAGGATGTCGCGCTCGCGCTCGAGCACCTCGGCCGGGACCTCGTCCCGCGCCAGGTAGCCGGGCTCGGCCGAGCAGACCTGCAGCGCGACGTCCTTGGCCAGGACGGCCAGCCCTTCCGCCTGCGCGGCCGCCGGCGTGTCGGCGCGCATCTCGACCAGCACGCCGATCTTCCCGGCGCCGTGCAGGTAGCTCGTCACCAGGCCCGGCGTGCCGGCGGGCAGCGCCAGGCGGGCGGCCCGCCGCACGACGATGTTCTCGCCCAGGGACCCGATGGTCTCCTTCACCGCCTCGCGCACCGGCTTGCCGTCCAGCGAGCGCTCCAGCAGCTCCTCGGCGCTGCCGATCCCTGCATCCCGGCCGAGCAGCTCCACCAGCGAGCGGGTCAGCGCCTGGAACTTGTCGGTCCGGGCCACGAAGTCCGTCTCGCAGTTCACCTCGAGGAGCGCCCCGGCGTCCTTCGCCGGCGAGACCCACACCGCCACCAGCCCGTCGGCCGCCGTGCGGCCGGCCTTCTTCTCGGCCACCTTCAGCCCGCGCTTGCGCAGGATCTCGACCGCCTTCTCCAGGTTCCCGCCGGACTCGGCCAGGGCCTGCTTGCACTCCATCACCCCCGCGCCCGTCTTGTCGCGGAGGTCACGCACCATCGTCGCCGGGATGCTCATGCCGACTCCTTCTGGAAGGGTTCCGCAGCGGTCCCGGTGCCGGGCAGCGCCTGGGCGCCCGGGGCCCCGGGGGTAGCCTCCCGCGTCGCGCCCGCGGCCGCCGAGGCGGGCGGGGCGGCGGGCTGGACGGCGGGCTGGGCGCCGGCGCCGGCCAGCATGGCCTCCTCCATGGCCTTGTCCTCATCCCCCTTGGCGCGGGCGCCCCGCGCCTCGACCACCGCGTCGGCCAGGCGCGCGGTGATGAGGCGGATGGCCCGGATGGCGTCGTCGTTGCCGGGGATCGGGAAGTCCACCTCGTCGGGGTCGCAGTTGGTGTCCACCACCGCGACGACCGGGATGGCGAGGCGGCGCGCCTCCCGCACCGCGATGCGCTCGGTCTTGGGGTCGATGATGAAGACCGCGCCGGGCAGCTGCTCCATCTGCTTGATGCCCAGCAGGGCGTGGTTCAGCTTCTCCATCTCGCGCTCGAGCTTCAGGACTTCCTTCTTCGAGAAGGCCTCGAACTTGCCCGTGGCCTTCATGTCCTCGAGCTGCTTCAGCCGGGAGATGCTCTTGGTGATGGTCTGGAAGTTGGTGAGCGTGCCGCCCAGCCAGCGGCGGTTCACGTAGGGCGAGCCGGCCCGCGTGGCCTCTTCCTGGACGGTGTCCACCGCCTGCTTCTTGGTGCCCACGAACAGCACGGCCTCGCCGCGGTTCGCCACCTCCTGGAGGAAGGCCTGGGCCTCCTGGAACTTCTTCAGCGTCTTCTGGAGGTCGATGATATAGATGCCGTTACGCTCCCCGAAGAGGAACTTCTTCATCTTGGGGTTCCAGCGCTTGGTCTGGTGGCCGAAGTGCACGCCGGCCTCGAGCAACTCCTTGATGGTCACACTGCTCATCACAGCCTCCTGAAGTGGGTTGGTCCGCCGCGCGCCTCACCTCCCCGCGGCGCTTCGCGCCAGCGAAGCACCCCCGCGGGAATCCGCGCGCGTGTGTGATTGGCCCGCGACGCGAGCCGTCGACGTTTATAACACAGGGTTCAGCCGAAGTCCAAGGTCCGAGGTCCACTCCACGGTCCGAGGTCCGGGGTCCGGGGTCCGAAGTCCGAGGTCCG
>JBHGAX010000347.1:0-4232 GCA_041946635.1 Methylomirabilales bacterium (SeqCode)
CTTGAACCGCCAAGACGCCAAGAGCGCCAAGAATTGGGGTTCGGAATGTACGCTTCGAGGGGCGTTCAGGCGCGAGCACGGTTTCTTTTGCTGCCCTCGCCCCCCGAAGGGGAGAGGGGGGAGAGTGAGGGGGGCCTGACGCTCAACGCTCCACGTCTCGCTGTCTGGCGTGTGAGCTTGTTCTGCTGGTCCAATCGTCCATGGTCCATAGTCCGTTGTCACCTGGAGTCCCGATGGCCGACGCCTCTCTCCCCCTCCTCGACATCCGCGATCTTCGCGTGCACTTTCCGCTGAAGGAGGGGCTGCTCCGGCGGCGGCGGCTGGCGGTGCAGGCGGTGGAGCGGGTGTCGCTGTCACTCACGCGGGGCGAGGTGTTCGGGCTGGTGGGGGAGTCGGGGTGCGGCAAGACCACGCTGGGCCGGGCCGTGGTGGGGCTGGCCCCGGTGACCAGCGGTGAGATCCGGTTCGGCGGCGAGAGCGTGGTGGGCCTCGCCGGCCGGGCGGCGAAGCAGCGGGCGCGGCGCATCCAGCTCATCTTCCAGGACCCCTACGCGTCGCTCCATCCGCGCAAGACCGTGCGCGACCTCGTGGGGGTGGGCCTCCGGCTCCATGGCCTCGCCCGGGGCTACGAGGTGGACGAGCAGGTGCTCGCCATGCTGGAGGCCGTGGGGCTGGGCCTGGACCACCTGTACCGGTACGCCCACGAGTTCTCCGGCGGCCAGCGCCAGCGCATCGCGCTGGCCCGGGCCCTGATCCTCAAGCCCGAGCTGCTCATCCTGGACGAGCCCACGTCGGCCCTGGACGTCTCCGTCCAGGCGCAGATCCTGAATCTCCTCAAGGCGCTGCGCCGCGAGCTGGGCCTCACCTATCTCTTCATCTCGCACAACCTCGGCGTGGTTCGCTACATGAGCCAGCGCATCGGCGTGATGTACCTCGGGCACATCGTGGAGCAGGGCACCACCGGGGAGGTCTTCCGCCGGCCGCAGCACCCGTACACGCGGGTCCTGCTGTCGGCGCTCCCTTCGGTGGACCCCGACGCGCCCTCCAGACGCCAGGTCCTGGCCGGCGAGCCGCCCACGCCCATCAACCCGCCCGCCGGCTGCCCCTTCGCCCCCCGCTGCCCCGAGGCGCAGGACATCTGCCGGCAGGAGAAGCCGGCCCTCTTGCCGCGCGCGGGTGCTGAGCACCATCTCTGTGCGTGCCACTTCCCGACGGAGGATCACGTCTTGCGCAGCCCCGACCTTCCCAACCCCTGACCCGCGGAGCTCTCAAATGCCCATCGTCATCGACGCCCACTCCGACATCCTGCAGGACATCCTCGGCCGGCGAGCAGCAGGCCAGAGGGCCGTGCTCAAGAGCACCTGGCTGCCGGCAATGGAGGCGGCGGGCATCGACGTGCGGGTGCTCGCCATCTACAACCCGCCCGCCTACCTGCCGGAGCTGGCCCTCCGCCGCTCGCTCGATCAGATCGCGGCGCTCCACGCGGACCTGGAGGAGTCGCCCGGCGCGGCGCTGTGCACCAGCCACGAGGAGATCGTCCGGGCCACGGAGCAAGGGCGAAAGGCGTTCGTCCTGGGGATGGAGGGCGTGGAGCCGCTGGGCGCGGACCTGCACCTGCTGCGCATCTTCCACCGGCTCGGCGTCCGCGTCCTCGGCATCACCCACGCCATGCGGAACTACGCGGCCGACGGCGCGTTCTTCGAGCCGAAGCGGACGGGGACGGTGGGCGGCCTGAGCGACTTCGGCGTGGCGCTGGTGGAGCAGGCGCAGGACCTCGGGATGATCCTCGACGTGTCGCACCTCAACGACCCCGGCTTCTGGGACGTCATGGCCCTGGCCCGCGGTCCGATCATCGCCTCGCACTCCAACGCCCGCGCCCTGCACAGCCACCCGCGCAACCTCACCGACGACCAGGTCGCCGCCGTGGCGCGGACCGGGGGCGTCATCGGCCTCAACTCCATCAACCGCTTCGTCGACCCCCCGGACCTGCCGCACCTGCTGGATCACTGCGACCATCTGGTCGAGGTGGCCGGCAAGGAGCACGTGGGTCTCGGTCTCGACTTCTGCTACTACCTCCTGGACCTCCGGTCGCCCGTCGAGCGCTCCGGCATGCGCAAGGGCGCCTACCTCTCGGTGGCCGGCCTCGACCGCGACGCCGACGTCCCGAAGATCCCCCAGCTGCTGGCGGAGCGGGGCTACGACGCGAAGACCATCGAGGCCATCATGGGCGGAAACTTCCTGCGGGTGTTCCGGCAGGTGCTGACCGCGTAGACCGGGGCCACACGGCGCTGCGGTGGCGAGCATCGCGGATTTCGGGATTGCGAGGCCAAACGGCTCCCGGAGCGTCCAGCCCCGGGAGCCGTGACGGTTTACCCGCTGGTTCTATACACCCCCCTTCTCCCGGTGCCCGTCCGTAGTGCTGGGTCGGGAAGCTCCGCCGCCCCCACGTAGCGGTGGCCGGGGCAGGGGCAGGAGAGCCGCGTCGTGCTCTTCCGCCCCGGCCCCCGAGCCCTATGCTCAGTCGTCGTCGCGGTCCGTCTTGATCTGGCCTCGGATCTCGCCCCCCGGATGCTTGTCGGTGTGGACGTTCGCGTAGGCGACGTCGCGGCGAATCGCCCGGAGGAGCTCCGCGAACTCGCCCGCCGCCAGGCCTTGCGCGGCCGCGGTGTTCACCATGCTGGCCGCCGTCGCAGTACCCTCAACCGTTCCCGACTGAGGGCAGGCAGCGGTTCCGGCCGGACCGTTGCCCAGGTTGGTGCACAGGAACACGACGATCCCGCCGTTGACCGACTTCTGCCCGAAGTGGATGTGCGCCTGCTGCACGGCGCCCTCCAGGTCCTCGTATTCCAGCGTCCATGAGAAGCTCTGCCTGTCGTCCGCGATGGTGGCGCGGAAGGTTCCGTTCCCGGTGCTGGAGACGGCCGGGACCTCCTGGAATCCAACGAGCTTGGCCCTCAGGTCGTCGTTGGCACGGGCGCCAACGGGATTCAAGGCGAAGACAGCAAGCGCCGCAGTCGCGAAAGCCACGCGTGCGATCGTGCGCATGGGTGCCCTCCCGGGTGCGAGGTTGAGGCCGAGGTATCCCTGGCTGGCAGTCTGGTCGCGCGGTGGTCTGGGGTGGTGGACTGTCTTTCCGAACCTGCGAGCGGTCCAATCGGTTCCCGGCGGCCATGACCGTTCTTTGCCGGAAACCGGCCATCCGGCCGTCTTTTTTTGACTGCCGTCCGCCGGAAAACCCGACGGTTCAACGCACGGCCTGCCGTCGCCTCCGCGCCATCACCCCAGGCGGCAGACGGCGCCTACGCCCTCACGAGTTCTGCACCGCGGTGCGGTGGCGCTCCAGCTCGATGATGGCGCCGACCGCATCCTCGAAGGCTTCGGCCTCCGAGCCGAACACGCCCCCGGACGCCAGCCAGCCCTCGCCGGCGTGCGCCGCCCCGCCGGCGCGGACCGTGTAGTGCCAGCCCCTCGCGGCGCGCTGGACGCGGATGAGGTACCCGCTCCAGCGACGCTCCTTCACGTGCGCGGCCATCATGTCTCTCGACCGAGCGAGCCTCCCCCGGGGCGGGAGGCGCGCCTCTGGTCTACCAGCGAGGATCGCGATGCCCGTGCGGCCCGTAGGCATACGGGCGGTACCAGCGATGCGGACGGTAGGCGGGCGGATGGAGGCGTCCCCGATCGGCGCGAACGCGCTGATCCCGATAGCCGTGGGGGTGCGCGGCGTACGGCCCGTCGAGCGGGACGACGGCACACCCTGACAGCATCAACGCCGCGACGGCGAGACCGAGCAAGACCTTCGTCTGTTTCATGCTCCCTCTCCAGGGGACTGGTCGTCCCTGACCCGGAATATGCCGATCGCTGGTTGGTGAGTGCTTACTACTTCAGACGAGAGAGTGGCGCCGGTATTCACGGTCCTGCATGGGGCGGTAGCCGCACGCCTTGTTGAGAAGCCCTCGATCGGCCCAAGTCTGGTGAATGTCTTCCCGCCCGGCGATGTCTAAGCTTCATGGGAGCCCGAACGTCGAGAGCACTGCGGTGACCTGACGCGGCGGCGGAGGAGGCGCTGCCCGTCATCCCCCTGCACGGGGGAGGAGGAAGAGCATGCGTACACTGCGTGGCTGGTCAGTCGTCGCAATCCTCATCGCATGCGTGGTCGGGTCCTGGGCCATCGCGGCCGCCGCCTGGCAGCCCACCAAGCCGGTGGAGTTCAACATCCCGGCCGGCACGGGCGG
>JBHGAX010000348.1:0-4198 GCA_041946635.1 Methylomirabilales bacterium (SeqCode)
GTCGGTGTAGAGCGTGACCTGCACCTTGTCCACGATGGCGGGGTAGTCGTTCAGGAACTTGGCGTGGAGGATCTCGCCCAGGTGGCGGAGGGTGAAGCCCTGGGCGGCCGCGCCCTTGCCGATGCGCGCCCACACGATGTCCCGCTGGCCCATGTGCCAGACGCCCTCGGCGCCGTTCACCAGGTGGTGGATCTGCCGCTCCAGGATCGGCTCGAAGTCGGGCTGCATCTTCCGGCCGGCCACCTCCACCCAGATGGCCAGCGGCAGCGCGCCGCCGGGCTTCACCGCATCCACGTCCGGGCCCACCACCGTGATCTTCCCGTCCTCGACCTCCGACAGCTCGCGCATGGTCACGTACTCGAAGGCGAGGGTGCGGTTGCCGCCGAACTCCACCTGGGTCTGCTCCTTGCGGATGCGCTCGCCCTCGAAGGCCGGCCCGTAGGCCACGGGGATGGGCACCCGGGGGATCCTGACCTTGCAGCCCCGCACCTCCAGCGACTTCTCCACGATCCGCTCGTGCGGCACCGCGCTCACGACGTGCTCGTAGGTGCAGACGCCCGTGGGCAGGATCTGGGGGATGGCCGTGTCGGCGATGGTGGGGAAGCCGTACGAGATGGCGCCCGCGGCCGCCGCGTACTTCTCCTCGGTCACCTCGCCCAGCGCCATCACGAAGGCGAAGACGCGATCCTTGTTGTAGCGGAGGTTCCGGGCGTAGTCGCCGGGCTGCACGCCGCCGAAGCTGAGCGCCACGCGGCTGGCGAAGCCGAGGGCGTAGACGGCCGCGGAGATCTCCTTCCCGTACGGCACGAGCCGGGTCTCCCAGCCGAGCTGCACGCCCGCCTCCGCCAGCTGCTCGGCGAAGGAGACCCCGTGGGTGTGGCCCGCGATGAAGACGTACAGGTTCTTCTCCTGCAGCTCGCGCGCGATCCGGACGGCCGTGGCGGTGTCCGGCGCGGCGCCCACCACGGCGGCAAAGCCCGGGGCGGAGCCGTCCACGAACTCGATGCCGCGCTCGCGGAGGATGACGTCGCTGGCCGCGCCGAGCCACCGCCCCTGCACCGGCGGGGGGCCAAGGAGGTACTTGCAGGCCTCGATGATCTCGAAGGCGAAGAGCGTGGCCATGCCGGCGTCGAGCGCGTTCCCCAGGTAGGGCAGCCAGGCGGCCTCGTCGGGGACGGGGGGCAGGAGCGTCCGGCACTCGGCCAGGATGCGGGACATCGCCTCGACCGTCTCCACCCGCTCGCCCAGGAGCGAGTAGATGACGGGCAGCGCGTAGGCGGTGTCGGGGAAGCCGACCGGGTGGCCGGCGCCCTTGGCCGCGCGGGCCTCGGCCACGAGACGCTCCGCCTGGGCCACGGCCCCGTGCGCGCCGCGAATCGCGGAGGACGCAATGAGCTTGCTCATGCCAGCTCCCGGCGCTCCTTCATGTCGAACAGCTTGCGCTCGCGCCTGGCGTTGATCCCCAGGGCATCGCGCTTCCGCTCGATGTGGGCCAGCATCTTCTCGGCGGCCCGGACGGGGTCGGGCTCCCACTCGAAGCGCCCGCCCGTGATGCCTTCCATCTCCTGGCAGAGGAGCCTGGCCAGGTTGGGGCTGCCTTCGACCCAGAACGGGTGGCCCAGCACGACGTACATCCCGCTGGCCACGAAGTAGTGGGCGATGGCCACCGCCTTCTCGCTCATCCACTCGGGCGCCGCCCCGGCCGCGGGCAGGTCCGAGATATCCTCGCCCAGCCCGCCCTCGCGCAGGAGGTTGGTGGCCGCGAGCAGGATCCGGCTATTGTCCACGCAGGAGCCCATGTGCAGGATGGGCGGGATGCCCACGGCCTCGCACACCTCGCGCAGCGTCGAGCCCGCCTCCGCCAGCGCGGCCTCGGGCACGAGCAGCCCGGCCTTGGCGCAGGCGATCGCCGAGCAGCCCGTCTCGAGCACCAGGACGTTGCGCTTGATCAGCTCGCGCGCCAGCCGGACGTGCTGGGTGTCCACCAGGACCTTGGGGTTGGTGCAGCCCACGATGCCGGCCACGCCCCGGATGCGGCCGTCGAGGATGGCGTCGTTGAGCGGGCGGAACGTGCTGCGGAAGCGGCCGCCCAGCATGTGGAAGATCGTCTCGTTGGAGAAGCCGGCCACGATCTCCATGGCCTCCCGCGGGATATGGACGCGGCCTCGATCTCGCCGCGGGAAGTTCGCGATCGCCCGCCGGATCAGGGCGCGCGCGTGCTCGTGCCCCTGGGCCACGTCGTAGGTGAGCTGCTCGGCCTCGAACGTCTGCGCGATCTCCGAGGTGCTGACCAGCTTCGTGTGGAAACACTTCGCCACCTGGGCCAGCGACGGCATGACGCACTGCACGTCGATGACCATCAGCTCGACGGCGCCGGTCAGGATGGCCAGCTCCTGCTGGAGGAAGTTCCCGGCGATGGGGAGGCCGTGGCGCATGAGCACCTCGTTGGCCGTGCAGCAGATGCCCGCCACGGTGATGCCCGAGGCGCCCTGCGCGGCCGCCTCGGCGAGGAGGTCGGCGTCTTGCGAGGCCAGGGCCAGCATCTCGGAGAGCGTCGGCTCGTGGCCGTGGACGATGATGTTGACCGTGTCCGCGCCCAGCACCCCGAGGTTCACCGTGCTCTTCACCGGCCGCGGCGTGCCGAACAGGATGTCCGAGACCAGGGTCGCGATGGCCGAGCCGACCCAGCCGTCGGCGAGGCTGCCCTTCAGGCCGCCGAGCACCAGGTGCCGGTAGTCGTGGTCCACGCCCATGTGGGTGCGGTGCAGCAGCTCCACGACCGCCCCGTCCACCCCGTGGGGCTCGATGTCCAGCCTCCGCCAGACCGCCTGCCGCTTCTCGGGCGCGAGCCGGAGCATCGGGTTGGGCTGCTCCGACCAGGCGAACTGGCGCAGGAAGACCTCGGCGAGGTCGCCCGCCACCTCGAGGTCCGCGCGGCCGTCCAGGGCGATCCCGAAGACGCGGGCGGCCTCCCGGAGGCGCCGGGGGTCGCTGATCTTGTACTCGCCGCCGCGCCCCTCCGCGACCTTCTTCAGCGTCCGGACGAGCGTTCGCCCGTGGTCCGCGTGGGCCGCCGTGCCCGCGGCAATCTCCCGCACCAGGTTGCGGGCGGCGATCGTGTCGGCGGTGGCACCGCAGACGCCGCAGGGTGCCTTCGCCGTGATGCGGCACGGCCCCATGTGGCAGAGGCGGCAGCAGACCCCCTCCGTCCCGAACTTGCACTGCGGCTGCTGGAGCTGGACGCGATCCCAGGCGGTGGCGATCGCCTCGGTGCGCGCCCGGGCCACCATCTGGTTGATCGCCGCGTCCCGCGACACCTCGTTGGTCGGCTGCTTGGACTGTCCCGGCGCCATCAGGCCTCTCCGCCGTTCCGCTCTGTGTAGAGTCGCTCCAGGACCCGCCCGAGTGCCTGCCGCGCCGGCGCCTCGGGGGGGATGGCCCGCACCGTGAGCCCGCCGGCGTCCATCGCGGCGACCGCGGCGTCGAGCGGGATCGCCGCCAGGAGCGGGAGGCCCGTCGCCTCCGCCTCCCGCCGCAGCGTGTCGGCCAGGCCGCCCTCCGGCGCCCGGTTCACGATCAGGCCGCGCGAGGCGGCCGGCAGCCCCACCTCGTCCGCCAGGTCGGCCAGGCGTTTCGCCGTCCGCAGCCCGCGCACGCTGGCGTCGCTCACCAGCACCAGGTGATCCAGGCGGAGGAGCGTGCGGCGCGACACGTGCTCCAGCCCCGCCTCGCTGTCCACCACGATGTGCCGGTACTGCCCGGACAGCCGGGCCAGCACGTCGCGGAGCGCGTTGTTGGCGAAGCAGTAGCAGCCCTGCCCCTCGGGCCGCCCCATGACCAGGAGGTCGTAGCCCGGCTCCTCGACCAGCGCGGCCTGGACCCGGAGGTCGAGGAACTCCTGCTTCGCCATGCCCTGGAGCCCGGGGACCGCGCTCCGCGCGCTCTCGCGGATGCCGCCCACGGTCGCGCTGTAGCGCACGCCCAGCGCCTCGTGGAGGTTCGCGTTCGAATCGGCATCCACGGCGAGCACGGGCGACTCGCCGCGCGCGACCAGCCACTCGATGGTGAGCGCCGCGAGAGTCGTCTTGCCGACGCCCCCCTTCCCCGCCATGGCCAGGGTCAGTCCCACGTGTCGCCCCTCAGAACGTGCAGCGCCAAGGGCGCCAGAGACGCCGAGGACGTCACCGCCGCAGAGGCG
>JBHGAX010000349.1:0-4172 GCA_041946635.1 Methylomirabilales bacterium (SeqCode)
CGAACCTGTCGTCGCATGCCCTACGTCTACATCCTGTGCTGCGGGGACGGCTCCTTCTACACCGGGATCGCCAAGGACCCCCACAAGCGCCTGACGCAGCACCAGGCGGGCAAAGCCTCGCGCTACACGCGCGCGCACCTGCCCGTGCGCCTGGTCTGGGCGCGCCGGGTGCAGAGCTGGAGCCGCGCCCTGTCCGAGGAGCACCGCATCAAGGCGCTGAGCCGCACCGAGAAGGCGGCCCTCGTGCGCGGGCCGCGCCCTCGCAGCCGATGAGCCCCGCCGCCCTCCTGAGCGTCGAGTCGCTCACCAAGCGCTACGGCCTGCACCCGCTCTTCCAGGACCTCTCGTTCACGCTCGCGGAGGGGGAGCGGGTGGGCCTCGTCGGCCCGAACGGCTCGGGGAAGACCACGCTCCTCAAGATCCTCGCCGGCCTCGAGGAGCCGGATGGCGGGTCCCGCGCGTTGCGCCGCGGCGCACGGCTGGGCTACGTCCCCCAGGACCCGGTGTTCCCCGAGGACCGGACGCTGGAGGAGGTCCTGGCCGCCGCGCTGCCGGCCGAGACGGAGGAGGCGGAGCGGCCGGGGCGCATCCGCGCGACGCTGGGGCGAGCCGGCCTCATGGACCCGGCGCAGCGGGTGGCGGCGCTCTCGGCCGGCTGGCGCAAGCGGCTCGCCATCGCGCGCGCCCTGGTCGCCGGCCCGGATCTGCTGCTGCTGGACGAGCCCACCAACCACCTGGACGTGGAGGGGATCCTCTGGCTGGAGAGCCTCCTGCTGGCCTCCACCGCCGCCGCGCTGGTCATCAGCCACGACCGCGCCTTCCTGGAGACGCTGGCCACGCGCGTGCTCGAGCTGAACCGGCGCTTCCCGGGGGGCCTGTTCCAGGCGGCCGGCCGCTACAGCGACTACCTGGAGCGACGGGAGGAGGCCCTGCGCGGGCAGGCCGCCGCGCGGGAGGTGCTGGCCAACAAGGTGCGGCGCGAGGTGGAGTGGCTGCGGCGCGGGCCCAAGGCCCGGACGCGCAAGGCTTCCGCCCGGGTGAAGGAGGCGGGCCGCCTCATCCGGGAGCTGGAAGCCGCCACCGCGCGCACCGGGGAGGCGCGGGCCGGCCTCGACTTCACGTTCTCGGAGCGGCGGTCCCGCCGCCTCCTCACCGCCCGCGGCGTGTCCCTGACGCTGGATGGCCGGCCCGTCCTGCGGGACGTGAGCCTCAGCCTCACGCCGGGCATGCGCCTGGGCCTCCTCGGCCCGAACGGCAGCGGCAAGAGCGTGCTGCTCCGGCTGCTGGCCGGCGAGCTGCGCCCGGACAGCGGCGTCATCGAGCGCGCGGAGGGGCTGCGGGTGGTGCGCTTCGAGCAGGGCCGGGAGGCGCTGGACCGCGAGACGACGCTGCGCCGGGCGCTGGCGCCGGAAGGCGACACGGTGGTCTACCGCGGGCAGGGCCTCCACGTGGCGGCCTGGGCCAAGCGCTTCCTGTTCCGCACGGAGCAGCTGGAGACCTCCGTGGCCCGGCTCTCGGGTGGCGAGCGGGCCCGGGTGCTGCTGGCGCGGCTCATGCTGGAGCCGGCCGACCTCCTGCTCCTCGACGAGCCCACCAACGACCTCGACATCCCGACGCTGGACGTGCTGGAAGAGAGCCTGCTGGAGTTCTCCGGCGGACTCGTGCTGGTCACCCGGGACCGGTTCCTGCTCGATCGCGTCTCCACGCAGATCCTGGCGCTCGAAGGCGAGGGCCGCGTGGTGGCGTACGCGGACCTGGCCCAGTGGCAGGCCGCGCGCGAGGAGCGACGTGCGGCGGCTCGGCCGACCGCGCCCAAGGCCGAGCGCGCCGAGCGGCCGGCGAGCCGGCGCCTGACGTATCTGGAGAAGCGCGAGTGGGACGAGATGGAGGAGCGGATCCTGGTGGCGGAGGCGGCGCTCGAGGCGGCGCAGGCGGCCCTGGCGGATCCGGGCGTGGCCTCGGACGCCGCCGCCCTCGCCGCGCGGTACGCCGCCGAGGCCGCGGCGCGGGCCGAGGTGGATCGGCTCTACGCCCGGTGGGCCGAGCTGGAGGCGAAGCAGCGGGCGGGGGAGTGAGGCAGAGCCGCAGGGCGCGGAGGCGCAGGGGCGAAGAGGCGCGGGGCCGTGCGGGCATCCAAGAAGATCATGGGATCACCGGACCGCGGGACTACCGGCGTTGGGCCTTGGACCACTTGCGTGCCGGTGCCTGACGTTCCTGCGCAGGTTCTTGCCGGAACTCAGGATTGTATCTATACTCCGCCGACGCGAAGGGGGGGCTGGCCCCACACGGGCCGGGATGCCGGTCGGGCGGGGCAGTGGCCGGGAAGCGCCGGTCTTCCCGGCTGCGGCGAGGGGTGCGATGGCGACATCGGGGGGACATGCGGTCACGCCGTCGGGCGTGAAGGTCCGGGACATCATGCGGCGGCCGGCGGGGCTCATCTCGCCGGAGGCGACCATCGGCGAAGCGCTCGCCCAGATGCAGGCACTGAAGCTCGCGTCGCTGCCCGTCGTGGACCGGAACAGTGCGCTGCTCGGCGTCGTCAGCGCGGAGGCGCTGAGCCGGGTGCCGGAGGCCGAGCGCTCCGGTAGTCTCAAGCCGCACGTCTCGGCCTTCGCCGCGACGGCGAATCCCGAGATGGATGCGGGCCGACTGGCCGAGATGCTGCGCTACAAGGGGCTGGATGCGACGCTCGTCCTTGAGGCGCGGCACCTGGTGGGGAGCCTCACTCTGGCTGAGGCGGAGGCGGCAACGCAGAAACGGTAATGCCGCTCGTGGCTCGTCGCTCACGGCTCATGGCCCGAGCCGGCGTCCCCGGAGCCACGGCGGCCCATCGCTCACGGCCCATCGCGCATGCCTCATGGAACCCGGCGCTCGACCATGAGCCACCAGCCATGAGCCACGAGCCGAGAGGGGAGGCAGGATGACGATCGGCATGACCTGTCCCAAGTGCGGGCTCATGCAGCTCTCCGCTCCCACCTGCAAGAGCTGCGGCGCCGCCACCGGCCGCGCAGCCATTCGCCTCCCGCGCCCCACCCAGTCGGCCGGCCCGCCTCGCCCCGCGCCGTCCCCTCCCGCGCCGCGCCTGGACTCTGCCGACGCGCCACCTCTCGTGGACGGCCCTGCCCCCGCCGGCTGGACGCCGCCGGCCGACGGATTCCCGGACGGCGTCCCCAAGCTGCGCGAGTTCGCCTTCCACGGCTCGGGCGGATCGCTCTTCGGCATCTTCCTGGTCAACATGGTGCTCACCCTCGTGACGTTCGGCGTGTACCGGTTCTGGGCCACCACGCGGGTCCGCCGGTACCTCATGAGCCAGACGGAATTCGAGGGCGACCGCTTCGCCTACCACGGCACCGGCCGCGAGCTCTGGCTCGGCTTCGCCCGGGCCTTCGCCCTCTACTGGCTGCCGCTCATCCTCTTGAACACCCTGGCCGCCTATTTCCTGGGTCCCACGGGCAGCCTGGCGGTCGCGGCCCTCACGCCCATCGTGTTTCTGCTCGTGATCCCGGTGGCCATCGTCGGGGCCCGGCGTTACCGCCTCAGCCGGACCTCGTGGCGCGGCATTCGCTTCTCCTTCCGCGGCAACACGCGCGAGTTCGTCAACCTGTTCATCGGCGGCGTGCTGCTCTCGGTCCTCACGCTGGGGCTGTACACGCCGGTCTTCCTCGTCAAGAAACACGCCTTCCTGCTGTCCCACTCCTACTTCGGAAGCGTGAAGGCCGAGTTCGACGGCGAGAATCGCGGCCTCTTCACCAGCTTCCTCCTGGCGCTGCTCCTCACCCCGTTCACCCTGGGCCTCTGCTGGTTCTGGTTCGTGGCCAGGAAGCAGCGATACCTCTGGGCCCACACCGGCATCGGCGACGCGCGCTTCGACTGCGGCGTGACCGGGGGCCGGCTGCTCGGCCTGCATGCCGTGAACCTGCTGCTCCTCGCGGTCACGCTGGGGCTCGGGCGGCCCTGGGTGCTGGTGCGCACGCTCCGCTTCACGCTGAGCTACCTGACGCTGGAGGGGCCGCTGGACTTCGCGGCGGTGGAGCAGGAGGCGCAGGCGGCGTCCGCCACCGGCGAGGCGCTGGCCGGCATGCTGGACGCCGGCTTCGATGTGAGCTAGGCCGGCGGCTGAAAACGGCCCATCTGCGGCGTTGGCCCGCTTGCGCACTCGTTGCGGCGTACTT
>JBHGAX010000035.1:0-17554 GCA_041946635.1 Methylomirabilales bacterium (SeqCode)
GGTCGTCCTGCTTGGCCCTCCGGGTGCCTTGGCGGTGCGGCAGTGTGTCGTGCGGGGGAGGGGAAATGCAGCAGGCGCCCTGGCGCCAGGCGCTGTGGCGGTTTGCGCCGCCCGTGCTCTGGATGGCCGTCATTCTGGGGTTCTCGACCACCCTGTTCGCCGCCGCGCAAACCGCGCAGCTGGTGATGCCAGTCTTGCACTCCCTCCTTCCCGGAGCGGATGCGGCGACGCTCGGCCTCATCCACCATTACCTGCGGAAGGCCATGCACCTCGCGGTCTTCGGGGTCCTCGTCCTGCTGTGGTACCGGGCGCTGGGCGGCCCGGCCCGCGGCCGGCCGGCGCGCCTGGTCGCCTCGCTGGCCCTGGCGCTGGCGTGCGCCAGTGCCGACGAGCTCCACCAGGCTTTCGTGAGCGGCCGCACCGGGACCGTGAAGGACGTCGGCTGGGACGGCCTGGGCGCCACCCTCGCGCTCATCGCGCGCCGCACTCTCTGGCGGTCTTAAGGGAGCGGGGTTGCCAATCGTCTGCCGGGTCTCTGGCTGAACGCTGACCGCTGATGGTGACCGCTCGCTCAGAGGTTCTCGATGGGGACCGGCGGGATCGGGTCGGCGGGCGTGAAGCCGAAGATGCGGGAAAAGAAGTAGAGTTCTCCCTCCAGCGCGCGACGGATGGTCTCCGCCTTCCGGAAGCCGTGCTGCTCGCCCTCGAAGGTGACGTACGCCGTGGGGATGCCCTTCCGGCGCAGTCCCTCGAACATGCGCTCGGACTGGTTCGGGGGAACCACCCTGTCGTCCAGCCCCTGGAAGAAGATCACGGGCCGGTCCAGCCGCTCGAGGTGGTGCAGCGGGGAGCGCGCCACGTAGAGGTCCCGCCGCTCGGGGTAGGGCCCGATGAGCTGGTCCAGGTAGCGCGCCTCGAACTTGTGCGTCTCCTGGGCCAGGCGCTCGCAGTCGCTCACGCCGTAGTGGCTCGCCCCGGCGGCGAACAGGCGCCGGAACGTCAGGCAGGCGAGGGCCGTGTAGCCGCCCGCGCTCCCGCCCGTGATGGCCAGCCGCGCCCTGTCCACCAGGCCCCGATCCGCCAGCCAGGCGGCGCCGCTCACGCAGTCGTCGACGTCCACGATCCCCCACTGGCCGTACAGCCGCTCGCGGTACGCCCGCCCGTAGCCCGTGCTGCCGCCGTAGTTGACGTCCAGCACCGCGAGGCCGCGGCTCGTGTAGAACTGGATCCCCGGCCGGAGGGCGGGGGAGGCGGCCGAGGTGGGCCCGCCGTGGATCATGACCACGAGCGGCGGCCGCTCGTCCCGGGGCCCGGCGAAGTCCTCGTTGCGGGGCGGGTAGAACAGTCCGTAGGCGTTCCGATCGCCCTGCGTCGGGAACTCGATGGCCTGCGGCAGGGAGAGGTAGCCCTCCGGGACGGCGAGACTCTCGGGACGGAAGAGCGTCCGCGTCTGACGCGTCACGGGGTCGAGGGCGACCACCGCCCGCGCCTCGGCGGGCGAGGCTCCCAGGAAGACGACGCGCCCGCCCGCGGAGTGCACCGCGCCGATCTCCGTCCAGGGCCCGTCGACGGGGAGCAGCCGCCCGGCCTCGAGCACGGCAAGGTGCCATCGCCCCCCGCTCGAGTAGGCGCAGGCCAGGCGCTCGGGGCCGGCGAAGGCGTAGTGGCTCAGCCCGAATACCCAGAGCGGCCCGGCGCACTCCGCCTCCATCGGCGCCACCGGGGTCAGGCCGCCGTTCCAGCGGTAGAGGTTCCACCACCCCGCGGGGTCCAGGGCGACGTGCAGCACCCCGTCCGGCGAGAACGAGGGCTCGACCGCGGAGAGCCCGCGCCCGCCCGCCACGTGGCGCTGATCGCAGAGCCGCCCGTCCGGCTGCACGGTCGCGACCCACACCTCCGCGGCGTCCCAGGGCATGGCCGGATGATCCCAGGCCAGCCAGGCCAGCCGGGCTCCGTCCGGGCTCAGCCGGGGCGCGGCATAGAAGTCGCGCACGCCGAGGAGCACCTCGCCGGCGCCGCCCCCGTCCGCGTCCACCGCCACGATGGCGTTCGCCGGCTCGCCTCCCCGGGCATGGTCCTCGCGGACGCAGATGATCCGGCGGCGCCGCGCGTCCCAGACGCCGTCCGCATACCGGTATCCCGGCGGCGTGAGCGGCTGCGGCGGGCCGTGCCCGTCGAGGGGGAGGCGATGGAGGCGCTGATCGGCGAAGTTCGAGA
Organism: Methylomirabilales bacterium (SeqCode); assembly: GCA_041946635.1. Taxonomy (GTDB): domain Bacteria; phylum Methylomirabilota; class Methylomirabilia; order Methylomirabilales; family 2-02-FULL-66-22; genus 2-02-FULL-66-22. The sequence continues at coordinate 2,218 of JBHGAX010000035.1, forward strand.
AGAAGAGCTGGCCCTCGGCCACGAGGAAGGCGCCGCCCCCGTACTCGTGCACGCGCGTCCGGGCGCTGTAGCCGGGCGGCAGACAGTCTTCGATCGCGCCGTCCGCCCGCCGGCGCATCACCACGGAGCGCCCGCCCTCGGTCGGGCGCATCTCCAGCCAGAAGACCTCCGCGCCCGACACCTGAATCTCGCTGATCGTGCGCATGCCGGCGGCGATCCGCTCGGCCGTGATGGGGGACTGCCAGGCCCCGTAGGGGCGGACGGTGGGCGGCATGGTCAGGGCAGGCAGCGGAAGCGAAATTCCCTCCGGTCCCCCTTCTTCAAAGGGCGGGCCGGGAGATCGGTAGCAGAGGACGCGAGAAGGATCACGGCGTCATCTCGGCCAGGCTGACGATGCGGCCCTCGGCGGCCGCGCGGTACGCGGCAAATGTGGCGGTGAGCGTCACCAGGTTCTCGGCCCCGGTCTGCGTGACCGGCGTCCCCCGGAGCATGGCGTCCGCGCACTCGCGCTCCAGCAGGTAGAAGCTCTCCACGTAGTCGTCGTACGGGGACCGCACCTCGTCCACCAGCGTCCGGGTGCCCTGGATGACGCGGAACCGGGCCTCCGTGCCCCGCGCCATGGTGCCCTCGTAGATGGCGGTCCCGCGGTCGCCCTGCAGGAGAAAGCCCGCATGCGCCGGCCCGTCCGGGGGCCAGGCGATGTCGAGGAGCGCGTTCAGCCCGGGGTACTCGTACACGGCCAGGGCGTGGCTCTCGCCCTTGATCCTCGGGTTCAGGTGCGCCAGCCGGGCATAGGCGCGCTGCGGGGCGCGGAAGAGGGCCACCAGCATGTCGATGAGGTGCGTCCCGTACTCCAGCAGGATGCCCCACCGGGTCTGGACCTTGTACGCCTCGGGCGGCTCCTGGGCGTCGTGCTGGTGCAGGCGCAGCATCCCCGGCGTGCCGAAGAAGCCCTCGCGGACGAGCGCCTGCACCCGCCGGAACCACGGCCGGTAACGGTGGTTCTCGTGGACCGCGAAGAGCTTCGGCGAGGCGGCCATGGCGGCGACCAGCTCGGCGGCGTCCTCGAGCCTCTCGCAGAGCGGCTTCTGGCAGATGACATGCGCTCCCGCCTGCCTCGCCAGCAGGCAGTGCTCCTTGTGGAGCCAGGGCACCGTGAGGATGTCCACGAAATCCAGCCGCTCGGCGTCCAGCATTCGCGACAGATCGTCGTAGACCCGGGCCGCCGGAAAGAACTGGTCGCGCCGGGCTTCGGCCCGCGCGATGGTCCGGTTCCCGAGCGCCACGATCTCCACCTCCGGGATGCGCTGCCAGCCGCGCAGGTGAAACTCGGAGATCATGCCGCAGCCGAACACGCCGCCGCGCAGTCGGGTCATCGAGATCATCCTTGTCTTACCCGGCCACCGCCGGCTTCACGTCGCGGACCAGGATGTCGATGGTCTCCAGGATCGCGGGGTAGCTGGTGTAGGCGACGTCCAGGGCCACGTGGCTGCAGCCCAGCGCCCAGTAGCGCTTCAGCGCCTCGATCACCTGCGGCACGCTGCCCTGCACCATGTGCCGGCCGGCCAGCAAGCCCATGTCGGCGGCGGGCTCGTGCACGCCCTCGATGAGCAGCGGGATGCGGAGGGTCCAGAGCGGCGTCCCGTCGCGGCCCGCGTCCTTCCAGAACCGCTGGACGGCATCCTGGCCGTGGCGGAAGACCTCCGGGGATGCGGCGGTCGCCATCCAGCCGTCGGCGTACTGCGCGATCCGCCGGAAGGCGCCCTCGCTCATGCCGCCCACGAGGATGGGGGGTCGCGGCTTCTGCACCGGCATGGGCGAGGCCTTCATCCCGTGCAGCCGGTAATGCCGGGTCTGCACCTCGGGCACCTCCTGCGTCCAGAGCGCCTGGAACAGCTTCAAGGCTTCGTCCGAGCGGGCCCCGCGCTCGCGCATGGGGACGCCCAGGGCGTCGAACTCCCGCTCGAGCCAGCCGATGGCCGCGCCCACGATCAGTCGGCCGCCGGACAGCACGTCCGCCGTCGCGAGGAGCTTGGCCACGGGGATGGGCGAGCGGTAGGGGAGGATGACCACGCTGGTGCCGAGCGTCATGCGCCGCGTGATGCCCGCCAGCCAGCAGAGGACGGCGAGCGGATCCAGCATGTGGTCCCGGTAGATGATCTGCATCTCCTCGGGAACGATCACGTGATCCGTCACCCACACGGAGTCGAGTCCCCGCTCCTCCGCCCGGTCCACGACGTCCAGGAGCCGCTCGACGTCCAGCGGCCGACCGTAGTGCGGCAAGCAGATCCCGAGCTTCATGCGCGCTCCTCCGCGGGGCGGACACCACCGGTCCTCGGCTCCAGGCCTTACTATCAGGGGAGGCCAGGGGCGTCAAGCCAGAACCTCCCGCAGCCCTGGCCCTTGACACGGGGCGGTCTCGTGCTAGTGTCTGGCGTCCCTCCACCCTGGAACGAGGTGAGCCATGTCCGAGCTCCTGCATGCCCGCATCGCGGCGGCCGTGGACCAGGTGGCGCTGGTGGACACCCACGAGCACCTGCTGGCCGAGGCGGAGCGCCATCGCGCCGCCGTCGACTTCGGCTATCTCTTTCCCCATTACGCCTCGAGCGATCTCGTCTCGTCCGGCATGCCGCCGGCCGTGCTGGAGGACGTGCGGGCGTCGGCCCGCCCCGTGCTCCTGGAGCGCATGGCCCGGATCGGGTGGATCCGGAAGCCGGCGCCCCCCGCCGGGCCCTCCCGGCCGGACCTCTCGCTGGACGAGCGCTGGGCGGCCCTCGCCCCGTACTGGGAGCGCATCCGGCACACCGGCTACGGCACGTGCCTGCGGATCGCCATGCGCGACCTCTTCGGACAGCCGGACCTGACCGGCGAGACCTACGCTCCGCTCTCCGAGGCGATCGCCGCCTCGCGCCGCCCGGGCTGGTACCGGCACGTCCTGCGGGAGCGGGCCCGCATCGCGGTGAGCATCCAGGACGACTATCGCACGGACGTGGACCGCGAGCTGTTCGCGCCGGTGGTGCGCCTGGAGCAGTTCGCGTGTCCCACCTCGCGCCAGGATCTCCGCAACCTGGAGGCGGACACCGGGCGCAGCCTCCACTCGCTGGACGATCTCGTGGCGGCCCTCCACGCGTCCCTGGAGCGCGACCTCTCGCGCGGGGCGGTGGGCGTGAAGATCGGCGTCGCCTATCGGCGCAGCCTGCGGTTCGAGAAGGTCGCCCGCCCGGAGGCGGAGCGCGTGTTCGCGCGCCTCTTCGGCCACCTGGGGGAGGGCCCGTCGTGGGCGGAGGCGCGCCCGCTGCAGGACTACATGTTCCACGAGATCGTCCGGGCGGCCATGGAGCGCGACGTTCCGCTCCAGATTCACACCGGGCTGCAGGAGGGCAACGAGAACCTGCTCGCCAACTCGGACCCGCTGCTCCTGGCCAACCTGTGCATCGAGTACCGCCGCGCCAAGTTCGACCTCTTCCACGGCGCCTACCCCTTCACTGGGCCCGCCCTGGCCCTGGCCAAGAACTTCCCCAACGTCTTCCTGGACCTCTGCTGGCTGCCCATCATCTCGCCCAGCGCGGCCGCGCGCGTCCTGCACGAGGCCATCGAGACGGTGCCCGCCAACAAGATCCTGGCGTTCGGGGGGGACTTCATCATCCCCGAGGGGGCGTACGGCCACTCGGTCATGGCGCGGCGGATCGTCTCGCGCGTGCTGGGCGAGAAGGTGGAGGAGGGGTACCTGGACGAGGCGGCCGCGGTCCGGCTGGCCCAGCGGGTCCTGCGCGACAACGCCGCCAGCCTCTACAACCTGAAGGACTTGAACCGCTGAGGCGCGGAGGACGCAGAGTCATTCGGAAGTCGGATTTCCATGATGGGAGCGTCCTCTGCGGTCTCTGCGCCTCTGCGGTGCGTGCTCTTTCCGGGGTGTCCATGGCCGAGCAGCCTGACCTGGGGCGGTTTCCGCGGATCGCGGCCTTCAAGACGATCGAGGCCTTCCGGGCCCACCTGGCGACCCTGCCCATCGCCATGGCGTGCGATGCCGGGCTGCTGCCGCCCGCCGAGAGCCCGCTGGCGCAGCCCATCGCGATCTACGGGCGCCGCGTGGGCAACCGCTTCGCGGCCCACCCCATGGAGGGCTGGGACGGGGAGCCCGACGGGACGCCCAGCGAGCTGGTGCTCCGGCGCTGGCGCCACTTCGGCGTCTCGGGGGCCAAGCTCATCTGGGGCGGCGAGGCGGTGGCCGTGCGGCGCGACGGCCGCGCGAACCCGAACCAGCTCTACTACGCGCCCGAGAACCGGCAGGGGCTCGGGCGGCTGCTGCCCGCGCTGAAGGCCGCACACCGCGAGCGGTTCGGCACCACGGACGACCTGCTCGTCGGCCTGCAGCTCACGCACTCGGGGCGCTACGCCCGGCCCGAGCCGGATCACCTGCCGCGCCCGCGGATCGCCTACCGGCATCCCGTGATGGACCCGCGGGTGGGCGTCCACGACGATGGGCCAATCTTCACGGATGGGGAGCTGGCGGACCTGGTCGGGGACTACGCGGCGGCCGCCCGCTTTGCGGCGGACGAGGGCTACGACTTCGTGGACGTGAAGTGCTGCCACGGCTACCTGCTCCACGAGCTGCTCTCCGCGCACACCCGGCCCGGCCCCTACGGCGGCTCCTTCGAGAACCGGACCCGCCTGTTCCGCGAGATCGTGGCCGCCATCCGGCGGGACGCGCCGGCGCTCCAGATCGGCGTGCGCCTCTCCGCCTTCGATCTCGTCCCCTTCCGCTGGCCGCGACCCGAGGAGGGCTCCCAGGGCGTGCCCATAAACTTCCGGCCGTTCCTCCCCTGGCGCTACGGCTTCGGCGTGAACCCGGATCACCCGCTGGAGATGGACCTGACCGAGCCGATCGCCTTCCTAGCCCTGTGCCGGGAGCTGGGGATCACGCTGGTGAACGTCTCGGCGGCCTGCCCCTACTACAACCCGCACCTCATGCGGCCGGCCGCGTTCCCGCCCTCGGACGGCTACCCGCCGCCCGAGGACCCGCTGACCGGCTGCGCGCGCCTGCTGGACGCCGCCGCCCGGCTGAAGCGGGCCGTGCCGGACGTCGTGCTGGTCGGCACGGGCTACACCTACCTGCAGGAGTACCTGCCCTACGTGGCCCAGGCCCAGCTCCGCCTGGGCCACGTGGACCTGGTGGGCGTGGGCCGCATGCTGCTGGCCTATCCCGAAATGCCGCACCACGTGCTCACCGGCCAGCCGCTGGACCGGAAGCGCCTGTGCCGCACCTTCAGCGACTGCACCACCGGCCCCCGCAACAAGATGGTCTCGGGCTGCTACCCGCTGGACCCCTTCTACAAGGCCCGCCCCGAGGCGGCCGCCATCACGGCCATCAAGCAACGACAACGGCCCCGCTAGGGGGGCCGGCCATGGCGACCAGGCGCGCGGTGCTGGCCCCTCGCCTCAGGTGATGCCGAGGTAGACCTCGCGGATGGCGGGGTCCTGCGCGATCGCCTCGGGCGGTCCCTCCCGCACCAGCCGGCCGCTGTCCAGCACGTAGACGCGCTGCCCGACCTCCAGGGCCAGCGCGGAGTCCTGCTCGACCAGGATGATCGAGAGATCCCGCGCGCGGTGGATCCGCTCGATGCTCTCCTGGATCCGGTCGCGCATGAGGGGCGAGAGGCCCAGGGACGGCTCGTCCAGCATGAGGAGCGTGGGCCGGCTCATCAGGCTCCGGCCCAGCGCCAGCATCTGCCGCTCCCCGCCCGAGAGCGTCCCAGCCAGCTGTCCCGCGCGGTCCCGGAGTTGCGGGAAGAGGGCGTAGACCTGTTCCAGGGACTCGCGGACGGCCGCGCGGTCCGCGACGGTGTAGGCGCCCATCTCCAGGTTCTCGGCCACGGTCATCTCGCCGAAGAGCGCGCCGGCCTCCGGGCAGTGCACGATGCCGGCGCGCAGGATCCGGTCGGGGGGCAGGCCCCGGAGCGAGCGCCCCGCGTACCGGACGTCCCCCTCGTAGGGCACGAGGCCCGAGATCGCGCGCAGCAGCGAGGTCTTGCCCGCCCCGTTCGGCCCGATGAGCGAGACCGCCTCACCGCCCGCCACCGAGAGGGACACGTGCTGGAGCGCGAGCGCGCCCCGGTAGTGCACCGACAGCTCCCGGACCTCAAGCAAGGCGGGCCGCTCCCTTCTCGCCCAGGTAGGCCTCCCGCACGGCGGGCCGGGCCGCCACCTCGCGCGGCGGCCCCTCCGCGATCACCCGCCCGAAGTTCAGGACGACCACGCGCTGGACGAGGCGCATGAGGGCGCGGAGCTTGTGCTCGATGATGACCAGGGTCAGCCCCTGCGCCGCCAGGCCCGCGATGACCTCCGACACCTCGTCCACCTCGTGGCCGCCCAGCCCGGCGAACGGCTCGTCCAGGAGCAGGAGCGCGGGCCGCATCATGATGGCGCGCCCGATCTCCAGCCGCTTCAGGCTGCCGTGCGGGAGGGTGGCGGCCTCCCGGTCCAGCCAGGCGCGCAGGCCCACCCGCTCGGCCACCTCGCGGGCCCGCGCCCGCGCCTCGGCCAGCTCGCCCCGCAGGTCGAAGACCGCGTTGCTCAACCCGCCCACCGCGAGATTCTCCAGGACATTCAGGCCGGGGAAGGGGCGGACGATCTGGAAGGTGCGCGCCAGGCCGCGGCGCGCGATGGCGTGCGGCGGCACGTGGCTGATGGTCTCGCCCGCGAAGACCACCCGGCCCGCCGTGGGCGGCTCGATGCCGCTCACGACGTTGAAGAGGGTCGTCTTGCCCGCCCCGTTCGGGCCGATCAGGCCGACGACCTCGCCGGGGCGGACCGCCAGGCTGACGCCGTCCAGCGCCGTGAGGCCGCCGAAGCGCTTGGTCACGGCCTCGACCGCCAGGTGCGGCCCCGGCGTGCTCATGGCGTCCGCCGCAGGAGCCGCGCCAGCGCCCGGGCGGCCGGTGCCAGCAACCCGTCCGGCGAGAAGCGCAGCAGGAGGACCAGCACCGCGAAGTAGGCGAAGAGCCGCAGGTCGGTCCAGGCGCGCAGGTGCTCGTTCAGGATGACCAGCAGAAAGCTGCCCACGGCCGGGCCGACGATGGTGCCCGGCCCGCCCACCTGGGTGAAGGTGATCACCTGCAGGGTCGTGACGATCTGGAGGATCTCCGGCGCCACCAGCATCTGGAAGTGGGCCAGGTAGGCGCCGGCCGCGCCGCCGATGGCGGCGGAGGCCAGCAGGCTGACGAACAGGAAGCGGAACGTGTTCACGCCGAGGGCCTGGGCGGTGAGGTCGCTGCCCTGGATGGCGCGCAGGATCAGGCCGGCCTTGGACCGGACGAACCAGAGGGCGAACGCCACCGCGCCGCCCAGGATGGCCACGACGACCAGCAGGTCCTCGCGCGGGTCGGAGAAGACGGGCGGGACGCCCCAGATGCCTTCCTCGCCGCCGAAGAACTTGCCGAAGACGTGGGTCAGCTGGAAGAGGGCCAGCGGCACGATCGAGGTGGAGAGCGCGAAGTAGATGCCCTTGATGCGCAGCGTCAGGGCGCCCACGGCCGCGGCCAGGAGGAGGGCCAGGGCGATGCCCCCCGGGATGCTCAGCGCCGGGGAGAGGCCGAGGCGGGCGGAGAGCACCGCCGATGTGTAGGCCGCGGTGGCCGGGAACATGGCGTAGCCCAGGTTCACCCGGCCGGAGAAGCCGGAGAAGAGGTCGTAGCCCACGGCGTAGGTCGCCCAGGTGGCGCCGTAGATGAGGGTGATGGTGAGCGGCTGGCTGCCCAGCCAGCCCAGGAGGGCGACCCCGGGCAGCAGGAGCAGCGCGGCATACGGCCGGACGCCGGCGAGGCGGGATCCGCGCTCCGGCTTGGCGCCCGCCGCCGGGCCCGCCATCATGCCCGCTCCACCGCCATGCCGAACAGGCCGGTGGGCCGGATCAGGATCACGCTGAAGACCAGGACCAGGGCCATGAAGGTCACCAGCTCGGGCGCCCAGAGGAAGCTCACCAGTGCGCCCGCGTAGCCCACGATGAGCGCGGCCAGCAGGCTGCCCTTCAGGGAGCCGATCCCCCCGAAGATCACGATGGTGAACGCCATGAGCAGCGGCTCGAGCCCCATGTCCGGCGTGAGCACGCTGATCGGGGAGATGAGGATGCCGGCCAGGGCGGCCAGGCCGGCGGAGATGGCCATGACGGCCGCGTGCGCGCGGCGCACCGGGACGCCCACCAGGTGCGCCCCCGTCCGGTTGAGCGCCACCGCGCGCAGCGCCTTGCCCGCGCGCATCCGGTAGAGGAACAGCCAGAGGGCGCCGAGGGCCAGGCCGGAGGCGGCCACCACCAGCAGCCGCTGCGCGGCGATGGCCTCGCCGAGGACGGAGAGGCTCCCCGGGAGGAACGCCGGGATGGAGTAGGGACGGGCGCCGAAGGTGAGGATGATCAGCTCGCGCACCGCGAAGGCGAAGGCGAAGGTCATGATCCAGACGATGATCTCGCGCTCGCGGATCGGCTCGACCAGCCAGCGGTCGAACGCGATGGCGATGGCCGCCACGCTGAGGACGGCCAGGGCCGCGCCCGCCCACCAGCCCAGGCCCGCCCGGACCGCGTAGAGGTAGGTGAGGTAGGCCCCCAGCGTGTAGAAGGCCCCGTGGGCGAAGTTGATGATGCGCCCCACGCCGTAGATCAGCGCCACGCCCACCGCCATGAGGGCGTAGATCCCGCTGGTCGCCAGCCCGAAGAGCAGGATGGTGAACGCGGTCTGCATGGCACCCAGTCCCGGGGGCGAGCCACCTCGCCCGGAAGCCGCAGGAACGCCGCGGATGGGCCGTTTTCACCCGCCTGCTACTTCATCCAGTCGGGCGGCTGGTACTTGCCCTGCGAGAATTTCTCGGGCCAGATGGCCACCTTCTGCTTCTCGCCTGTCCACTGGCCGTAGGAGACCGGCACGGCGTCCGGCCCGGTGACCGCCTCGTGGCTCTCGTCGAAGCGGATGCGGCCGATGACCCCCTCGTAGTTCACCTTCTCCAGGGCGGCGACCAGGGCGTCGCGGTCCAGGGACTTGGCCGCCTCGGCGGCGATCTTGAGCAGGTAGATCGAGTCGTAGGCGCCGGTCCCGGTGTAGAACGGCGTCTCGCCGAACCGCTGCTCGAACTTGTTCCAGAAGGGGATGGACTTGCCGGAGAGCGGCGCCTTGGTGTAGGCGGACAGCTCGTACTTGCACTTGCCCTCGGTGTCCTTCCAGAACGAGGAGATGAGGTAGGAGGGGTTGTTGTTCCCGACGAGCGCCAGGGGGACCCGCTGGTCGCGCCACTGCTTCACGATGACGTAGCCGGCCTGGTTCGAGATCACCTCGCAGAGCACCTGCGCCCGGGCGGCCTGCGCGGCCTTGAAGACCGGCGTGAAGTCGGTGGTCGCCGGGTCGTGGTAGGTCTCGTAGACCAGCTCGAGGTTGTACTCCTTCAGCTTCACCTTCAGCACGTCGGCGTAGTCCCGCGCCCACTTCAGGTTCTCGGCGTCGATGGCGAAGCGGGTGAAGCCGACCTGGCCCTTCAGGATGTCCCGGCAGACGAAGGCCAGGCTGAGGGCCTGGCGCTCCGAGTTGACCCAGGCCCGGAAGAGGTACTTGAACTGGGCGTACTTGTCCTTCACGGGCGCCATGATGTCCGGGCTGGCCGCGCCGGTGATGATGAAGGGCGTCCGCGTGCGGGCCACGTGGGGCACGAGCGCCAGGATGGCGCCGCTCCGGAAGCCGCCCACCACGGCGTGGACCTGGTCGCGGGCGGTGAGCTGCTGCCAGGCCTGGATGGCCTTCTCCGGGACCCCCTCGGAGTCGCCGCTGGCCAGCTGGATCGGCCGCCCCAGGATCCCGCCCGCGGCGTTGATCTCCTCGGCGGCGATCTGGGCCGCCCGCTGGATGTCGCGCCCGGTGAAGTCCGTGAGCGGGCCGAGGACCCCGATCTTCACGGGCTCGGCGGCCGCGCCGCGCGCCACGTGCGGGAAGCCCGCGACCGCGGCCAGGCCGGCGCAGCCGGTCAGGAACTCCCGCCGCCGGATGGATCGGCTCTTGACTCCCATGGCGTCCCCCTTTCCGGGGCGCGAGGCGCGCCCCACGCGGCCTGGAAATGTCAGCCGGATGACGGTGCAGGTGGCGGCGGCAGAGGGCCGCCTCGCGCAAGCGGGAATCGGGGCCTGGCGGGCGCGCACAGGGGCGGCGCCGGGCGACGGTCGGGATCGTCGCCGGACAGGATGCGCCGTGCCGGGGACCGTGGCGAGCCTTCGCGCATGGCGTGTCCGGGCGAGCTGCCCGCCGGAAGGCGGCGGGTATGGAATACTTCTTGATTACCGGGCGGAGTGTCAAGCGAAAACCGGCCAGGCTCGCCCCGGCCGTCAGTAACGTGCCGCCCTGCGCACCTCCACGGCCTTCGCGCTTGACAGCGCGCGCAAGACTGCTAGTGTCTCGTCGCCCGCCGCTGGCGAGACGCCGGCGAGGGCGGAGGAGTCCATGCGGCGAAAACTCATCGGAGCACTGATCCTGGGCACGTTGTTCCTGTCGTCGGGATGCGGTGCGCTCGTCCTGCTCGGCGTGGGCGGGACCGCGGGCTACATGATCAAGAAGGGCGAGGACAGCGGCGGGGGCAAGGGGCCGGCGAAATCGTCGGATGCGAAGCCCGCGGACGCCAAGACCGGCGGGGCGTCGAAGGCCGCGGCCGCGCCGAAGGCGTCGAGCACCCAGAAGACGTCAACCTCCGACTGAGGACCGACCATGAAGCGACTGGCTGCACTCCTGCTCCCGGCCCTCCTCCTGGCCGCGCTCGCCGGCTGCGCGACGTTCCGCGGGATGGGGGAAGACCTGCAGAACCTCGGCAAGGGCATCAAGGAGACGGTGAAGTAACGCCGGCTCCCAGGCTCCGGTACCGCCAGGCTGCCAAGAACCACATGCGCCTCCCGGCATCCCGGGAGGCGCATGCGGTTTTCCGCCCGCTTCTTCAAGCGGCCATGTTCTTGGCCGAGAAGTCGCCCTCGGACCGTGCCACGGCGGCCGTGCAGACCGCGTCGCCGGTCACGTTCAGGCAGGTCCGGCCCATGTCCAGGACCACGTCGATGCCCGCGATGAGCGCCAGGCCCTCCAGGGGCAGCCCCACGCCCTGCAGCACCATGGCCAGCATGATCAGCCCCGCGCCGGGGACGCCGGCCGTGCCGATGGAGCCGAGCGTGGCCAGCAGGATGATCATCACGTACTGCCCGAAGCCCAGCGGGACGTTGTAGATGCCGGCGATGAACAGGGCCGCGATGCCCTGGTAGATGGCCGTCCCGTCCATGTTCACCGTGGCGCCCAGCGGCAGCGTGAAGCTGATGAGGCCGCGCGGCAGGCCGAGCTTCTCCTCGGCGACCCGCATGGTGACGGGGAGGGTGGCGTTGCTGCTCCGGGTGACGAAGGCCATGATGGATGCCTCGGAGATGGCCTTGAAGAACCGGAGGACGGGCGCGCCCGCCAGCAGCCGGATGATGGAGCCGTAGATCAGCAGGACGTGGAGCGCGTAGGCGATGTAGCAGGTGATGATCAAGGTGAGGAAGGGCAGGAGCACCTGGGCGCCCTGCTTGGCCACCGTGGCGGCGATGAGCGAGAAGACGCCCAGCGGTGCGTACCACATCACGATGGCCGTGAGCTTGTACATGGTCTCGGCCGCGCTGTCGGCCACGCCGATCACCGCCTTGCCCTTGTCCTTGGCCAGGACGGCGGCAATCCCGAAGAACAGCGCGAAGACGATCACGGGCAGCACGTCGCCCTTGGTGAGGGACTCGAACGGGTTGGTGGTGAAGAGGTTGAGCAGCACGTCCTTCAGGGCCGGGATGGCCGGGGCCTTGTAGCCGGCCACCGGGGCGAGCTTCATCCCGGACGCCGGATTCACGATCCCCGCCATGATCAGGCCGATCACCACGGCGACGGCCGTCGTGGCCAGGTAGATGCCCATGATCTTGACGCCTACCCGGCCGAGGCGAAGCGGGTCGCTGATCGAGGCCACGCCGGTCAGCAGCGAGAAGAAGATCAGGGGGACGATGAGCATCTTCAGCAGGCGGATGAACAGGTCGCCGACCCAGCTGATCGTCAGGCTGGGTCCCGGCAAGATGACGCCGAACAGGACACCCACCAGGAATCCGACCAGGATCCATCCCAGCAATCCGAACCGTCGCGCTTCCGCCATGGGCCACCTCCTTGTGAGGGATGTCTGCGCCCCGCTCGCCGAGGGCCGCCCTGATCGAGCGGTGAGCCTCTTACCTCCTTCCCCAAGACAAATGGCCCAGGAGGCACGCTAGCCCCTGGGCCATCTCTCTGCATGCGGACACGCTAGTCCCCCGTTCGAGCCACCTGACGCAGCCTACGGAGGTTCCGAGCGGGCTGAAGCTATCGCGAGTCCGGGGCCGGTGTCAAGCCGCCTGCTCGGCTCGGCCGGGCCCGGGGATCCCGGGCGGCCCCCGAGGTGCCTCCGGCCTGCCATCCGGCGGTTTCCGCTTGTGGCTCCCGCGCCCCGGTGATAGCGTCTCGGCCCCGAACCCGACGCCGGCCGTCGTGCCGGCGCGCGCGGGGGGACGTCGGGACAGGCTTGAGGCTCGCGGAGCATCCGTGCTACGGTCGTCTGGCTGCGAGCGGGAAGGAGAGCGGGGATGGCAGGCATGACGCATCGCGAGCGGGTCCTGCGGGCGCTGAGCCGGCAGGAGCCGGATCGCGTCCCGGTGGACCTGGGTGGATCGCGCTCGTCCTCACTCGTGTTCGAGGTGTACGACAGGCTGGAGCGGCACCTCGGCGGCTCGGAGCCGCCGCGCACCTTCAGCAAGTGGCTGAACGTGGCGCACCCGAGCGAGCGCATGCTCCAGCGGTTCGACATCGACACGCGGAGCGTGAGCCCCGGGGGCCCCGACCGGCGGCCGGACATCATCTTCCCGGACGGCTCCTACGAGGACGAGTGGAGCGTGGTGCGCAGCCGCCCCGCCGGCAGCCTCTACTATGACCTGACGCGGCCCCCGCTCGCCGGCGAGGTGGAGCTCGCGGACCTGGAGCGGTTTCGCTGGCCGGACCCGCACGATCCGGGGCGGGCGCGCGGCCTGGCGGAGGCCGCCCGCCGCCTGCACCAGGAGACGGACTACGCGGTGGTCCTCAGCATGCCGGGCGGGATCGTCCACCAGGCGCAGTTCCTGCGAGGCTTCGAGGACTGGTTCGCCGACCTGGTCGCGAACCCGGCCTTCTTCCAGGCCTTGATGGAGAAGCTGACGGACCTCTGGATCGCCATGGCCCAGGACGAGCTGGACGCCGTGGGCGACAGCATCGACGTCTGCTTCTATGGGGACGACATGGCGTTCCAGGACGGCCCCATGATGTCCATGGAGCAGTATCGCCGCATGATCAGGCCGCACCACGCCCGGCTGTTCGGCTTCCTGCGCTCGCGGACGCGGGCCAAGATCGCCTACCACACCTGCGGCTCGGTGGTCCACCTCATCCCCGACCTCATCGAGATGGGCGTCGACGCGCTCAACCCCGTCCAGGTCTCGGCCAAGGGCATGGACACCCGGCGGCTGAAGCGGGAGTTCGGGAAGGACATCGCCTTCTGGGGCGCCATCGACAGCCAGCGGGCCCTGCCGTTCGGCACGCCGGCCGAGGTCGCGGCCGAGGTGAAGCGGCGGATCGAGGACCTGGGGCCGGGCGGCGGCTACATCTGCTGCGGGGTGCACAACCTGCAGGCGGACGTCTCGCCCGAGAACATCTGCGCCATGTACGACGCGGCGCGCGAGCACGGCCGGTACTGAAAGACATCGCGGGCAGGGGCCCGCGGTCCACCGCGCTCACCGCGGCCTCGAGCTGCTCGGGGCTGGAGATGCCGAGCATACCGCCTCCTCTCCGCCGCCGCCACCCCAGGGCGTGCGCAGAGGATAGGTCAAACGCGCCCGAGACTCAACGCCGGAGAAATGCGCTTGACGGGGCCGCGGGCCGTCGGCCAAGCTGACCCGCGCTTTCGGTGGGCGCCCGGTGGCAAGGAGGTGGAGGATGGGCAGGCGGCTGTTCGGGATCCCTGCGACTGCGGCGCTCGTCGTGGCGGGCCTCCTTGGCCTGCTCCGGCCCGCCGAGGCCGGCGGCGCGGCCCCGCGGCTCTTCGTCCTGCAGAAGGCCGCGGGGGGCATCGTGGAGCACGACCTGCAGTCCCTGCAGGCGCTCCGCCTGATCCGCGTCCCGCCGGAAACCTTCGCGCGGGACCACCCCGTGATCGTGAGCCGTCCCGGGCAGGTGCTCATCTCCTTCCACCACCCCGATGGGCTGGCGATCCCGGCGCGCCACTGGCTGTGGGACGGGCGCGCGGGCCGGTTCCTGGATCCCCGCGTGCCCTCCCCAGGGGACGCGGACGGGTGGGGCTACCCGCGCGGCCTGCTCTCCGCCGACGGTGGCGAGCCCTTCTGGTACCAGACGCTCATGCCGGGCACCGGACAGAACGTGCGGCCCGCCTTCCGGCTGTTCCGCGGCGACTCCGGTGATCGCGCAACGGCGACCGTGCTCACGCGCACGTTCCCGGAGTGCGCGTGCACGACGGGCGCCTGCAGCGAGAGCTGCCCGGTGGGGGAGGCGTGGGCCCCGCAGGGCGTGGTCGACGACTTTGTCTTCGTGACCTACTTCGTCCCGGGACAGCTGCAGCCCTCCTACGAGTCCACCGTCCTGCTCGTGAAGCAGGCCGCGGGGTGGGCCGCGCGGCCGTGGCCCGAGCCGGTGCAGCTGTTCCTGGATGCCGCGCAGGGCGGCGCCATGACGGTCGAAGCCTCGCCGGACGCCGGCTGCTGCGGCTGGGTCAACGAGAGCAGCGACACGACCCTGGTCCGGCGCGCCGGGAGGCCGCTCGCCATCTTCGACGAGTTCCGCCGCTACCGCAACGAGCGGTACGACCTGAGCTTCTTCAGTGCAAACGCGGCCATCTCGCGCGACGGGAGGCGGGTGGCGCACACCGTCGCGTGCTCCCAGGACCCGGTCGGCCCGTCCGCGCCGCTCCGCGTGGCCAGCAGCGTCCCGGAGCGCGAGGCGCTCACCCCGGCGGAGATCGCCAAGCTCACCGAGCTGATCGCGCGGCACCCCCTGGTGGAGATCGTGGCCCTCGATCCCCCCTCGCGGCCGCCGGTCCGCATCCCCGGGGTGAGCCTCATCGGCTGGCTGAGCGGCGACGAGGTGCTCGTCTTCCGGGACCGGAAGCTGCACGTCGCCGATGCGCGGGACGGACGCCTCGTGCGCACGCTGCCCATTACGGTGGAGAAGGCGGGCCGCGTCTTCCTGCGATGACGGCGCGGACCACAGGGCTCCGGCGGCCCGGACGTCGCCGCCCTTCTCTCCTGTCCTGC
>JBHGAX010000350.1:0-4146 GCA_041946635.1 Methylomirabilales bacterium (SeqCode)
GCCGTCCGGCACGGCGTGACGGGGTACGTGAGCACCGACGTGGACGGCCTGATCCCCCTCATGCACGGACTCCTCCGGGATCCGGAGGAGGCGCGCCGGCTGGGGGCCGCCGCCCGGGCGTACGCGCTGGACCGGTTCAATCTCCACCGCTTCGTGCGGGACTGGAACGCCGCCCTGCGGGACGTGACCGGGGTGGGGGCCCCCGCCCGGGCCGCCGCCGGGGCTGGAGAGCTGCATGCCTAAGCGCATCGCCATGATCAGCGAGCACGCCTCACCCCTGGCCGCCCTGGGGGGCGTGGACAGCGGCGGGCAGAACATCTACGTGGCGCAGGTCGCGGCGCATCTCGTGGCGGCGGGGCACGCGGTGGACGTCTTCACGCGGCGGGACCGCGAGGAGCAGCCCGCGGTGGTGGAGGTCCGGCCGGGCATGCGCGTGGTGCACGTCCCGGCGGGCCCGCCCACCTTCATCCGCAAGGAGGAGCTGCTGCCCTGCATGGGCCCCTTCACGGACTGCATGATCCGAGCGCTGCGCGAGCGCCGCTATGACCTGATGCACGCCAACTTCTGGATGTCCGCCCTGGTGGCGGCGGACGTGAAGCGGGTGCTGTGCCTGCCCTACGTCATCACCTTCCACGCGCTGGGCCGCGTGCGCCGCCAGCACCAGCAGGAGGCCGACGCCTTCCCGGCGTGCCGGGAGGCCATCGAGGAGCGGGTGATCCGCGAGGCGGACCGCGTCATCGCCGAGTGCCCCCAGGACCGGGACGACCTGCTCACGCTCTACGGGGCGGATCCCGCGAAGATCGTCACCATTCCCTGCGGCTTCGACCCGCGGGAGCTCTGGCCGGTGCCCAAGGCGGCCGCGCGGCGCCTGCTGGGGCTGCGCCAGGCGGAGCGGATCATCCTGCAGCTCGGCCGGCTGGTCCCGCGAAAGGGCATCGACAACGTCATCCAGGCGCTGGGCGTGCTGCGGGAGCGCCACGACCTCCGGGCCACGCTCCTGGTCGTGGGCGGCGACTCCGAGGACGCCGACCCGGTGAAGACCCCGGAGATCGGGCGGCTCCGCGCCGTGGCGCGGGAGGCCGGGGTGGCCGACCAGGTCATCTTCACGGGGCGCGTGGACCGGCCGCGGCTGAAGCTCTACTACAGCGCGGCCGACGTCTTCGTGACCACGCCCTGGTACGAGCCCTTCGGCATCACCCCGCTGGAGGCGATGGCCTGCGGTACCCCGGTGATCGGGGCGAACGTCGGGGGCATCAAGTACACGGTGCGCGACGGCACGACGGGCTTCCTCGTCCCGCCCCGCGACCCGGAGGCGCTGGCCGACCGGCTGGCCCGCTGCTACCGGGAGCCGGAGCTCCTCCAGCGCTTCCGGCGCGCCGGTCTGCGACGCGTGACGCGCCGCTTCACCTGGCGCCGCGTCGCCGCGGCCATCGACGCGCTCTACGACTCGGTGCTCATGCCGGCGCCGGCGCTCAGCCTGATGGGCGGCTGGGGCAGCCTCCGGCCCGGCCCGTGGCCGCTGGGCGAGCCGGTGCGCGGCGGCCTGGGCGCGGAGTAGGGCGGCGTGCGCGGCGCGGTGTTCCTCGACAAGGACGGCACCCTGGTGGAGGACGTGCCCTACAACGCGGACCCGGCGCGCCTGCGCCTCACCGCCGGCGCGGCGGGGGCGCTGGCCCGGCTCCGCGCCTGCGGGTATCCCCTCATCGTGATCACCAACCAGCCCGGCGTGGCGCGCGGGCGCCTGCACGAGGCGGAGGTCCGCCGGCTCCGCGCCCACCTCCTGGCCGACGCCGGCCTGGGGCTCGCCGACCTGTACTACTGCCCGCACGACCCGGCCGGCAGCGTCCCCGCCTACGCCGTGCCCTGCGGATGCCGCAAGCCGGCGCCCGGCCTCATCCTGCAGGCCTGTGCCGAGCACGGGCTGGACCCCCGGCGCTCCTGGTGCATCGGGGACATCCTGGACGACGTGGAGGCGGGGAGGCGGGCGGGCTGCCGCACCGTCCTCCTGGACAACGGCCACGAGACGGAGTGGCGCCGGTCGCCGCTCCGGCAGCCGGACCACACGGTGACCGATCTGGTGCAGGCGGCGGCCCTGATCGCCGGGCAGGCGGAGCGCCGGGCATGACGGCCGCCGGCTGGGAGTCCGCCGAGCGCATCCTCTGCGTCCGGGCCGACGGCGTGGGGGACCTGCTCATGACCACGCCGGCCATCCGGGCGCTCCGCGAGAGCGGCCCGGGGCGGCGGGTGACGCTGCTCACCTCCTCCTGGGCGGCCGAGGCGGCGTGGCTCGTGCCGGAGGTGGACGACGTGCTGGTCCACGACGCGCCCTGGGTGAAGGCCACCCCGCCGCGGAGCGACAGCCGCGCCGAGCACGCCATGGCGGCCCTGCTGCGCGAGTGCCGCTTCGATGCGGCGGTCATCTTCACGGTCTACAGCCAGAACCCGCTGCCCGCGGCCTTCCTCTGCTACCTGGCGGACATCCCCCTCCGCCTGGCCCACTGCCGCGAGAATCCCTACCAGCTCCTCACGCACTGGGTGGCCGAGACCGAGCCGGGCCAGGGCGTCCGGCACGAGGTGCAGCGGCAGCTCGACCTGGTGGCGCGCGTGGGGTGCGCCACCCGGGACGTCCGGCTGTCCCTCCGGGTCTCGCCCGCGGCCCGCGCCCGCGTGCGGGAGATGCTCGGCGCGGCCGGCGTGCGGCTGGACGAACCCTGGGTGGTGCTCCACCCGGGCGCCACCGCGGCCTCGCGCCGGTACCCGCCCGAGGGCTTCGCGGAGGCCGCCCGGCGCCTCGCGGACGAGGACGGGCTGCAGATCGTTCTCTCCGGCACGCAGGAGGAGGCGGAGCTCGTGGCCCGCATCCAGGCGGCCGCGGGCGTGCCGAGCCGGTCCCTGGCGGGGCGGCTTGCCTTCCCGGAGCTGTGCGCCCTGATCGCGGAGGCGCACCTGCTCATCGTGAACAACACCGGCCCGTCCCACGTGGCGGCCGCCGTCGGCACGCCCGTGGTCACGCTGTATGCCCTCACGAACCCGCAGCACACGCCGTGGGCCGTCCCGTCGCGGGTGCTGTTCCACGACGTGCCCTGCCGGTTCTGCTACAAGAGCGTCTGCCCGCAGGGCCACCACGACTGCCTGCGGCTGGTCCACCCGGACGCGGTGGTGGAGGCGGCGCGGGCGCTGCTCGGCGCGGCCCGCCAGGCCCGCGCGGCGGGCGTCGAGGCCCTCATGGGCAAGGCGGCCTGATGCTCACGCTCGGGATCAACGCGGCGTACCACGACTCTGCGGCCTGCCTGGTGCGGGACGGCCAGGTGGTGGCGGCGGCGGAGGAGGAGCGCTTCACGGGGATCAAGCACGCCAAGCGGCCCGTGCCCTTTTCCACCTGGGAGCTGCCGTTCCACGCCATCCACTACTGCCTGGCGGAGGGCGGCGTCCGGCTGGGGGACCTGGATCACGTGGCGTACGCCTACGATCCCCGGCTGCTCCCGGCCGCGCAGGGCGCGGCGGCCCGGATCACGCTGCCGCTCGAGCCGAGCGCGCACCCCACGCCGGCCGGCTGGGAGGGCGCCTGGGACGGCCTGTTCCTGGCCTCGGTGGTAAGCGCGCCGCGGCAGCTCGTGGACGGCGCGCCGCTTCACCTGAAGGAGCGGTTCGCGGGGGGGAGCCTGGCCGGCCCGTACCGGTTCCACTTCGTGGCGCACCACCTGGCGCACGCCGCCAGCGCCTTCCTGCCCTGCCCGTTTGCCGAGGCGGCGGTCCTCACCCTGGACGGCCGCGGGGAGCAGGCCACCACGGCCTACTTCGTGGGGCGGGGGGAGACCCTCACGCCGCTCGGCGAGGTGCGGATGCCGCACTCCCTGGGGATGCTGTACGAGCGGGTGACCAGCCACCTGGGCTTCCTGCACTCCTCCGACGAGTACAAGGTGATGGCGCTGGCCTCCTGCGGCGCGCCGCGCTTCCTGTCCGTGTTCCGGGACGCCGTGCGCCTGACGGGCGACGGGGGCTACACGGTCCACCTGGACCTCGAGCCCCTGGGGCCGCCCCGGCAGCGGGGTGGGCCGATGGAGCAGCGGCACCTCGACATCGCCCGGTCGCTCCAGGCGGTGCTGGAGGAGCGGGTGCTGGCGCTGGCCCGCTGGCTCCACCAGC
>JBHGAX010000351.1:0-4118 GCA_041946635.1 Methylomirabilales bacterium (SeqCode)
GCGAGCTTCAGCGTGTTGGCCGCTCCATCCGTGGAGATGAGCGCCGCCGCCGCGAGGGACCCCCCCGTCACGTGGATGATCGGCCCGGCGCCGATGGTCGTGAGCGTGCTGCCCGATGCCATCTTCACCAAGGGCTGCGTGCCGAGATCGAGCGTCGAGGTCTGGAGATCCAGGAGCCGGGAGCCCTCGGTCAGCGACCCATCCACCAGCGAGAGGACCGGCGCGAGCGTCGTGAACGTGAACGTGGTGTTCGAGGCCTTGAAGAGCGAACCGGGCACGCTCACCGTCCCGCCGTCCCGGACTCGGAACATCGCGACCGGCGACGCCAGCGTGAGCCCGCCGCCCGAGAGGCTGATGAAGGGCTCGGTGCCGCCCGTCGCCGTGATCTCGCTGTTCGAGACATCCATGAATGCGTCGCCGTCGGCTGTCACGTCGCTGGCCGTGGCGCTGAGCAGCGGTCCGGCCAGGCCGAGCCGCGAGCTGCCGGCCAGCTTCAGGAACGGGCCGTTCGTCGTCACCTCGCTGCTGCTGGCGAGCGTGATCAAGGCCTCGCTCCCCCTGCCCGTCAGCTTGCCGCTTTCCGCGAGCATCAGGAAGCTGCAGCACGCGGGCCCGGTGGCCGTGCTGGTGAAGGTCGCATCGTCCAAGCCGGCCAGGGGCCCCGTCAGGTCGACCAGGCTGTTCGTCCCCGTCTGCGAGCTGCGGATCGTCAGGAAATCCCCGGCCGCCGTCACGCTCGCGCCCTCGCTGAGCTGCACCAGCGCGCCGCTGCCCTTCCCCGTCAGCTCGGCGCTCCCGGTCACGCGGAGGACGCTGTTGGCGTTGGCCGGCGGCGTGCCCGTGGTGTCGCCCGATGTGATGACCGCCCCCACCGCCTTGAGGAGCGGCCCGTTGAGCGTCAGGGTCGGCGGCGTGGTCCCCGAGGGCGCCTCCAGGAAGAGGACGTGGCCCGCGGGCGTGTCGACGGTGCTCCAGCTCGTGCCCGCCTTCTTCAGGCTGATGAGCGGCTCCGTCCCGGTTCCCGTGAAGCTCGTCTTGTCGAGGACGCCCAGGAAGCCGCCGCCCGTGGTCGAGAACGCCGTGTTCGTCGCGTCCACCAGCGGACCGGAGAGGGACACGGTCGTGATCTCGCCGCTCCCCGCCGCGGCCGCGCTGCTCGACTCCGGCCCGAAGCGGAAGAGCGTTTTGGGCGCCTTCACGGTGCTGCCGTTCAGCGTGACCAGGGCTGCGCCTGTGGAGGCGGTGGTGAGGGTGGCCCCATCCCGCACCGCCAGGAAGTCGCCGTCCGTCGTCTCCAGCGTGCTGGCGGTGTCGGAGAGCAGTCCGCCGCGCAGGTCGAGCTTGGTTTCGGTCTGCCCCGGCCCCGAGCCCATCCAGAGGAACGAGCCGCCCGTGTTCGCGCCGTCCCCGCCCGTGAAGTCGGCCGCGGAGCTCGTGACCAGGGGCGTCGTGCCCGTGCCGCTGAGGCTGCCGCCGTTCCAGAGACGGAGGAAGCCGTTCTCGGCCGTGACGCTGCCGCCCGCCTCCAGGGCAGCCAGCGGCCCGGCCAGGCCGAGCGTGGAGCCGGCCCCCTGGACGTCCGCCACGTAGGCGCCGGGCTCCACGGTCGTGTTCGTGAGCTGCAGCAGGCTCGTCCCGGCGGTGCCGCTCAGCTTGCCGCCTGCCTCCACCGCCAGGATCGAGTGGCCGCTCACCGAAGTGATCGTGGAGGCGGTCCCGGCGTCCGAAACCTCGGCCCGGAGGAGAGGGCCGCTCGTGGTCAGCTCCCCTTTCGATACGCGGACGGCCGGGCGTCCGGTGGTGACCTCGGTCCCCCGGAGGCGGATCAGGGGCTCGGTCTCGGTGGTGGTGACCTTGTCCGTGGCCCCATCGACCTGGAACAGCTTGCCGCCGAGATCCAGCCTGCTGTCCGTGGCGAGCAGCAGGCGCCCGTGGAAGGTCGCGGTGCCCGAGGGCAGCATCCCCACCTCGTCCTCGGTCGTGTCCGTGTAGTCGGTGTTCGTCAGGGTCACCTGGGAGGCGCCCGCCGGCATGTCGAACGCCAGGACCTCGGTACTGGCGCCCGCAGCGGGGATGTCGGTGGCCGTGGTCCGCGAGAATGTGATGGTGGCGTCGGTGGCGTCGAGCATCGCACCCGTGGCGGTGATGTGATTGCCGACCTCGTCGGAGTCCCCGAAGCCGCCCGTGCCCGTCAGCGAGCCGCCGCGCAGGCGCACCAGCGGCCCCCCGCTCAGCTCCAGCCGGCTCGCGCCGCGGATGGCGAACAGCGGGCCCGTCACGATGACGTCGCTCTCCTTGGCGTCGAGCACGATCCCGCTCGTCGTGACCGTTGCGCCCTCGCGCAGGTCCAGCAGGCTCCCCGCCACGGTGAGCGGGTGGTTTTCCACAAAGACCATGGGCGCCGTCGCCGTCCCCGTGAGCGTGGCCCCCGTCCCCGCGATCCGGAGCAGGGAGCCGCCCAGATGGACCTTGCTGTCGACAGCCTGGAGCACCTGGCCCGGCCCGGACAGCTCGACCTTGCCCCCGCTCACCCCGAGCAGCGCCCCCGCGGTCTTCAGCACCGGAAGCAGGTTGCCGTCGGCGTCGTGCAGCGCGTCGCCCTCGGTCAGCCGGAAGAGCGGCTGGTCGGCCTTCAGCGTCGTCCCGGTGGGCACGCGCACGCCCTCGGCCAGGCGCAGCTCGACCCAGGAATTCTCCGAGGCGTCCAGCAGGCCGGCCAGGGTCGCCGTGGCCCCGGTCTTCAGGCCGAGCAGCGGGCCATACGTGGTCACGCTGGACCCGCCCCGCAGCCGCAGGAGCTCGGCATCCGTGTTCGTGAGGCTGTTGCCGTCCACCCTCAGGAGCGCGGTCTCGAAATCCGCCGCCGCGCCGGCCAGCGCGGCGCCTGCCGCGAGGCCCGCCAGGCGGCCGCTGTGGGTGATGGTCTTCCCGCGCAGGCTGAGCAGCGGCGTGGTCCTGGCCAGCGTGCCCGTGCCGGAGATCGCCATGGCCGCCACGCTGTTCACCGCGCCGTCCGCGATGTCGGCGAGCGGCACCCCGGCCGCGAGGCCCACCGCGGTCTCGCTGATCTCGACCAGGGAGCCCGCGGGCGGCGTGTTCTCGGTCGTCGCGGTGGAGACGTCGGGCGTGATGGGCGTCTCGGTGGCCTGCTCGGTGGTCGAGTCGCCGCCCTGGCTGGGCGCGCTGTCCGCGGAGGCGCCGCCCGGGGGCGCCGTCGGCTGCCCGGCCTGGCTGGCCTCCACGATGGCTGTGGCGAGGGCCGCGGCGATCTGCGCCTGGGCCTGCGCGCCCCGGCCGGCCTCGGCCGCGCCTGCCGGCGCCTTGCCGGCCTGCAGCCCCTGGGAGGCCTGCGCGGCCTGCTCGGGCGTCATGGCCTGCACGCCGCCCACCGCCACGCCGGCCGGCGTGGCGGTCACGCTCACCGACTGCATGGCGCCCAGCGTGACGGGCGGCTGCCCGGCCACGCTCACCGTCACCTGGCCGCTCAGCACGAAGAAGTTGCTCTGCCCCGCGCCGCCCGCCTGGGCCAGGATGGGCCAGGCCCCGCCGGCCGAGGCGAGGAGCAGGCGCTCCGGCGCCGCAGCGTTCTGCGTGGGCGGGAGGTACTCCGCGATGAGGACCGTCCCGCGGACGGCGGCGGAGGCGTTCGGCGTCCGGATCTCCACCGTCTCGCCCGGCCGCATCAGGCTCCGCGCGATGGCGGCGCCCACCTTCCCGGCCGCGAGGCTGATCACCGACTGCGGCGCGGGCCCGGCCACCTGCTCGTCCAGCGTGACCTGCGACTGCTCCCGGATGGTGAGGACGCCCTTGCCCCCCAGGAGGAGCCGCAGCGTGGAGCGCTCCTTGGTGGTGATCCGGTCGCGGAAGAAGACGTTCTCCTTGAAGCGGAGGGGGGCCGGCTGCGGCAGCGTGGCCCGGGACACGGTGGCCTGGCCCTGCAGCGCGGTGACCACGCCGATGCCGCGGCCGGACGCCGTGTCCTGGGCGGCGAGGACCGTGGTGTCCGCCAGCAGCACCAGGGGCGCGATGGCAGGAGTCAGTAGACGGAGGGAAGTGCGCATGGCGGCCCTCGGGGGACGGCGTGTGACTGGGACACTCCCGGTTCGCGGTTCGAGGTT
>JBHGAX010000352.1:0-7448 GCA_041946635.1 Methylomirabilales bacterium (SeqCode)
GCGTTCACCACCACGTGGTCCGCGGGACCCGGCAGTGCCAGCTCCTCCTCCGGGCCGGTCAGCAGGTGGCTGAGCTCGACCGGTGCGCCGGCCACCTCGGCGCGGATCGTGAGCGGGATCTGCCACGTCTCGCCGTCGCTGCCGTCCGGGAGGTACCGGAAGCGGGTCTGCTGCAGGCGCAGGCTGCGCCCCTCCGCGACAGGGGCCACCGAGACCACGGGGTAGCCCGGCCGGAAGATCCAGCCGTCCATCATGGCCGGGATGGGCTGCCCGGAGGCGGCGCCCAGCGCCCGCCAGAGGTCCACGGTGTCCGCGTTCCCGAAGCGGTGCTCGGTGAGGTAGCGGCGCACCCCCTCGCGGAAGAGCGCGGGCCCCAGGTGCTGCTCCAGCATGCGGAGGACCGCGCCCCCCTTCTCGTAGGTGAGGACGTCGAACATGGCGTCCGCATCCCGCGGGGCCCGCACCTCGTACTCGACCGGCCGGGAGGCGGCCAGGCCGTCCACCGCCAGGGCCGCCCCTCGCGAGACGCCGAAGGCGGTCCAGCGCGCCCAGGCCGGCCGCCAGGCGTCCACGGCCATGACCTCCATGAACGTGGCGAACGCCTCGTTCAGCCAGAGGCCGTTCCACCAGGCCATGGTGACCAGGTCGCCGAACCACATGTGCGCCAGCTCGTGCGCGACCACGTCGGCCACCCGGGTCCGCTCGGCGTGCGTGGCGGCCGCCTCGTCCACCAGCAGGGCGGTCTCGCGGAAGGTGATGGCGCCCAGATTCTCCATGGCGCCGAAGGCGAAGTCGGGGATGGCGATGAGGTCCAGCTTGTCGCCCGGGTAGGGGATGCCGTAGTAGTCCTCGAAGAAGCGCAGGGCGAAGGCGGCCACCTCCAGCGCGAAGGCGGCCAGTCGCTCCTTCCCGGGGACGCACCAGACGCGGAGCGGCGTGGCGCCCACCATCACGGGCGGCGTGGCCGCCAGGCGCCCGACCACGAAGGCCACGAGGTACGTGGACATGGGGATGCTGGGGGCGAAGGTGACGCGCCGGCGGCCGCCGGCCAGGGGCGTCTCGGCCACGGGCGCCGTGTTCGCGATGGCCGCCAGTCCCTCGGCCACCGCCAGGCTCACCTGGAAGACGGCCTTGAGGGCCGGCTCGTCCCAGCACGGGAAGGCGCGGCGGGCCTCCGTGGCCTCGAACTGGCTGACCGCCAGCACGTCGGCCGCCGCGTCGCCGGGGGCGCCCGCCCGGCTCCGGTAGAAGCCCCGGAGCTTGTCGTTCAGGCTGCCGGCGAACCGCAGGCGGAGGCGCCACTCGCCCGGCTGCAGCGTCGCGGGGAGCTGCAGGACCGCGCGCTCCGCCGCCTCGTCCAGCCGGACGGCGGCCGGCAGGGGCGCCTCGTCGCCGCGCTGCAGGCGGGCCTCCGGGATGGCGAGTTCCACGGCGTTCAGCACGACCTCGCGGGTCGGGCGCCGGACCACGAGCCGCACCGTCTCCTCGCCGGTGAAGCGGCCGGCGGCCAGGTCCGGGGCCAGGAACAGCTCGTAATGCGTGGGGACGCAGTCGTCGGGCAGGCGGTGGGGGGACGGGTCCGGCACGGTCGGCCTCCTCGGGTGGCGCAGGCAGAGGCGATTCTACGCCGCCCGGGCGGGCGGGACAAGCCGCGTCGCGGGCTCAGGCGGCGCGGCGGTCCCGGGGCGCCTCGGCGGGCCGGGGCGTCTCCACCCCCATCCCGTGCACGTACACGAGCTCGCCGCCCAGCCAGCCGGAGATGGCCAGGAGGACGACGGCGATGCCGGACAGCACCACGGGGAGCAGCGCCAGCGGCGGCGTCCAGGTCCGCAGCCAGAGGTTCACGGCGTAGAGGCCCGCCACCGAGAGGTTGATGAGCATGTGGGCCCAGCCCACCATGCGCACCTGCGGGTCGGTGATGGAGAGGAAGTCCACGATCCCCGGCACGGCGGCCATGAGGGCGCCGACCACGCCGCCCGCCATGGTGTAGAACGCCAGGTCCTGCCAGACCGGGGCCCCGCCCAGGAGCCACACGAGGTCGGCGACGAACGAGAAGACCCACAGGCCGATGGGGAACACGATCAGCATGGGATGGATCGGGTGCTTGGCGATGCTGGCCGGCGTGCTCATGCGCCCCTCCGTGGGGAGGCGGGGCACCGGCCCCGCCTCCGGCTGTCCGCTCAGCGCTGGGCGGTCTTGTTCAGGGTGTCGCGCAGGCTCTCGGCCTGCCGCAGGTGCGCCTCCAGGGTCGGCACCTGCGCCGCGGCGAAGGCCCGCACCTCGGGATCCGAACTCGTCTTGGCCACGTCCCGGAACATGTTCAGCGTGCGGATGTGGTCCTCGACCATCTGCTCCATGTACGTCCGATCGAACTCGTTCGCGCTCACCCGCTGCATGGTGAGGGTCTTCTGCTCCACGCCCTCGGCGGGCACGCTGGGCAGCGGGTGCCCCTCGCGGTTGGCCAGGTCGATGAGCTGCTGGCTGGCCGTGCGATGGTCGGTGAGCATCGTCTGGGCGAAGTCCTTCACCTGCTGGTTCTTGGCCCGCTGCAGGGCGATCCGGCTGGTCTCCAGCTCGGACGCCGACCCGTGCGCCGCCTCCGCCAGGAACAGGGCATCCTTGCTCCCCGCGGGCACGTTGCCCGGCAGCATCCCGGCCGCGTAGCCGCCGGCCGGCGCCTCGCCCGCGGGCCGGGCGGTGACCCGCTCGCGGTCCTCGAAGCCCCACGTGCCGCAGCCGGCCAGCAGGATCGCCCCCAGCGCGACTCCCCGACCCACCCATGGTTGCCACCTCATGCGTCCTTCTCCTTTCCTCGCGTGGCCTGCCTGGCCCGCGAGTGCGTCGTCGTGCGGCGAGGCCTTGGGCGGCCCGCGCCGTGATCGGCCCCGGGGCCCGGCCGTGCGGCCGGGCGCCGGACGCCGAAAGGCGGGCGGGAGATCCCGCCCGCCTCCGGCCGTGCTCTGCATCGCGCCCCCGACCCGCGGGCGCCAGCGTGCAGATCGCTGGGCGTAGTGTGCGTGTGTCCGCCGGCTGCGACTTCGCCTACTGCGACTTCCCGGTGCCCGGGGTCGTCCCACCGCCCGGCTTCGCGCCCGGCGAGGTGCCGCCGGGCGTGGTCCCGGGGGTGCTGGGGGTGGTCCCGGCGCTGGGCGTGGTCGCGCCGGTGCCGGCAGCGCCGCCGCCCAGCAGGGCCTGCCGGGTCTCCTTGTCGAGTCGCCCGCTGGTCTTCAGCCCCTTGGACTGCTGGTAGTCCTTCAAGGCCTTCTGCGTCTGCGGCCCCATGATCCCGTCGACCGGGCCGGGGTCGAATCCTGCCGACTTGAGCTGCTCCTGCGCCTGCTTGACGGTCTCGGCGTCGGCGGCCTGGCCGCGGGCGGCCTCCTGCTCGGCACCCGGCTTCTCGGCGCCCATGGCGCCCTTCTCGGGCTGCGTCCCGGCCCCGGAGGTCCCGGGACTGGGCGCGGAGCCGGCGGGCGTCTGCCCGGTACCCGTTGTCCCGCTCCCGCCTGCTTGAGCGAACGCGCCCCCCGCGAACGCGGCGAGCACGAAGAGCGAGGCTACTGTCACTGTCACCAACTTCTTCATGCGGCCTCTCCTCCATCCTGACGCCCCCGGGGACGCACCCCAGAGGCGTTGCTACGAGCCAGCACTCCGCTGGCGCTCGCTGGCTACTGGGACTTCTGCGACGGCGGCGGGGTGCCGGAGCCGCTGCCGGACAAGAGCGCCGACCGCGTCTCCTGGTCGAGCTGCCCCGTCTCCCGCAGACCCTTGGAGCGCTGGAAGTCACGCAGGGCGCTGCGTGTCTGGTCGTCCATCACGCCGTCCACCGGCCCCGGCGTGAAGCCCGCGGCCTTGAGCTGCTGCTGCGCCTGGCGGATGGTCTCCTGGTCCTCGGCCACCGCGCTGCCGCCCGGCGTGCTCGCCGCGCCGCCGGAGGCTCCCCCGCCGGGCGTGCTCATGGTCCCCGGCGTGCTCGGCGTGCCCGCGCCGCCGGCGGCACCGCCGGGCGTGCTGGGGGTGGAGCCGCCCTGCGGGCCCGGGCGGTCGCCCCGGCTGGTGTCGGACTGCCCGGCCCCGCCGCTGGCGCTGCCCGCGGACTGGGTGTAGGCCACGCCGCCTTCGCGTCCGGCACGTCCATCCCGCACACGGGATCGATAGCCACCGGCCTCACCTCCTTCCGCTCCGGGCGCCCGGCACGCACAGGTACGCGGCGCGCCCGGGTTCCCGGGGTGCAACTCCCTTGCCCGCGGGGGCCCGCTCCGGAACATCGCGAAACGCCGCCACTTGCGCGGCGGGCCCGCCCGCACGGCCCGGCCGCGCGACATGTAATCCTTACCCCGGCTCGTGTAAAAGCGTGCCCCGCGGCCCGCGCGGGCGCCGGGGCCGCGGACGACCGCGAAACCCGCGCGTGCAGCGGCCCGGGCGGGGGCGGGGGGTGCCGGCCGGCGCTGGCATAGACATTGCCTCGCGGGTCTTGGTAGCCGTGACCCACTGGACCCCCCTTGACCGCGGAGACCGACATGGCGACGATCGTCGAGTACACGGACACGAAGACCCCGCGCAACCAGTATCCCGACCGCATCATCTCGCCGCCCCGCTCGGGCGCCTGCTGCTTCTCCGAGATGGAGCCGGTGGGCGACCCGCAGCGCGAGGGGAACTGGCTCTACAGCTACAAGCGCTGCCGGCGCTGCGGCTTCGCGGTGCGCGTGATCCTGCGCGAGGTGCCGGACGAGGCGCTCATCGCGGAGCTGCGCCACATCCTGGAGAACTCCTTCCTGCGGCGGGTACCCTAGCCCGCGAGGGGGCGTCGCATGCACCCGCCCGCACCGCCCGTGCCCGTTCGCCTGCACGAGACCGAGACGCAGTACGTCCTCGCCGCGCCCATGGCCGGCCTGGAGCCCGGGGACATCCGCGTGACGCTGGACGGCCGGGAGGTCACCATCCAGGGCGGCCGTCGCGGCCCGGTGGAGCCCGAGCGCCGGGTGCTCCTCGCCGAGTGGAGCGCCGGGCCATACGAGCGCCGCATCACGCTCCCGGGCCCCGTGAACGCGCCGGCCACGAACGCCAGCTACGGCAACGGGGTCCTGGTCCTCTCCATTCCCAAGGCGACCGACGGCCGGCAGGGGAGCCCGGTGACCTTCCGGCTGGAGGCGGCGGAGCCGACCCGCGGCGTGTGGCTGGGCCGCCCGCCCGGCAATCCCCAGGCCGCGTGACGGCCGGAGAGCGGCTGCCGGGCCGCCTCGCCACAGAGGCGCCCGCCGGAAGGGCCCGGCGCGAGGGAGAGGAACGTGACGCACGCAGCGCCGGGAGATGCCGGGAACGCCCGGGAGGTGGAGGTGAACACCAGCCGCGCCCGGCTCCTCCAGCCGCTGGTGGACGCCCGGCTGCCGTTCCTCGTGGGCGGGGCCTACGGCTTCTACGCCCTCACCGGCATCGCGCGCTTCACCAAGGACTTCGACGTCTTCATCCACCCGCGGGACCGGGACCGCGTGCTCGAGGCCCTGCGGGCGGCCGGCTACCAGGTGGAGGTGACCTTTCCCCACTGGCTGGCCAAGGCCGCCGCCCACGGCGACCTGGTGCTGGACATCATCTACGGCGCCGGCAACGGCGCCGCCCCCGTCGATGACGGCTGGTTCCAGCACGCGATCCCGGGGGAGGCGCTGGGGTTCGCCGTGCGCTTCTGCCCGGCCGAGGAGACCATCTGGTCGAAGGCCTACATCATGGAGCGCGAGCGCTTCGACGGCGCGGACGTGATCCACATCCTGCAGGCCCGGGCCGAGCAGCTGGACTGGCCGCGCCTGCTGGAGCGCTTCGGGCCCCACTGGCGGGTGCTCTTCGTCCACCTGACGCTCTTCGGATTCGTCTTTCCCTCCGAGCGGACCCGCATCCCGGCCTGGGTGATGCGCCGGCTGCAGGCGCGCCTGGAGAGCGAGCTGGAGAGCCGGCCGCCCGCCGAGCCGCTGTGCCAGGGGACGCTCATCTCGCGCGAGCAGTACCTGGTGGACGTGGAGTGCAGGGGGTACCTGGATGCGCGGCAGGCCCCGCGGGGCCGGCTGACCACGGAGGAGATCGCCCACTGGACCGCTGCGATTCCGGGGAGAGGGAACGGGGATGCCGATCGAGCCGAGCGCGAGGGACCGCGTCCGCCTGGCGGCGCTGGCTGACCTGCACTGCAGCAAGGACTCGCAGGGCGCCTTCCAGCCCATCTTCGCCCAGGCGGCCCGCGCGGCCGACATCCTGCTGCTGTGCGGCGACCTGACGGACAACGGCCTGCCCGAGGAGGCGCGGGTGCTCGTGAAAGAGCTGGGCGCCGCCACCAAGGTGGTGGCCATCCTGGGCAACCACGACTACCACTCGGGCAAGGAGGAGGAGGTGCGGCAGATCCTGGCGGACGCCGGCGTGTGCGTCCTGGCCGGGAGCGCCTGCGAGATCTACGGGATCGGCTTCGCGGGGGCCAAGGGCTTCGCGGGGGGCTTCGGCGAGCGGGCCCTGCAGCCCTGGGGGGAGGCCAGCATCAAGCGCTTCGTCCACGAGGCGGTGGAGGAGGCGCTGAAGCTGGAGACGGCCCTGGCCAAGCTGCGCACGCCGAACCGGGTGGCCCTGCTCCACTACTCCCCGATCCGCACCACCGTGGAGGGCGAGCCGCCGGAGATCTTCGCCTTCCTGGGCTCCAGCCGCCTGGAGGAGCCGCTCAGCCGCTACGACGTGGAGGCCGTGTTCCACGGCCACGCCCACCGCGGGCACCTGGAGGGACGCACCCGCGGCGACGTCCCGGTCTACAACGTGTCGCTCCCGCTCCTGAAGCGCGCCTTCCCCAACGAGCCGCCCCTGCGCTTCCTGGACATCAAGCTCCGGCAGTGAACAGGACGGCGAACGTCCCGCGTTCCGCGTGGCACGTGCGTTCGGTGTTCGCCGTCCGTTCAAGGCGGAAGGGTCAACGCTGGACGGTCTGCGGCATGAGCGTGGCGTGCGCCCGGAGCGCCTTCAGCGCGGCGTAGCGGGTGGCGACCTTCGTCCAGTAGCGCTCGCGGTCCCGGCCGTTCGTGTTCTTGTCCCAGGGGCCGCCGTAGTAGGCGCGCAGGGCCCCGTCCAGGTCCCCCCGGCGCTGGTCGAGCAGCTGGCGGAGCAGCCGGGCGGTGGCGTCCAGGTTGCGGGCCGGCTCGTGGAGGTCCGCCGGCCGGCGCACGCGGTCCGGCGCCACGGCCCGGGCGGTGCCGAACAGGAGCTGGCCCAGGCCCCGCGCGCCGCGCGGCGAGACCGCGCGCGCGTCGAACCCCGATTCCACGGCCACGACCGCGAACAGCAGGTCGGGGTCCACCCGCTGCTCGGCGGCGGCGGCCAGCAGCTGCGCCGCCAGCATGCGCCGGCGGGCGGGCTGGCCCCGCAGCGTCGGGTAGGCCCGCAGGGCCTCGTCGTAGACGGGATCCGCCACGGGAGGAAAGAGGCCC
>JBHGAX010000353.1:0-4082 GCA_041946635.1 Methylomirabilales bacterium (SeqCode)
CGATGGCGGGCACGTCCAGGAGCGAGGCGGCACGCGAGCCGTGAGAGGGCGGCCCTGCCGGTGATTCGCGCAGGGCCGCCCTCTTGCTGTTCTCGCGCCCCGGGGCCCGCATCCGCGTCCCCCTCGTCCGGTCGTGTGAACCGGGGAGCGGGCCGCTGCCGCCGAGGCGCCGGCTCCACGCGGAAAAGGGGTGGATATGGGAGCAATCTTTGCTCAGGTGGCGGTCTCGGGCATCCTGCTGGGCGGCGTGTACGCCCTGATCAGCATCGGCCTCACCCTCATCTTCGGCGTCCTCCGGGTCATCAACTTCGCGCATGGCGAGTTTCTCATGATCGCCATGTACGCCTCCTTCTGGCTGTTCAGCCTGTACGGGCTGGACCCCTACGGCTCCATCGTGCTGGTGGTGGCCCTGCTGTTCCTGGTGGGCCTGGTCGTCCAGTTCCTGGTGATCCGGCCCATCCTGAACGCCTCGGCCTCCATGCAGATCGCCGCGACCGTGGGGCTCTCGATCCTCCTGCAGAACCTGGCGCTGGTCACCCTGACCGCCAACTACCGCTCCGTGGATACCGCGCTCTCCAAGGCGGTGATCTCCGCGGGTCCCTTGCTGCTGGGCGTGTCGAGAGTCGTGGCCTTCGTGGTGGCCCTGGCCATCACGGGCCTCCTCTTCCTCTTCCTGCAGAAGACCTACCTGGGCAAGGCGATCCGCTGCACGGCCCAGGACCGGACGGCGGCGCAGCTGATGGGGATCAACATCGACCGCGTCTACCTCGTCACCTTCGCCATCGGGTCGGCGCTGGTGGGCGTGGCCGGGGCGCTGCTCGCGCCGCTCTACCCCGTGTTCCCGACGGTCGGCACCTACTTCGTGCTCGTCGCCTTCGTCGTGGTGGTGCTGGGCGGGCTGGGCAACCTCACGGGGGCCCTGCTCGGGGGCTTCATCATCGGCCTGGTGGAGGCGTTCAGCGGCTTCTACGTGCCGGAGCTGAAGGAGGCCGTGTACTTCGTGGTGTTCATCGTCGTGCTGCTCATCCGCCCCACCGGGCTCTTCGGCGTGGTCGGGGCCGAGGAGGTGGGCCTGAAATGAGCGCCACGACGCGGAGCGAGGGCTCGATGCTCGCCGGCTACCGGTTCATCCCCCGCCGCTCGCTGGTCGTGCTGGCCGGCCTGGCCGTGGTCGCCGCCGCGCTGGCCCTCACGCTGAAGGACAAGTTCTACCTGCACGTGCTGATCATGATGCTGTTCTACGCCTCCATCAGCTCCGCCTGGAACATCGTGGGGGGCTTTGCGGGGCAGCTCTCGCTGGGCCACGCGGCCTTCTTCGGTATCGGCGCCTACACCTCCACCCTGCTGTTCATCAACTTCGGCCTCTCCCCCTGGCTCGGGATGCTGGCCGGGGCCGCCCTGGCCACCCTGGTCTCGGGGGCGATCGGCTACCCCAGCTTCCGCCTCCGGGGCCCGTTCTTCACGCTGGTGACCATCGCCTTCGCCGAGGTGCTCCGCCTCCTCACGCTCTACGCCCACGACCTCACCAAGGGCTCCATCGGCATCAGCGTGCCCTTCCGGCCGGCGGCCGGCAACTTCATCTTCCGCCAGCTCTCGGCCTACGCCTTCGTGGCGCTGGCCTTCCTGGCGCTCACCGTGCTGGTCGCCCTCTGGATCGAGCACTCCCGCCTGGGCTACTACCTGGCCGCCATCCGCGAGGACGAGGACGCCGCGCAGGCCCTGGGGATCGACGCCGCCCGCTACAAGCTGGTGGCCGTGCTCCTGAGCGCCTTCTTCACCGCGCTGGGCGGCACCTTCTACGCCCAGTACATCTTCTACATCGAGCCGTTCCAGACCTTCTCCCTGGACTTCTCGGTGCTGCTGGCCATGATGGCGATCATCGGCGGGCTGGGGACGGTGTGGGGGCCGGTGGCGGGCGCGTTCCTGGTGACGCCGCTGCAGGAGATCCTGCAGGCCAAGCTCGGCGGGGCCTTGCAGGGCCTGCACCTGGTGATCTACGGCACGGTGCTGATCGTCGTGGTGATCCTGCTGCCGCAGGGCATCGTCCCGTCCATTGCCGCGTGGGGGCGGCGGACGTTCGCACAGCGGGAGTCCGGCGCATCGCCGAAGGGGGACGCATGATCCTGCAGGCCGAGAACCTCAGCAAGTTCTTCGGGGGGCTCGCCGCCCTGAAGGGGGTCAGCTTCGGCGTCGAGGAGGGCGAGATCCTGGGGCTGATCGGTCCGAACGGCGCCGGCAAGACCACCCTCTTCAACGTGCTCTCCGGGTTCTTTCGCCCCGACCAGGGCCGCGTGGTCTTCGCCGGCCAGGCCGTCAGCCACCTCAAGGCGCCCGCGCGCTGCCGCATGGGGCTGGTGCGGACCTTCCAGGTGGTCAAGCCCTTCGGGAACCTGACGGTGCTCCAGAACGTGATGGTGGGAAGCTTTCTCCGGACGGCGGACCCGGGCCTCGCGCGCGAGCGGGCGCTGGAGGCCATGGAGACGGTCGGGCTCTCGGGGCGCAGCGACACGGCGGCCAAGAGCCTGACCCAGTCCGACCGGAAGCGGCTGGAGGTCGCGCGCGCGCTGGCCACGCGCCCGCGCGTGCTGCTGCTGGACGAGGTGATGGCCGGCCTGAACCCGACGGAGCTGGCCCAGATGCTGGAGATCCTCAAGCGCATCCGGAGCCGGGGGATCACGCTCCTGGTGATCGAGCACATCATGGCGGCCATCATGACCATCTCCGAGCGGATCCTGGTGCTGCACCACGGCGAGAACATCGCGGTGGGCGCCCCCAAGGCCGTGGCGGCGGACGAGCGGGTGGTCAACGCCTACCTGGGAGAGGAGTACCTCCTTGCTTGAAGTCAGCGGCATCGACGTGGGGTACGGCGACGTGCGGGTGCTGCACCGGATGTCCCTCGCCGTCCGGGAGGGGGAGATCGTGGCCCTCGTGGGGGCGAACGCCGCCGGCAAGAGCACGACCATCAACACGATCTCGGGCATGCTTCGCCCGAGCAGCGGCACCATCCGGTTCCGGGGCGAGCGCATCGACCACCTGCCGCCCTACGAGATCGTGGCCAGGGGGCTGGTGCAGGTGCCCGAGGGGCGGCGGCTCTTCCCCTACATGAGCGTGCTGGAGAACCTGGACCTGGGAGCCTACTCGGCGGAGGCGCGGCGGGAGCGCGGCCGGAGCCTGGAGAAGGTCTTCGCGCTACTGCCGCTGCTGAAGGACCGGCAGGGCCAGCTGGCCGGGTCCCTCTCCGGCGGCGAGCAGCAGATGCTCGCGATCGGGCGGGGGCTGATGGCCCTCCCGCGGCTCCTGATGCTGGACGAGCCCTCCGTGGGCCTCGCGCCGCTGCTGGTCCGGCAGATCCTCGACACCGTGAAGGACGTCGCCGCGCACGGGACCACCGTCCTGCTCGTGGAGCAGAACGTCCAGCAGTCGCTGCGCCTCGCCCACCGGGCCTACGTGCTGGAGAACGGCAAGATCGTGCTCGAGGGTCGGGCCGCGGACCTGCTGGGCAGCCCGCACCTGAAGAAAGCCTACCTGGGAATGTAGCCCGGGCGGCGCCGCCCCCCACCCCGCGTGAACGACCCGCGCGATCGGGCCGGCCAGGTGCGGCGGGCTACGGAATGGCGGCGGCGCAGAGGAAGCCGAGGGGCACGCCGGCGTCGGCCCGCAGCTCGTGCTGCTCGTTGGGCGCGATGTAGATCACGTCGCCGGCGGCGATGTCGTGGTAGGTGTCGCCCAGCAGGACCTTGCCGCGGCCGTGCACCACGTAGACCTCGTGGATGTGCGGGTGCGACTCGTTGGCACTGTTGCCGCCCGGCTGGACCTCGAAGTACCGGAGCGCGACGCCCTTCGCCCCGTCCTTCGGCCCGATGAGCACGTGCTTGGCGACGCCCCGCACCGTGGGCTTGTCGTAGGTCACCTGCGCCACCCCCTCCCACTCCCACTTGCCCGCCACCTTCCGGCGTATGACGCTCATGCTGCCTCCTCGACCTTTCACGATGCGGCTGTCGCGCTCGATCAGGCCGTCATCCTAACCAGGGGCCGTACGCGAGTCAAGCTGCCGCGGCGAGAGCCGGCGTTCGACTCGCCGG
>JBHGAX010000354.1:0-4069 GCA_041946635.1 Methylomirabilales bacterium (SeqCode)
CCGGATCATGCGCGAGGAGGACGGCCATTGCAAGCCCGGAGCGGCCGGGCGAATCGTTCCGCGGGAAACTGGATCGAAGCAGCGGAGAGACAGGCCGGACGCCGGGAACGGCCCACGGGAAGGAGGGAGCGATGCCGCTGTACGAGTTCGAGTGCCAGCAGTGTGGCAAGGTGTTCGAGGTCCGCACCGCGGCCGGCGCGGGGGAGGGCGGGCGCGCCTGCCCGGACTGCGGGAGCCCGAGGGTCGAGCGCCTCTGGTCGCCGTTCAGCAGCCCCTCGGGCGGCGCCGGCGGCTGCGGGAGCCGCGTCAGCGGATTCGGCTGAGCGTGAGGGAAGGGGCCCGTGCGGCCCCACGAGTCCGGCGCCCCGGCGGGTGGCCTCCGCCGGGGCGCTGCCTTTCCCCCCGGTATGCCGAGATCGCCCCGCCTCGCCAGGATCGCCGCGCCCTCGCCCATATAATCCTTGACTCTTAATTTAGTATTAAATATTCTGCACAGCATACGCGTCCGTCCCGCATTCCGCGCATGGGGCCCCTGGGCCCCGAAAGGAGGCTCGTCATGCACTGGCGGCACGTCTGGTCCGTGGTGGTCCTGCTCGGGGTGCTGACCTGGGCGGGCGCCGGTGAGGCCGCGAACGTCAGCCTCAACGTGCTGGGGCAGCCGCTCGCCACCGGGCTCATCCAGAAGAACAAGGAGCAGCCCTTCTTCGAGAACTTCAGCAAGCAGGTCGGCTTCGATGCCGCGGTGAACTACAAGCCCATCGACGTGACCGGCGTCAAGTCGGAGGAGACCCTGCGGGTCGTCAAGAGCGGGCTCTTCGACATCGTGTCCCTCCGCACCGCGCAGGCCGCCCGGGATGAGCCGTTCCTCCTCGGCCAGGACCTGGTGGGCCTGAACCCCGACTACAAGACGGCCCGCAAGGTGTACGACGCCTACGCCCCCCACTTCGACAAGGTGCTCCAGGAGAAGTTCAATTCCCGGCTGCTGGGCCTCTGGCCCTTCGGCCCCCAGGTCCTCTTCTGCAAGCCGCAGATCGCCGGCCTGAAGGACCTCAAGGGCAAGAAGGTCCGCGTCTACGACCAGAGCATCGCGCAGTTCGTGGAGAGCATCGGCGCGATCCCGGTGTCCATCGGCTTCTCGGAGACGCAGCAGGCCCTGGCGCGCGGCGTGGTGGAGTGCGCCGTCACGGGCGCCAGCTCGGCCAACACCGCCGGCTGGCCCGAGGTCACCGACTACTTCATGCCCATCGGCTTCCAGGTCGGGTTCAACGGGTACGTCATGAACCAGAACAGCTGGCGGAAGCTCAGCGCGGACCAGCAGAAGAAGCTCCAGGCCGGCATCGATGCCCTGAACAAGGACATCTGGGCCTACTCCGAGGAGATCTTCTGGGACGCGGTCCGCTGCAACGTGGGCAAGGACCCCTGCACGACGGTGACGAAGTTCAAGATGAAGGAAGTGCCCGTCTCGGACGCGGACCTGAAGCTGGTGTCCGACGCCGTGGCCAAGATCTCGTTCCCGGCCTGGTCGCAGGTGTGCGAGCGGAGCACCCCGGGCTGCGCCAAGAAGTGGAAGGAGATCCTGGGCCCGGTGACCGGGATCAAGTAGGCCGTCCTCGGCGCCCGGGGGACGGGCCGTCGTCCCCCGGGCGCCCCTCCCGCCCACAGCCGCGCGGCCGTCGAGGTGATCGCATGCAACGCTTGTCGAACGTCCTGGGCATCGCCTTCGGGTACCTCACCCTGCTCCTCGGCCTGGCGGTCACCGGGGAGACGGCCGCCCGCAAGGTCTTCAACTGGTCGCTGCAGGGCGCGGACGAGCTGGGCGGCTACATCCTGGCCGTGAGCGCCTGCCTGGCCTTCTGCGTCGCGCTCGTCGGGCGCAACCACATGCGCATCGACGTGATCCATTACTCGCTGTCCCGGACGGGGCAGGCCATCCTGAACTGGGTGGCCAGCGCCTCGATCGCCTTCTTCTCGCTCGTCCTGGCCTGGGCGTCCTACGGCATCATCCGGGACACGTTCCTGTACAACAGCACGGCCCCCACGCCGTGGGCCACGCCGCTGAAGTACCCGCAGACCGTCTGGTACGCCGGCATCCTGGCCTTCGCCCTGGTGGCCACGCTGCTCGCGGCCAAGGCCACGGGCCTGCTGGTGGCGGGACGCTGGGAGCGGCTGGCGCAGGAGTTCGAGCCCAAGGCCCAGAAGGAAGAGCTGGAGGAAGAGCTCGCGGACGCGCGGCGGCGGCTGTAGCCCGTCGGCGGGACGGAGAGGACACGTCATGGCGATCTTCATCGGCCTCCTGATCATGGTCGGGCTCCTCATGATCGGCATCCCGATCGGCCCGATCATGCTCGGGCTCGGCATGGCGGGAGGCTGGCTGTCGTACGGCTGGCCGTTCCTGGAGTCCATCGGCAGCGTCATCTGGGGCGTGCACAACGACAACATGCTGACGGCCATCCCGGTGTTCATCCTGATGGGGGAGCTGCTCCTCCGGAGCGGCATCGCCGACGGCATGTACAA
Source organism: Methylomirabilales bacterium (SeqCode) (assembly GCA_041946635.1). Taxonomy (GTDB): domain Bacteria; phylum Methylomirabilota; class Methylomirabilia; order Methylomirabilales; family 2-02-FULL-66-22; genus 2-02-FULL-66-22. The sequence continues at coordinate 2,515 of JBHGAX010000354.1, forward strand.
GGGGCTGTCCCTCTGGCTCACGGGGCTGCCGGGCGGCCTGCTGCACAGCAACATCGCCTGCTGCTCGCTGTTCGCGGCCACGACCGGCTCCTCGGTGGCCTGCGCGGCGACCATCGGCACGGTGGCGCTCCCCGAGCTGGACAAGCGCAAGTACTCCAAGGACCAGGCCCTGGGCACGCTGGCGGCGGGCGGCACGCTCGGGATCCTCATCCCGCCCAGCATCGCGCTCCTGGTCTACGGCAGCCTCACCAACAACTCCATCAGCAAGCTCTTCGTGGGCGGAGTCATCCCCGGCATCGTGCTCACGCTGGCCATGTCCGCCTTCGTGCTGGCGAAGAACTGGGGCAAGGCCGAGAACCGCGAGGAGGCGGTCTCCTGGCGCGAGCGCCTGGCGGCCATCCCGCTGCTCCTGCCGCCCTTCGTGGTCTTCTTCATCGTGATGGGCAGCATCTATTTCGGGATCGCGACGCCCACCGAGGCCGCGGCCCTGGGCATCGCGACGGCCCTGATCTTCGCCTTCCAGAAGGGCAAGCTCACCATCGCCATGCTGCACCCGGCCTTCATCCGCACGGCGCAGGTGACCGGCATGGTGCTGCTCATCATCACCGGCGCCTTCGTGTTGAACCTGACCCTCAGCATGCTGGGCGTGGCCCAGGCCCTGACCAAGTTCGTCACGGACATGCACCTGTCCCTGACGCAGCTGCTCCTGGCCCTCATCGTCTTCTACATCATCCTGGGCTGCTTCCTGGACGTCCTGGCCATGCAGGTCGCGACCATCCCCATCGTCTACCCGATCGTCACCTCCCTGGGCGGAGACGCCATCTGGCTGGGGATCTTCATCGTGCTCATGAGCGAGATCGGCATGATCACGCCGCCCGTGGGCATGAACCTCTTCGTCATCCAGGGGGTTCGGCGGGACGGGGGGCCGCTCGGGGACGTGATCCGGGGCGCCTGGCCCTACGTCGTGATCATGACCGCGTTCACCCTGCTCCTCATCGCCTTCCCCGGCATCGTCACCTGGCTGCCGCGGCAGATGTAACGAGGAACCGGCCATCAGCGGTCAGCGCTCGGCGGTCAGCGAGAACGTGGCGCCTCCGCCGGGTGCTTTGCTGATGGCTGACAGCTGATCGCTGAACGCTACCGGAGGTGGCATGAGCATCGCAGCCGCGAACCGTGAGGCGCTGAAGAGGATCCAGGCGAGCACGGCGGTCCTGGTGGACGTCCGCCGCGCCGGGGACGTGATCCCCGGGATGGGGGAGCGCTCCGTGTTCCACGCGGGACCGCCCGTCCCCTGGGAGCGCATGTGCGGGCCCATGAAGGGCGCCATCACCGGCGCCTGCCTCTTCGAGGGCTGGGCCGGCACGCTGGAGGAGGCGGAGAAGCTGGCCGGGAGCGGGCAGCTCCACTTCGATTCGCTCCACGATCACCGGGCCTGCGGGCCGATGTCCGGCGTGACCACGCCCTCCATGATGGTCAATGTCATCCGGAACGAGGCGGCCGGCGTCGAGACGTACTGCAACCTGTACGAGGGGATCGGCAAGGTGCTGCGGCACGG
>JBHGAX010000355.1:0-4064 GCA_041946635.1 Methylomirabilales bacterium (SeqCode)
GGCCGCCTCGCGGGCCACCAGGGACACGAAGACGTCCTCCAGCGACGGCAGGATGGGCTCCAGCCGGAGGGCGGGGATGCCCGCCGCTTCGAGCCGCTCCCGGAGGGCGGGGAGCGCGTCGGCCGATGGCAGCGTGGCGTGGAGGGCGCTCCCGAACATGGCTGCCTCGCGCACCAGGGGGTGGCTGCGCAGCGCCTCCAGCGCCGCGACCAGCCGCTGGGGCGGCACCTGGATCTCCACCAGCACGCCCTCCACGGCCTGCTTCAGGGCCGCCGGCGAGCCGGTGGCGATCAGGCGCCCGCCGTAGATGAACGCCAGGGTGTGACAGTGCTCCGCCTCGTCCATGTAGTGCGTCGTGACGAAGACGGCCGTGCCGCCGCGGGCCATGTCGCGGATGACCGTCCAGAACTCCCGGCGGGAGACCGGATCGACGCCGGCGGTGGGCTCGTCCAGGAACAGCACGCGCGGACCGTGGATGATGGCGCAGGCCAGGGCCAGCCGCTGGCGCAGCCCGCCGGGAAGCTCCTGGGCCAGCGTGCGGCGGTGATCCGCCAGCCCCCCGAGCGCCAGGACCTCCTCGCGCCGGGCGGCCAGCGCCTCGCCGCTCAGGCCGTAGATCCCGCCGAAGAAGTCCAGGTTCTCCTCGACGGTGAGCTCCACGTACAGGGAGAAGCGCTGCGACATGTAGCCGATGGCCTCCCGCACGCGGTCCGGCTCGCCCGCGACGTCGAAGCCGGCGACCCGCGCGGCGCCCGCGCTGGGCAGCAGAATGCCGCACAGCATGCGGATGGTGGTGGACTTGCCCGAGCCGTTGGGGCCGAGGAAGCCGAACACCTCCCCGCGGCGCACGGCGAAGCTGACGCGGTCCACCGCCACGAACTTCCCGAAGCGCTTGGTCAGATCGGTGACTTCTATGGCGAGCGGGGCTTGCATGGACGTGCTGCGGAAAACGTAAAACGTAAAGCGTTTTACGTTTTCTCCTCCCGTAGCAGCGCCACGAAGACATCCTCCAGCCCGGGCGCAATGGGGCGGAGGGTCAGGGCCGGGAGGCCCGCGGCGCGGATGGCCCCCGCCAGCGCGTCCGCGTCCACGCCGTCGGCCGCCGCCACGTGCAGCGTATCGCCGAACGTCTGCACGTCCCGGACGCCGGGCAGGCGCCGGAGCAGGGGCGCCGCCGCCTCCAGGTCATCGCCGCGTGCTTCCAGGAGCGCGCCCGAATGGAGGCGCCGGATGCCCGCGGGCGTGTCGCAGGCCACCAGCCGCCCGCGGTGCATCAGCCCGACGCGGTGACACCGCTCCGCCTCGTCCAGGTAGGGCGTGCTGACCAGGAGCGTCACGCCCTGCTGCACCAGCTGGTAGATGAGCAGCCAGAAGTCGCGGCGCGAGACCGGGTCCACCCCGATGGTCGGCTCGTCCAGGAAGAGGACCTCGGGCCGGTGGATCAGCGCCACGCAGAGGGCCAGCTTCTGTCGCATTCCGCCCGAGAGCTGACGGGCCAGCCGGCCGCCGAAGGCCTCCAGCCGGCTGAAGGCGAGCAGCTCCTCGGCCTTCCGCAGGCGCTCGGCCCGCGGGATGCCGAACAGGTCCGCGTGGAAGCGCAGGTTCTCCAGGACGGTCAGATCGGCGTACAGGCTGCTGCTCTGGGGGACGTACCCGATGCGGGGCCGCACGGCCTCGGGGTCCCGCGTCACGTCCAGGCCGAGGACGAGCGCGGTCCCGGACGTGGCCGCCATGACGCCGGTGAGGAGCCGCATGGCGGTGGTCTTCCCGGCGCCGTCGGGCCCCACCAGCCCGAAGACTTCGCCCGGGCGGACGGCGAGCGTGAGCCGGTCGACGGCGAGGGTCGAGCCGAACCGCCTGGTGAGCTCTTTCGCCTCGACGGCGAGAGCTGGCTCATGGCTCATGGTTCACAGCTCATGGCAAGAACGGCCCAGTGGCCGTGGCATACGGCGCATGGTGCGGTTCGCAAAATGATCAGACGGTTCCCGTTCCACGCCATGAGCCATAGCCATGAGCCGCTAACCCCGGGACGCCGGGGTTAGCGTGACTTCCGCATCCGCCGGCATGCCGGCCTTGAGGCGGCGCTCGGCGTCCCGGATGGTGATCTTCACCGCGTAGACCAGGTTCACCCGCTCCTCCTGCGTCTGGACGTTCTTGGGCGTGAACTCGGCCTGGTCGGCGATCCAGGTCACCGTTCCGTGGAAGGGCCGGTCCGGAAAGCTGTCCACGTAGATGCGGGCCGCCGCGCCGAGCTGCACCTTCCCCAGGGCCGCCTCGGGGACGTAGATCTTGATCCACGGCCGGTCCAGGTCGCCGAGGATCACCACAGTCCGGCCGGAGGCCACCACCTCGCCGGGCTCGGCCACCTTGGTGAGCACCGTGCCGGCCAGCGGCGAGAGGATCTCCAGCTCGGCCACCTGGGTTTCCAGCCGGCGCACCGCGGCCTCGGCCTCGCGCACCGTCGCCTCGGCCACCTGCACGTCCTGCCGCCGGAGGTCCAGGCTGGAGGCGTTGGCCCGCGCCGCCTCCAGGGCGGCCAGCGCCCGGTCGCGCTCCGCCTCCGCCGCGCGGATGTCCTCGCGGCGCGGTCCCTCCACCAGGAGCGCCAGCCGCTCCCGGGCCGCCTTCACGGCCGCCTCCGCGGCCTGGTAGTCGCTGGCCGCGCGGTCCAGCTCCTGGCGGGCCACGGCGCCCTCGCCGGCCAGCTCCCGAAAGCGCGCGTGGGTCACGCGTGCCAGCTCCAGCCGGGCTTCGGCCTGGCGGAGGTTGGCGCGGCCTTCCTCGATCTCCTGCTCCCGGGATCCGGTGCGCAGCATGCGCAGGCGCTCGTCGGCGGCCCGGACGGTCTCCTCGGCCTGGCGGATCTGGCTGCTCACCCGGGTCGGCTCGGTGCGCAGGGTGATGCGCGCCTGCGCCACCCGGGCCTCGGCGCTCTGCAGCGCGGCGCGGGCCTGGCGGAGCTGGGCCTGAAGCTCCTCGCCCTCCAGGCGCGCGATGCGCTGCCCCGCCGCCACGTCGGTGCCCTCCTGGACGGGCAGCTCCGCGATGCGGCCGGTCACCTTGGAGGCCACGCTCACCTCGGTGACCTCGATGCGGCCGGACGCGCGCAGCACATCCTCCGGGGCGCGCCGGTGCCCCCAGAGCAGCCAGGCGGCCAGCGCGCCGGCGAGGAGGAGCGCGGCGCCGATCCAGACGGGCGTGCGGGGTGGGGCCATCACGTGCCTCCGGTGCGGCGCCCGGCGCCGGACGCGGGCGCCGCCAGCCCATGGAAGAGCAGGTCCAGCACCGTCTCCACCACGCGGCCCGCGGAGAGCGGGAGGATGCGCTGGCCGCCGAGGAGCGACTGGGAGATCGCGAAGACCTGCAGCATGCCGACGAAGGCGCGCGCGGCGATCAGGGGGTCCACGGGCCGGAACTCGCCGCGCCGGATGCCCTCCTCGAAGATTGCGGCCAGCCGGCGGTTCGCCGGAAGAATGCCCTCGCGATACACGGTGGCCGCCGCCTCGGGAAACTGCGGGGCCTCGCCGATGATGGTCCGGTAGAGGGCCAGGAACGGCGGACTGTTGAAGAAGCGGTAGAGGCGCCGGCCCACCAGCGTGAGGCGCTGCCGGGTGCTGCCGTGCGGATCCCGCCGGGCGGACTCGGCGGGCATGATGTCGTTCACCCGCGCCGTCATCATCGCCGTGAAGAGCGTGGCCTTGTCCGGGAAGTAGAGATAGATCGTCCCCTTGCTGATCCCGGCCTCGCGCGCCACCGCCTCCAGCGTGGCGCCGTGCAGGCCGCGGCCGCCGAAGGCGCGGAAGGCCGCCTCCAGGATCTGCTGCGGCCGCTCGTCCGGCTGGCGGCGCCAGCGCGGGCGCCGGGGGGAGCGGGGAAGGGCGTTCATGCTAATATCTGACCGGTCAGTCATGAACACAGGCTAGCGCCTTTCTCGGGGCGAGTCAAGCGCACGTTGCTCCCGGGACGTCTCGAGGCCGGCTGCCGCTTTCCGGTTGACGCCGGCCGGCGGCAAGGCGATGCTCTGGACCTCGGACCTCGGACCTCGGACCTCGGACCTCGGACCT
>JBHGAX010000356.1:0-4043 GCA_041946635.1 Methylomirabilales bacterium (SeqCode)
CTTCTGCGACGTGGCGGCGGCCGTCTTCTTCTTCTTGCGCACGTCCGGCCCCTCGGTACCCTTGGGCTCCTGCTTGCGGATGTCCGGGCCCTCGGTGCCCTTGGACTCCTGCTTGCGCACGTCCGGGCCCTCGGTGCCCTTGGCCGCCTGCTGCTGTGCGAAGGTCGGCCCGACCACCGCCACGGCGAGCAGGAGAGCGGCGAGCAGACTCACGAACTTCTTCATGGCTCCCTCCTTGAGGCCTGTGTTGCTATTGCGACCCCTGAGCGCCGGTGCGCTCAAGAGTCCGGCAGCGCCTGGCTGCCATGAGATCCCGCTCCTGGGATCGTGAACGCGGGTTGTGCTGACTGGAGGTTGCACGGCCTATGCCATCAGGGTCGCTGGCGGATCGGCGAAGCCCTCCCACCGTGTCTAAGGGGGTTAGAGCCTCGCACCCTGGCCGGAGATTCGCGAATTCGGCGGGCCGGGCCCGGCCGCCTGCACCAAATCGGGGAGGAGCACCCCAAACCGGTCGGGCGCCTCCCGGCGCCGAGCCCCGGCCGGGGCTGGCCCGCGCGGCCCGATGCAGGGTGGTTTTGATCCAGCGCCTGGGCCGGTTCCGATCCAGGCTTGACGGCATCCGCGTTTTCCACTAGCGGTAAGGGGGACGGAGGGTGAGCATGGTCGGGTTGGCGGCGACGCGGCGGCTGCCCTGGTACGGGTGGGTGGGACTGGCCGGACTCCTGGGCGGCGAGATCGGACTCCTCGCGGGGATCCAGGGGGTGCGAATCCTCTTCTACTGCATCGCCTGGTGGTCCTACATCCTGCTCGCCGACGGCCTGGCATGGCGCCGGCGCGGGGAGTCGCTGCTCCGGACCCGGCCCTGGGAGTTCCTGGTCCTCGCCTTCTGGTCCATCGCCCTCTGGAACATCTTCGAGCTGATCAACTTCCGGCTGCAGAACTGGTTCTACATCAACGTCCCGCTGCAGGTGGCGCAGGCGGCCGTCTACTCCTTCTTCGCCTACGCCACGGTCCTGCCCGGCATCTTCGAGACCTACGACCTGCTCCGCGCGTACGGCGTGGGAGACGGGTGGCGCATGCGGCCCTGGCGCATCCGGCCCACGGGGCTCGCGGCGTGCGTGGCGGTGGGCCTGGCCATGCTCCTCGCGCCCCTCCTCTGGCCGCGCTACGCCTTCCCCCTGATCTGGGGATTCGCCGTCTTCCTGCTGGATCCCGTCTGCTACCTCTCGCGGCGCGTGCCCTCCTTCCTGGCCCAGTTCGAGCGGGGCGATCCCCGGCCCTTCCTGCGGCTGCTCCTGGCCGGCCTCATCTGCGGCGGCCTGTGGGAGTTCTGGAACCACTGGGCGTACACCAAGTGGCTGTACACGGTGCCGTACTTCGAGGACGCGAAGTGGTTCGAGATGCCCCCGCTCGGGTTCCTCGGCTTCCCGCCGTTCGCGCTGGAGTGCTATGTGCTCGTGAACGTCCTGACCCTGTTCCGGCGGGGCCGCGGCTGGGAGGGAGCGCCGGCGGGGCCGGGCGCCCCCCGCAGGCTGGCCGTGGCGGGCGTGGTGCTGGCGATCGGCTTCAACCTGGCGGTGTACGCGGGGATCGAGCGCCTCACGGTGGAGAGCTTCGCGCCGTCGATCGCCGACCTGCGCGACGTCCCGCGCGAGACCGTGGAGCGGCTGGCCGCGGTCGGGATCGCTTCGCCCCCGGAGTTCCTGCGGCGGACCGCCACCCCGGGGCAGCTGGAGGCGCTCGCCGGCCGCTCCGGCATCCCGGCGGCCGCGCTCGGCGAGCTGCGCCAGGCCATGGAGCTGGTGGACCTGAAGGGCCTGGGCGCGCGCAACTACCGGGTCCTGAGCCGTCTCGGCGTGCGGAGCGTGGAGGCGCTGGCGCGGCAGGAGCCGGAGGCCCTCCATCAGGCCTGGCGGGCCAGCCCCGCGTCACGCGTCCCGCCGGCGCCGCGCCTCAGGGTCTGGGTGCGGGCGGCGCATCGGGCAGCAGGGTCATCCGCGCCCGGCCGATGAGCTGGCCGCCCTGGGTCAGCACCTCCAGCACCCACTCCCCCGCCGGGTCCGGGCCCAGGTCCGCCTTCCGGGAGAAGGTGCGGAAGCCGCCGGGGCGCCCGCCGCGCACGGCGAGGGGAATCCGCGCCACCACCTTCCCGTCCTTGCGCCAGACGTGCTGGATCCCCTCCTGCAGGCCCGCGGGGGCGGCCACCGCGCTGAAGGCCGCCACCGGCTGCCCGCGAAGGTCGGAGGCCGCCGCGCGGACGAGCGGCTCCACGGGCTCCAGCTGCGCCACGTCCCGGGCAAACATGGCCCGCGGGACGTGGAGCGGCACGGGCGGGAACCAGGCGCGCGCCGCCCCGCAGAGGAGCCCGGCCCCGATGGCGGCCGCGGCCAGCAGGGCGAGCGCCTCGCGGCCGTGCTCCCCCGCCGCGCGGCGCACGAGGGGCGCGAGGGCCAGCAGGCTGGCCGCCGCGCTGAGCGGCAGCCCCCAGGCGGTGGGCAGGCGCAGCAGCGGAAAGGCGACGTTCAGCGACGCGAAGAGGCCCAGGGCGAAGAGCCCGGTCTCGAGGCCCGGCAGCCGGCGCGCCGCCGCGCGATACCAGGGATCCACGGTGGTCAAGAGGGCAGCCGCGGCCAGGAGCACGAGCAGCCAGGCGTTCTTCGAGGCGAGGGTGGTGCTGGCGTAGTAGATGGGCAGGAGGAAGAGCAGCAGGCCGTGCAGCAGGCTCTGGACCGTGTACTCGACCACGAGGCTGGTGGTGCGGTGGCCCCGCTCGGCCAGCCGCCGCCGGCGCTCCACCAGGACCACCGCGGCCAGCCAGGCCAGCAGCAGGTACCCCACGAACCAGGGGAAGTAGTCGAGGCCGCGGCGAAACACCACGAGCGTGAGCGCCCCGGAGCAGAGCGAGGCCGCCGAGATCCCCCAGCGCGAGAGCCAGGCCAGCCCGGGATGCCGGGCCGCCGCCGCGGCCCAGGCGCCGCGCCAGCGGGCCAGCCGGCTGCGGTCGGCGACCGCGTGCGTGGTCTGCGCCGCGTCGTGCACGATCACCCCTTGACGTCCGCCGGGTACGGGTCTATCTTAATTTTAGCCGCAGGGATCAGGCAGAGCAGCGTTCTCGCCAACACGCGCGAGGCTCCCAGCGGGACGCCACGAGGGTTCATCCTCAGGCGACGGAACCGGCTCCGAAGGTGGAGTCGGGAGGACCGGCGCCGGCAGTTCCCGGGATCGGCTGCACAGCTCACTTCTGATCGCCTGCGGCATTTCCATTTCAATGCGGGATGCGGAATGCGGAATGACTGATTGATCGGCAGATTACGCCGATTACGCAGATTCTCGAGCACGGTCCGCCGGCCCCGCCCTCCAGCCTCCCAGGCATACCTCCCGGCGGCTCAAAGCGGTCCAGATGCAAGGCGGAAGGCGACCCGAGGTCCGAGGCGTCTGTTCCGTACGCCGCAGGACCGCGGGAGCCTTCGGGGCACCCATCCGCAGGGTGGGTCTCCGCAGATGGGCCGTTTTCAGCCGCCGGCTACGGTTGATGGAACTCGCGGTCCAGGATCTCCGTGATGAACTTCTCGATGGAGACCGGGTAGAAGGCCACGTCCGGCGAGAAGATCACGCCCGTGTCCAGGACCTCGCGCATGGTCAGCTCGTCCAGGGCACGCTCGACCTGCGCGTGCGGGTCGCGCTCCACGCGCGTGATCCGGAGCTCCTCGCTCTCCACGTTCACGTTCTGTCGCTTGGCGTAGAGGAAGCTGAACACGCGGCCCACCAGCGCGCGGTTCATCAGCTCGGGATCGTCGAAGAGCTCGCCGTACGTCTGGCCCAGGTGGCGGGGCGTGAGGATCAGGCGGGGCGACACCTTGATGCGTCCGCGGATCTCGACGGCCCGCTGGGGCCGCGCCTCCTCGGGGCCCACCAGAACGTAGGGGAGCACGTGGTAGCCGCTCACGATGCCCGCGATGGGGCGGCGCAGCACCCGCGTCTCCTCGAAGACCCGGCGGAGGTACTCGGCATCCGGCTCGCGATCGAACATGACGCTCCCGTCC
>JBHGAX010000357.1:0-4025 GCA_041946635.1 Methylomirabilales bacterium (SeqCode)
GGACCTCGGACCTCGGACCTCGGACCTCGGACCTACTTCACCATCCCCTCCAGCACCCGCCGGAAGGTTTCGATCGGGTGCGCGCCCATGAGCAGCTGGCCCTTGATCAGGAATGCCGGCGTGCCGGTGGCCCCGAGCGCCTGACCGAGGATGGTCTCGGCCTCCACGCGCTGGGCGTGCTTGCGCCCGTCCAGGCACGCCCCGAAGGCCTTGCCGTCCAGGCCCAGCTCTGCGGCGTACCCCTGGAGCCGGCTCAGGCTGAAGGCCAAGGCGCCCTTCTGCTCGAACAGCTTGTCGTGATACTCCCAGAACCGCTGCTGGTCGTGGGCACAGCTCGCGGCCTCGGCCGCCCGCACCGAGGCCTGGCCCAGCACGGCCAGGTGCCGGTAGACCAAGCGCACCCTGCCGGACTGGATGTACTCCTGCTCGAGCGCGGGCAGCGTCTCCCAGCGGAACTTCCGGCAGTAGGTGCACTGGAAGTCGGACAGCTCGACCACGGTGATGGGCGCGCTGGGAAAGCCCCGCGACGGCCCGGGACCCCGCTCCAGCGTCGTCACCACGTCCGCGCGCGACAGCTCCCGCTCGCCCCCGCGCGCCGCGGCCGGCGCGGCCATCAGGCCGGCAAGCAGCGCAACACCGAGCACGGCCCCCGGCCGCCGCCCCGATCGCCCTCTGCCCATCGTCTCTCCCTTCCCCCGGAATGCGGGGGTACCATACCGGGAGAATCCCCCGGGGTCAATGCGCCCGGGCGACGGCACGATCGGTGGACCGATCCACCCCCAAATCTGTTGTTGCGCGAGGCCGCCTGCCCGGGCTAACGTCTGCGTGCTTCAGGTAGAGGGAGGGAGACTTGCGGCCCGCCATCCGGGTCGGCCTCGACGTCGGCGCCGTCGCCGTCAAGGCAGCCCTGCTCGCCGAGCCGGAAGACCGTGACCTCCTCGAGCGCGTGGTTCGCGCCGCCGGCTTCGCCTGGCTCCCCGCGCCCCGCCCGCTCGTCGTGTCGCCCTACCGCCGGGTCCTGGGGGATCCGGTCGGCGCCGCCGAGGCGCTGCTCTCCTCGCTGCGCTCCTCGCTTCCCGACCGCGACCTGGACGTGGTGGCCACCGGCCGCGCCGCCCGCCTGCTGCTGGACCGGGGCGCCGGCAGCCGCGTGAACGAGTGCAAGGCCGCGGCGGCGGCCGTCGCCTTCCTGCACCCCGCCGTCGCCACCGTGTTCGAGATGGGCGGAGAGTCGTCGCGCTTCCTGCGGCTCCCCGGCGCCGGCCGACCGGCGCTCCTCGACTACGAGACGAACGGGGACTGCGCCGCGGGCACGGGCGCCTTCATCGACCAGCAGGCCAGCCGGCTGGGCTACCGCGTGGAGGATGTGGGCGAGATCGCCCGCGCGGCGCGGAGCGCCGCCCGCATCGCCGGGCGCTGCTCGGTCTTCGCCAAGTCGGACATGATCCACGCCCAGCAGAAGGGCGCCGGCCCGCCCGAGATCCTGCGCGGCCTCTGCGATGCCGTGGCGCGGAACTTCAAGGCGAGCATCACCAAGGGCAAGCCCGTCGTCCCGCCCGTGGCCTTCATCGGCGGGCTCGCCGCGAACGCCGGCGTGGTCCAGGCGCTCCGCGAGCTGTTCCGGCTCGACGAGATGCAGTTCCTGGTGCCCGACGCGGCCGCCTGGTTCGGCGCCATCGGCGCCGCGCTCCTGGGCGCGCCGCCCGCCCGGTCCGACGCCCGCCACCCCGCCCCGCGCCCCGCGGCGGCCGCCCCGTCCGAGGAGCGCCACACGGCGCAGCCGCTCAGCCTGGAGCACGTCCTGCTCCTCCGCGACCGCGTGCGGCCCCCGCGGCTCCCGGAGCCCGGAAGCCGGGCGGAGGCCTACCTGGGCATCGACGTGGGCTCCATCAGCACGAACCTGGTGGTCCTGGACGCGGCCGGGGAGGTGCTGCACGAGATCTACGCGCGCACCCAGGGGCGCCCCATCCAGGTGGTGCGGGACGGCCTGGCCGCCATCCGGGAGGCCCTGGGCGACCGGGTGGCCATCCGGGGCGCCGGCACGACCGGCTCGGGGCGCGAGCTCACCGGCGAGCTGGTGGGCGCGGATACGGTCACGGACGAGATCACGGCCCACACCACCGGGGCCATGCACGTGGCCCGGACCCTGCTGGGCGCGACGGTGGACACCATCTTCGAGATCGGCGGCCAGGACGCCAAGTTCATCGCCGTGCAGGATGGCGTGGTGGTCGACTTCGCCATGAACGAGGCCTGCGCGGCCGGCACCGGCTCCTTCCTGGAGGAGCAGGCCGAGCGCCTGGGCGTGTCCATCCAGGAGGAGTTCTCGCGCCTGGCGTTCCGCTCCCGGCGGCCGGCCCGCCTGGGGGAGCGCTGCACGGTCTTCATGGAGCAGGACGTGCACGCCTGGCAGCTCCGGGGGGCCAGCCGGGAGGACCTGGTGGCGGGCCTGGCCTACTCCGTCGCCCTGAATTACCTGCACCGCGTGGTGCGCGGCCGGCGCATCGGGGAGGCCATCTACTTCCAGGGCGGCACGGCCTACAACGACGCCGTGGCCGCGGCCTTCGCCGGGATCCTGGGCAAGCGCATCATCGTCCCGCCGCACAACGGGGTGATCGGCGCCATCGGCATGGCGCTGCTCGCCCGCGAGAAGGCCCGGGGCACCGGCCGGCCCACCCGCTTCCGCGGCCTGGACCTGTCGGCCGTGCCCTTCGGCACGCGGGCCTTCGTGTGCCAGGGCTGCGCGAATGCCTGCGACATGCAGGAGGTCACCGTCGAGGGCGTGAAGACCTTCTGGGGCGACAAGTGCAGCGACCGCTACCGGAAGCCGGCGCGCAGCGAGCGCCGGCCCGTGATCCCCGACCTGCTGGCCGAGCGCCGCGCCCGGCTGCTGGACGGCTACGCCGGGCCCCGGCCGGGCGGCCCGCGGGTGGGGATCCCGCAGGCGCTCTTCACGCACGACCGCTTCCCGTTCTGGCGGACGCTCCTGGAGTCGCTGGGCTGCGCGGTGGTGCTCTCGGAGGACACGAACCGCCGCATCGCGCAGGACGGCGTGGACCTCACGGTGGCGGAGCCCTGCTACCCCATCCGCGTGGCGCACGGCCACGTGAAGGCCCTGCTGGACGCCGGGCTGGACTTCGTGCTCGTCCCCAACGTCATGACGTTCGAGCCCGCGCCCGACACCGTGGAGTCGCAGCTGTGCCCCTGGGCGCAGACCCTGCCCCACGTGCTGCGGAGCGTCCCGCGCCTGGAGGGGATGGCCGGCCGCCTGCTGATGCCCGCCGTGCACTTCGGCCTGGGCGAGGCGCACGCCGCCCGGGACCTCCAGCCGCTCGGCCGCGCGCTCCGGGCCTCGCGGCGGCAGACGGCGCGCGCGGTGGCCGCGGCCTTCGCCGCCCAGCGGCGCTTCCAGGCGGCCGTCGAGACGGCGGGGCGGGCGGCGCTGGCCGTCCTGGAGCAGACGGGCGCCGGCGGCGTCATCCTGGTGGGCCGCGGCTACAACATCCACGACCGGGCCGTGAACCTCGACATCCCGCGGAAGCTGCGCGAGTACTACGGCGTCAACGTCCTGCCGCTCGACTGCCTGCCCCTCGGCGAGCTGGACATCCGGGACGTGCACGACCACGTCTACTGGCACTCCGCGCGGCGCATCCTGGCCGCGGGCAAGCTGGCCGCGCGGCTGCCCGCCGTGCACATCGTCTACCTCACCAACTTCAAGTGCGGGCCGGACTCCTACATCCGCCACTTCCTGGGCCGGGCCTCCGGCAAGCCGTTCCTGACGCTCCAGTTCGACGGCCACGGCAACGACGCCGGGTTCCTCACCCGCTGCGAGGCGTACCTGGACAGCAAGGGGATGCTGCGATGGTGGCGAACGGCGGCCGCGGATTGACGCCGTGCCGGCTGTACCTGACGCGCATGACGGACTGCGGGACCGAGGCCATCGCCGCCGCCTTCCGCGCCACCGGCCTGCAGGCGGAGGTGCTCCCGCCGCCCGACGCCCGCTCCCTGGAGCTGGGCAGCCGGTACCT
>JBHGAX010000358.1:0-4024 GCA_041946635.1 Methylomirabilales bacterium (SeqCode)
AGCTGCGGGCCCACCCGGAGATGCGCCCGTTCAGCGGTCGGCGCTCCGCCGCGAACTACGAGCACGTGACGCGTTGCCCTCCCGCCGCCGGCCCGACCTGGCAGGCAATCGGCTGCTCGGCCGACCCCTGGTACCGCGCCCGGTTCGTCGTCCAGTAGCCGTTCCACCAGCGCAGCATGGCGGCGTCGTGGCCCGCCGCGTCTGCCGGCCCGCTGGACAGCCGCTGCTTCTCGCGGTCCATATCCGCCTTCATGGCCGCGAGCAGGCCGTTGGCCTCGGCGGCGGGCACCAGGCCCCGGTCCACCCGCTCGGCCAGCGCCATTGAATACGCCAGCAGCGCCTGGCTGAGCGGGTCCATGGCGATGCTCCAGCGCGCGTACACGTCGTCGTAGCGCGAGACGAGGTCCCGCGTCGCCGCCACGCTGCTGGGATAGTACCGCTGAGACACCCGGCCCTGCCACTCCGCCAGCGCGGCATCCAGGTCGGCGCCGAAGGCGCGCATGCGGGCCGATTGGTCCTGAACGGTCGGCGCGCAGCCGGCGAGCAACGCGAGGATGGCCACAGCCACGAGCGCCCTGCGCATGTCTCCCCCTTTTGGACGCGTCTGGAGCCGTCCGCCCCCGCCCCGGGACTGGCTCACTATACATCCCCACATCGCGCACGGAAAGCCTGGGGTTCGGGGAGCCCCGCCACGCCTCGCCGCGCGCGCTCCGTTTACGTTTTACGTTTTACGTTTTGCGTTTTTGCGTTATTGTTCCGCGGGTCGGCGCAAGAGGAGCCAGCGGTGAGCGGGAACTACTTCTGCCCGTATTGCATGTCCAACATGCCGCCGGTGGAGTACCGGGAAGGCAGCCGCCGCAGGATGTCGTGCCGCAACTGCGGCTATCCCATCGAGACCGCCGCCCTCGCCGTGGACGACGCGCCGGCGCGCGCGCGCCCCACGATTCTCTGCATCGATGACGACAAGCTGCTCCTGGGCCTCTTCGTGAATGCGCTGGAGGCGCACGACTTCCGCCCGATCACCGCGGCCGACGGGCCGTCCGGGATCGAGCTGGCAAAGAAGGAGCGACCCGACGCGATCCTGGTGGATGTCATGATGCCCGGCATGACGGGCTTCGATGTCTGCCGGGCCCTGCGGGGCGACGCCAGTTTCCGGGACACGCCCATCATCGTCCTGACCGCCCTCACCGATCCCCGCATCGAGCCCAAGGCGCTGCAGGCCGGGGCCACGCTGGCCATGCAGAAGCCGTACGAGACCACCAAGCTCGTGCAGACCATCCGGAAGGTGTTGAGCCGGCCCGCCGCCTCCTGATCGGCCTCCCCGCTACTGCAGCAGCTCCTCCTCGGGCGGCGGCGCGCTCGGCGCGCTCGGCCGGGCGCCGGTCGCTTGGCGGGGTCCGCGCGCGTCACGGGCCGGCGCGGCCGCGGGCGCCGCCAGGACGGCGTCCGCGGGCGGCCGCGTGGCGCTGACGAACCGCCGGGCGATGTAGCCGTCCCGGCCAAGCCGGGGAACGTGCACCAGGAGCCAGGCTTCCGCGTCCTCCGTGACCCGGACCTCCTCGCGCAGCCGCAGCGAGGCGATGGGCGGGCAGCGCGGGGTCTCCTCGGCGCAGGGCCGGAGGTTCACGCGGTCCCGGGCGATGAAGGCCGTCGTCTCCGGGGGTGGTGGGAGGGGGTCGGGAGGTGGCGGCAGCGGGGCCGCCTCGACCTCCGGAGCGGGCGCCGCGCGCGCCACCCGGTCCTCCGCGGGCGAGGGCGCCGGGACATCCGGCGGCAGCGACGGCGCCGTCGCCGGGCGCGGCTCGTCCACCGCGCGCTCCATCAGCGCGCGCGGCCCCTCGAGGGCGGCGACGCCTGGCGGATAGGCGGGCGCCGGAGTGCCCGGGTCGGGGGTGGCGGCACAGCCGGCCGCCATGACGAGCAGGCCGGCGAGCAGCGCGAGCGGTCCCCGGTGCGCCCGCATGTCATCCCGCTCCCGGCCCGCGCGCCGCGCCGGCCGGCGTGGGGTGCACGAGCCCCGACACCGCGTGCCTGGGCGGCCGCAGGCGTGCGACCCGCGCGCGAACGGTCGCCGCGTCCGGCGCCTCCGGGGCGAGCTCCAGGTACTTCGCGTAGTTGGCCAGCGCCTCGTCGACCCCCGCGGTCTCCTCGTAGAGGATCGCCAGGTTCTTGTAGGGCACCGGGTTGTCGGGCTGGATCTGGCTGGCCGTCTTGTAGGCCTGGATGGCCTGGCGGATGAAGCCCTTCCGCTTGTAGAGCACGCCGAGGTTGTTGTGGCTCTTGTAGTGCGTGGGGTCCGCGGTGATGGCCTGGGTGAACTGCAGGATGGCGGCATCCAGCTCGCCCGCCCGGGCGAGCGCCACGCCGCGGCTGTTGAATCGCTCGGCCTCCGCCCGCGACACGGGCGGCGGCTCGGGCGCGGCGACCGCCGTCTCGCCGGCCGCCGCGGCTTCGACCGCCGTGCCCGCGTCGCGGGTCGCGGCGCCGCGCAGGGCCACCTCGGTGAGGAACCCCGCGGCGATCAGGATGCCCGCGCTGATGAGCGATGGGCCGATCAGGCGGCGGCGCGCGGCGCGGTGCACCGGCAGCGGCAGCACGGCCGCCAGCGGCGGCGCGGGCCGCGGGTCTGCCGTGGCGCGTCCCGCGTCCCGCCGGAAGTCCGGCCCCTGGCAGACGGGACAGGTCCGCCGATCGGTGGCGAACTCGAGACCGCAGTTCGGACAATTGAAGACGAGGGCCATGGATGGCTCGGGTCGCAGCGCCCCGCGGCAGACGCGGCAGAGCCCGCCCTGCTCGAAGAGTATTCCGCAGGGCTCACACCAGTGAGCGCTCATTGCCGAGTTCCCTCCCCTCGCGCGGACAGCCCGTGCGTGCGCGCGGCGCGCAGGTGCTCGGCGATACACGGTGGTTGCTTCCACCCTAACAGACCAGCGCCCGGCTGGGAGTACGAAAAATTTGCCGAGCCCGGGCGCGGCCTCGTGCGCGGCGGATCGGCGAGGAACACGAAGGCCCGGAGTCGGCGACTCCGGGCCTGTCGGGGGTGGGGAAGGCGTCCGTCGCGGTGTCAGGGCAGGGAGCCGGTCTGCCGCTGGGGCGCCGGCGCAGCCTGCCTGGCCTCCTGCACGACCCGCCCGGCGGCAGGGCGCTCGCTGGACAGGGATGGCGTCCAGGCGCGCGGCGGGTACGTCCCGTACGTGTAGACCTCCAGCACCCGGTGCGTCTCGCCCAGCTCGAGCGGCATGCCGGTCTGCGGCGCGCCCAGCAGGACATCGCCGATGTCGTCGTACGGAATCCAGCTGAGCGACGCGGGTCGCAGGCCCACCGGCACGAAGGTCGCGACCGTCATGCCCTGCCAGTAGAGCACCGCCAGGTCGGAAGCGCCCCAGCCGTGCGGCAGGCCGCCGGCCTGCCCGCCATTTGGACGCCAGGCGTTTGCCAGCAGGAAATCCGACACGTCGTCGATGCGCCCGGCGTAGAGGGGCATCGAGGGAGGGCCGACGTTGCCGCCGTCCCGGAAGGCCACGTCCCCCGGACCGGCCTGGCCCTCGCTGCCCCCGCCGCCCTGATTGCCGCCGTTCCCCCCGTCCCCCGTGGCGCCGCCCGAGGTGCCGCCCGCCCCTCGCCCGTCCGAGGTGGGCGCTCCGGCGGCGGTGGTGCCCGCCACGCCCGCGGCGGCGGTCCCGGCCGCGGCGCCTCCCGCGCCGGCGCTTCCGCCGGCGCCGCTGCCCGCTCCGCTGCTCCCGCCGGCGCCGCCCTTGCCTCCACCGCCAGCCGCGCTGTCGGGGCCACCGGCCCCCGCCGAGCCGCCGCCCGAGTCGCCGCCTTTCCCGCCACCGGCCGCGCCGCTGCTACCCCCGCCTCCGCCGCCGCCGGCCGCGCCGGCCCCGGCACCACCTCCGCCGCCCGCCGCACCGGCTCCACCTGCGCCACCGCCGCCGCCCGAGCTGCTGCCCCCGCCCTTGCCGCCCGAGTCGCCGCCTTTCCCGCCGCCGGCCGCGCCGCTGCTACCCCCGCCTCCGCCGCC
>JBHGAX010000359.1:0-4018 GCA_041946635.1 Methylomirabilales bacterium (SeqCode)
GGATTGAACGCGCTCCGCACCTACACCGTCCCTCCGCGCTGGCTGCTGGACGCGGCGCGGCGGCACGGGCTCCGCGTCATGGTGGGGCTGCCGTGGGAGCAGCACGTCACGTTCCTCGACGCCCCGGGCCGCGCGGCCGCCATCCAGGAGCGAGTGCGGGCGGGCGTCCGGGCCTGCGGCGGCCATCCCGCCGTCCTCTGCTACGCGATCGGTAACGAGATCCCGGCCCCCATCGTGCGGTGGCACGGGCGCCACCGCATAGGGCGCTTCCTGTCGCAGCTCCTCCAGGCTGCGCGCGCGGAAGATCCCGAGGCCCTCTTCACCTACGTCAACTACCCCTCCACGGAGTACCTGGACTGCCCGGAGCTGGATCTGGTCTGCTTCAACGTCTACCTGGAGTCCCAGGAGCGGTTCGCCGCCTACCTGGCCCGCCTCCACAACCTGGCGGGGGACCGGCCGCTGCTCATGGCGGAGATCGGTCTGGACAGCCGGCGAAACGGGCTGGACGGGCAGGCGGTCTCCCTGAGCTGGCAGGTGCGCACGGCCTTCGCCGGGGCCTGCGCCGGCGCCTTCGTGTTCGCCTGGACCGACGAGTGGCACCGCGGCGGCCACGAGATCCTGGACTGGGACTTCGGCCTCACGGATCGCCGGCGGCGGCCCAAGCCGGCGCTCGCGGCGGTTCGCGAGGCGTTCGCCGAGGTGCCCTTCCCGCCGGGCACGCGCTGGCCGCGCGTCTCCGTCGTGGTCTGCAGCTGCAACGGGGCCCGGACGATCCGCCGCTGCCTGGAGGCGCTGCTCCACCTGGAGTACCCGGACTACGAGGTCATCGTGGTCGACGACGGCTCCAACGACGCGACCGCGAGCATCGCCGACCAGTTCGGCTACCGCCTCATCAGCACGAAGAACCAGGGGCTGAGCGCCGCCCGCAACACCGGGCTGGCGGCGGCGATCGGCGAGATCGTGGCGTACCTGGACGACGACGCCTACCCCGACCCCCACTGGCTCACCTACCTCGCCGCCACCTTCCTCGCCACGCGGCACGCCGCCGTGGGCGGGCCCAACGTCCCCCCGCCGGAGGACGGGCTGGTGGCCCGGGCGGTGGCCAGCGCCCCGGGCGGGCCCTGCCACGTGCTGCTCTCGGACGTGGAGGCGGAGCACATCCCGGGGTGCAACATGGCCTTCCGCAAGGGCCACCTGGAGGCCATCGGGGGGTTTGACGCCCAGTTCCGGGCGGCGGGCGACGACGTGGACGCCTGCTGGCGCATCCAGCAGCGGGGGTGGACGCTCGGCTTCAGCCCCGGGGCGATGGTGTGGCACCACCGGCGGGACACCGTGCGCGGCTACTGGAAGCAGCAGCGGGGATACGGGAAGGCGGAGGCGCTGCTGGAGCGCAAGTGGCCGGAGAAGTACAACGCCGCCGGGCACTACACCTGGGGAGGGCGCATCTACGGCGGGCCCGCGTGGCCCGCCTGGCGGTCGCGCATCTACCACGGCCCCTGGGGCAGCGCGCCCTTCCAGTCGGTCTATCAGCCGGCGTCCGGCGTGCTGGCCGCGCTTCCCCGCATGCCGGAGTGGTACCTCGGGATCGGGGTGCTCGCCCTCCTGGCGGTCCTCGGCCGGCTGTGG
Organism: Methylomirabilales bacterium (SeqCode); assembly: GCA_041946635.1. Taxonomy (GTDB): domain Bacteria; phylum Methylomirabilota; class Methylomirabilia; order Methylomirabilales; family 2-02-FULL-66-22; genus 2-02-FULL-66-22. The sequence goes on from JBHGAX010000359.1 coordinate 1,627, forward strand.
CCGCCGCTGCGCTACGCCGGGCCGGTGGCCGCCCTGGCCCTGGGCCTCACGGTCGTCGACGCGGTGCACGCCGCGATGTGCGCCCCGGCGCCACCCGGCGCCCGGGCCGGCGCGCGGCTGGCGTTCCGGGTGCTGGCGGCGGTCCTGCACCTCCTCCAGCCGCTGGCCCGGTTGCACGGCCGCCTGCAGGCGGGCCTCACCCCCTGGCGGGGCCATCCCGGGCACCTGGCGTCGCTCCGCCGCCACGTGGTGAGCCTCTGGAGCGAGCACTGGCGCTCCGCCGAGGAGCGCCTGGCCAGCCTCGAGTCGGCCCTGCGCGCCACCGGCCTCCCCGTCCGGCGTGGCGGCGATTTCGACGCCTGGGACCTCGAGGTCCGGAGCGGCGCACTGGGGAGCGCGCGCCTGCTCATGGCGATCGAGGAGCACGGCGCGGGCCGGCAGTTCGTCCGCGTGCGCGTGTGGCCGCGGGGCTCGCACGTCGCGCTCGGCAGCGCCGGCCTGGCGGCGGCCCTGGCCGTGGCGGGCCTGGCCGAGGGCCACCTGGCGCCGGCCGGCCTGCTGGGCGGGGCGGCGGTCCTCACCGGCCTCCGGGTGGCCCGGGCCTGCGCCGCCGCGATCGAGGCCGCCCTCCATGCGTTGAAGGATTAGCGGTCCGATGAGCCTCGAGCGGTATCGTCTCAGGCAGAGCCGCAGAGCCGCCAAGGGCCCGGACGCGGCCGCGCACCCTCTTTCACCGGGCCGGCATGGCTGAGCGGCGCAGCGACTGGGAGCTGCTCCGGCGGCTGATCGGTCTCGCGCGGCCGTACTGGCTCCACCTCCTGGGCATCTGCGGGCTGAGCCTGCTCTCGGCGCCCCTGGCGCTCCTCGTCCCGTTGCCCCTCAAGATCGCGGTGGACAGCGTGCTGGGGGGACAACCGCTCCCCGGGCCCCTGGAGCGGGTGGGGCCGTCCGGCCCGGCCGCTCTCGCGCTGGCCGCGGGCCTGGCGGTGGCGATCGGCCTCCTCGCGCACCTGCAGGGGCTCGCGAGCTGGATCGTGGAGACCTACACGGGCGACCGGCTGGTGCTGCGCTTCCGAGCGCGGCTCTTCGCCCACGTGCAGCGCCTCTCGCTGGCCTACCACGACAGCCAGGGCACGGCGGACTCGACGTTTCGCATCCAGTACGACGCCCCGGCCATCCAGTGGATCCTCATCCAGGGCGTGACCCCCCTCCTCACCGCGGCGGTCACGCTGGGCGGCATGGTGGCTGTCACGGCCCGGATCGACGCCCAGCTGGCGCTGGTCGCGCTGGCCGTCGTGCCGGTCCTGGCGCTGATCCGGCACGTCTCGGGCCGCCGCCTGCGCCACCGCTGGACGCAGGTCCGGGAGATCGAGAGCGCCGCCATGTCGGTGGTGCAGGAAACGCTGGCCGCGCTCCGGGTGGTCAAGGCGTTCGGCCAGGAGCAGCGGGAGCAGGAGCGATTCCTGGATCGCGCCATGCAGGGCGCGCGGGGGCAGTTTCAGCTCGCGGTGCTGCAGGGCGGCCTCGACCTGCTCGTCGGGCTCACCATGGCCGCGGGCACCGCGGCCGTGCTGGTCATCGGGGTCCGGCACGTGCAGGCGGGGACCCTGACCCTCGGCAACCTCTTGATCGTCATGGCGTACCTGGTGCAGCTCTACGCGCCGCTCGAGATGGTGAGCCGCAAGCTGGGACAGCTGCAGGCCTCGCTGGCCAGCGCGGACCGCGCCTTCGCGCTGCTGGACCAGGTCCCCGACGTGCTCGAGCGCGCCGATGCGGTTCCCCTGCGCCGGGCCGCCGGGGCCGTCGCCTTCCAGGACGTCTCCTTCGCCTACCGGGCGGAGATGCCGGATGCCCGCGTCCTGCGGGACATCTCGTTCGAGGTCCGCGCCGGCACCCGGGTCGGCATCAAGGGCACGACGGGGGCCGGCAAGACCACGCTGGTCAACCTCCTCACGCGCTTCTACGATGTGACGGGCGGGCGGATCCTGCTGGACGGGCGCGATGTGCGCGACTATCGGGTGGCCGACCTGCGCGAGCAGTTCGCGATCGTGCTGCAGGAGCCGGTCCTCTTCTCCGCGAGCGTGGCCGAGAACATCGCCTATGCCCGGCCCGACGCCAGCCGGGCCGCGATCCTCGAGGCGGCCCGCGCCGCCAACGCCCATGCCTTCATCCGGCAGCTCCCCCAGGGGTACGAGACGCAGGTGGGCGAGCGCGGCATGCGCCTCTCCGGCGGCGAGCGGCAGCGCGTCTCCATCGCGCGGGCCTTCCTGAAGGATGCGCCCATCCTGATCCTGGACGAGCCGACGGCCGCGGTGGACGTGGGGACGGAGGCGGCCATCATGGATGCCCTGGAGCGGCTGATGAAGGGCCGCACCACGTTCATCATCGCCCA
>JBHGAX010000036.1:0-17472 GCA_041946635.1 Methylomirabilales bacterium (SeqCode)
GCGCGTTCCGCGTCGAAGGTCCTGCGCCGCCCTACGTCCGCGTTCCGCGTGAACGTCGCCGCCGCCCCGTTTCCCCGCCTCTCTCCGTCTCCCCGTCTGCGGTCCGTGGTCCCGTGGTCTTGTGGTCTTGTGGTCCTGTAGTCTTGTGGTCCTGTAGTCCCCTCGTCCGTCTCTTCCAGCGGCGGGCAAATGCCCCCGGGGGGCAAATGCCCGGCAGGACACGGCAGCGGGATGACAACCGCTCTGAGGCCCCGATTCTCGAAGCTCCCAGAATCGCCGGGCTTCTCACGCGGCCTTCGGCGCACGGCGCTGTGGCACCCGGCTCGCATTCGCGCTAAGGAGAGCGGACGGGAGCTGTTTCAGGCATGACTGGCACTGAGCGCGCTCCCCAGCATCCGCGAAGTCGCGGTGCAGGCGACGGTGAACGGCGAGGCGGTCTCCGCCCGGGTCGAGGCGGAGCACGGCGCGCGGCGAGAGGGGAAGGCCCGTGAAGCCGGGAGGCGCGACCGTGACCGGGATCGGGACGCACAGCATCAGGAGCAGGGAGCGGAGGATCGGGAGGTTGGCTCGGTGAACACGGTGGGACGCAGATGATCCATCTGCGCGTGACCTGATCCGATCACGATTTCCGTGATCCGGCTCCTGTGGGCGGGCTGCGCCGTTCGGCGCAGCCCGCTGCTTTGTGCGCCGGTCTGTTGACGCCGTCACCTCCGTCTGCCATTCTCTACCCGCCATGCGGATTCCGCTCCTCGGGCGGGTACTCAGCGGCCCGGCGCTGGTCCGCCAGTTCGCCCTCCTCAGCTTCCTGGTGATCGGCCTGCTCACCGCGGCGCTGGCCGCGCTCCTCGCCAAGCAGTTCCGGGAGGACCTGCTGGAGCGCGAGTGGGCCCTCACCGCCGACCACGTGCGCACGGCCATCCTCCAGCACCTCCGACCGGCCGACCTCGGCCGCCCGCTCACCGCCGCCGGCCAGCGGCGGCTGGAGCAGCTCTCCCAGCAGACCATCGCCATGCCGGAGGTCGTCCGCATGGCGGTCTACGACGCGAACCGCCGCCTCGTCTGGTCGGACGATCCCGACCCGAAGGGGCGCGCCGCGCCCCCCAGCCCGCACCTGGCCCGCGCCCTCAGCGGCCTGCCCGTGGTGAACCTGGAGCCGGGCCACTGGCCGGGCCTGTTCCTCTGGGAGCAGAACGAGTTCGCGCGGCTGGTGGAGGTCTACGTCCCGGTGGTCTTCCCGGGCGCCTCGAAGGTGGCCGGGGTCGTGGTGATCGGGAAGCTGCCCCGGCAGGTCTTCGTCAGCATCCGGCGGGGCCAGGCCACCGTGGTGGGCTCCGCGGCAGCGGGCGGCCTCCTCCTGTACCTGGCCCTCTTCTGGATCGTGCGGGGCGCCGCGCGGCGCATCGAGGAGCAGCGGCGGGCGCTGACGGCGCGCACGGAGGAATTGACCGCCGCCAACCAGGAGCTGAAGGCCGTGCAGGCCCAGCTCGTGGCGGCGGAGCGCATGGCCGCCATCGGCGAGGTGGTGACCGCCGTGGCCCACGGGATCCGGAACCCGCTGGCCAATATCCGGGCCTCCGCCCAGGTGGCCGCGCTGGGCGGCGACGCCGCCCCCCACCTGGGCACCATCATGGCGGAGGTGGACCGGCTGGAGGGCCGGCTCAAGGAGATGCTGCAGTTCGTGCGGCCCGCCGGTCCGGAGCGGCTGCCCCTGGACCTGAACCGGGCGGTGCAGGACGCCGTGCGGCTGATGACCGGGAACGCCGAGGCGGCGGGCGTCCGCGTGCGGGCCGAGCTCTCCCCGGGGCTGCCTCGCATCCTGGGGAACGCCATGCTGCTGGAGCAGGTCTTCCTGAGCCTCCTCGGCAACGCCGTGGAGGCGACGCCGGCCGGGGGGTGCGTCACCGTGCGCACCGGCCTGCAGAGCAGCAACGGCGCCGTGCCCCCGGTCTTCGTGGAGGTGCGCGACACGGGGAGCGGCATCCCGCCCGAGCACCTGCCGCGCATCTTCGAGCCGTTCTACACCACCAAGTCCAAGGGCACGGGTCTGGGCCTGGCCATCGCCAGGAAGTTCACGGACGCGCAGGGCGGCAGCCTGGGCGTCGAGAGCCGCCGGGGAGAAACGGCGTTCACGGTCACCTTCCCCGCGCTGGAGGAGCCTGCGTGCCCGCCCTCATCCTGATCGTCGACGACGAGTCCATCCTGGGCCGCTCCATGGAGGCCTACCTGGCGCACCACGGCTACGCCACCGCGCGCGCCGGGTCGGGCGAGGAGGCGCTGCGGCTCATCGCCGAGGCCAGCCCCGACGTGGCGCTCCTCGACGTCAAGCTCCCCGGCATGACCGGCCTGGAGGTGCTGCCCGCCCTGAAGGAGGCCTCGCCCGCGACCGAGGTGGTGATGATGACGGCGCACGCCTCCGTCGCCTCGGCGGTGCAGGCCATGCGGGCGGGGGCCTTCGACTACCTGACCAAGCCGCTGGACCTGGACGAGGTACGCGTGGTGGTGGAGAAGGCGCTGGCGCACCTCCGCATGCAGCGCGAGCTCTCCTACCTGAAGGCGCGCGACGAGCAGGGCGGCCGGGGCGCCGAGTTCCTCGGCGACTCCCCGGCCATGCGCGAGGTCAAGCGGCAGGTCCAGCGCATCGCCTCGCTGGAGTCCCCGCGCGGGGACGTGCCCACGGTGCTGATCCGGGGCGAGACGGGGACGGGGAAAGAGGTGGTGGCCCGGGCCATCCACCAGCAGAGCCCGCGCGCCGGCGGCCCGTTCGTCGAGATCAACTGCGCCGCGATCCCGGCCACGCTGCTGGAGGCCGAGCTGTTCGGACACGAGAAGGGCGCCTACACCGACGCCCGCGCCGCCAAGCCCGGCCTCTTCGAGGCGGCGGAGGGCGGCACGCTGCTCTTGGACGAGATCGGGCACATGGACCTGGCCCTCCAGGTCAAGCTCCTCCGGGCCATCGAGGAGAAGGCGATCCGCCGGGTCGGCGGCCTGCGTTCCAAGGAGGTGAACGTCCGCATCGTGACCGCGACCAACCGCGACCTGGAGGCCGCCATCGCCGAGGGGGCCTTCCGTGCGGACCTCTACTACCGGATCAAGGCGCTCACCATCCAGCTCCCCCCGCTGCGCGAGCGGGGGGAGGACGTTCTGCTCCTGGCCCGCCACTTCCTGGCGCGCTGCGCCGCGCGCTACGGCCTGCCGCCCAAGGCCCTCACGCCCGAGGCCGAGAAGGCCGTGCTGGGCTACGCCTGGCCCGGCAACGTCCGGGAGCTGGCCCACGTCATGGAGCGCGCCGTGCTCCTCCACCCGGGCGGCGGCGTGGAGCCCCGGCACCTCGACCTGCCCGCGGTCAGCGACCGCGCGCCCGTGAGCGTCACGGCGGCGGGCGGGGTCCACGTGGACTTCTCGGCCGGCGGCATCGTGCTGGAGGACGTGGAGCGGCAGATCATCCTGGAGGCGCTGACCTCGGCCGGCTGGGACCGGGGCGCCGCCGCCAAGCTCCTCGGCATCTCGCGCGAGACCCTCCGCTACCGCATGGAGAAGTTCCAGCTCCGCCCGCCAAGCTAACGAACTCCGGGTGATCCGACCGATCGGACCGATCGGACGATCCGACCGATCAGAATCCGTCCTGTCCGTCCGATCCGGAATTTTGCGCGCGCGCCGGCGCGGGGGCCGGGAACTCCTGGCCGGCGGCCCGGAGCCGCTCGCGCTTCTCGGGCGTCAGGCCGATCTCCTCGTCGGTGAGGTAGCAGGCGGGGTCGGGCGCCCAGGGGTCGCCGTACACCAGGTCGGCGCGCACCCGCAGGGCGCCGCCGCACAGGTCGAACCAGCGGCACATGTCGGGCCGGCAGCGGCCCTTGAGCACCGCGCGCCGGTGCTTCAGGCCGGCCATGAGCGGATCCGACACGTCCGTCCAGATCTGGCTGAAGGGGCGCTCGCGCACGTTGCCGAAGCTCCGGTGCATCCAGAACTGGTCGGCGTGGACGTTGCCCTGGAAGTCGATGTCCGCGATGCCCACGCCGGAGCTGTAGAGGCCCCCGCCGTTCCAGGCGAGGAGCTTCCGCACCTCCTCCGCCCGCTCGGGCGCCTCCTCGCGGAGCTTCAGGTAGAGGTAGACGCCGTCCACGTGGTTGTCGACCGTCAGGATCTCCTTGGGGAGCCCCCGACGGTGGAAGTCGCGCGTGCGGGCGAGGATGACGTCGAGCGCCCGGCGCGACTCCTGCGGGGTGAGGTCGTCCCCCGCGATCCGGCCGCCGCGCCCCGAGTAGACCAGGTGGTAGAAGCAGGCCCGGTCGATCCGCTCGGCCTCCAGGAAGTCGAAGATGGCGTGCAGGTTGGCCACGTTGTGGCGGGTGAGGGTCAGGCGGAGGCCCACGCGCTGCCCGGCCGCCACGCAGGCCTTGAAGCCGCGCACCGCGCGGTCGAAGGCGCCCGCCATGCCGCGGAACTGGTCGTTCACCGGGCCGATCCCGTCCAGGCTGATCCCCACGTAGGTGAAGCCGGCCTCGCGGATGCGGGCCGCCGCCTCCTCGGTGATGAGCGTGCCGTTGGTGGAGAGGGTGGGGCGGAGGCCCAGGCCGCGGGCGTACGCCACCAGCTCCAGGAGGTCCGGGCGGGCCAGGGGCTCACCGCCGGAGAAGAGCACGGCGGGGACCGCGAATGCCGCCAGGTCCTCCAGGAGCCGCTTCCCCTCCGCGGTGGTCAGCTCGCCGCCGTAGCGCCTGGCCTCGGAATCCGTGTAGCAGTGGATGCAGCGCAGGTTGCAGGTGCGCGTGACGTTCCAGACGGTGACCGGCCGCCGCTCGGCCGCCGAGCGCGGCGCAGCGCCTCGGTGGCCGTGGCCGTAGCGCAGCCCGTCGCTCTCCGCGAGGCCCTGACAGTAGAGCTTGCTGATGCTGATCAATGCCGTCCCTCCGCCGGAAGCGCGTCGAACCGCAGAGACGCGGAGGACGCAGAGAGGAGCACTGGGATCGGGCTGAAACCTAACGGGTTTTATCCCTTTTCGCAACGCGAAATGCCAAAAGGTCGGGACGCCTGAGGACCCGGGGCAGACCGGTCCCGCGGATGGCCGCGGGCCGGGTCCGCCTTGGCCGTGCGTGCACTGCGCGGCTCATGCTATAGTGAGCCATGCGGCCCGCGCGGCGGTGGCTCAGGGTGGTGGGGCTGGCCTTCGGGCTCGGCGGCGCCGGGGTCGGCGTCGGGCTGCTCGTCACCTGGCCGGACAACAGCCTGGGCGATCTCCTGCACATGCGGCGGAGCCGGGCGGCCATGGTCGCGGCGCTTCGCCACCGCGTGGACCGCGAGGCGGATCCGGCGCTCCGCCACTACTATCAGGGCTGGCTGGCCGAGGCGACGGGCGACTGGGACGCGGCGCTCGCACAGTACCGCGCAGCCGCCGACGCGGCGGCCCCCGGCTCGCTGCAGCACCTGCACGCCGCCCTCCGCCTGGGGCTGGTGTACGGCGAGCGGGGCGACCACGAGAAGGAGCTGGTCGTCTACCGGAGCCTGGCCGAGCGGCACCCCGGCGCCAGCCAGCTCAGCCAGGTGACCTTCTTCCTGCGGCGCGGCGAGCCGGCCCGGGCCCGCGCCCTGCTGGACGAGGCGATGCTCCAGGACGCCGAGGACGGGCGGCTGGGCAGCGACCGCGCCCTGGCCCAGGCGCTGCGCCGGAGCCTGGGCGACGGGCCCCGGGGGCGGCCGGAGCGGAGGTAGGCCGTGCACTGTCCGGTGTGCGGGAGCGAATACGTGCCGAGCGTGGAGATCTGCGGGGAGTGCCTGGTCCCCCTGGCCGCCGGTCCGCCGCCCGGCGCCGAGGAGGTCCCGGACGATCCCCTGGCGGTGGCCGCGGAGGTCTTCAACCCGGTGGAGGCGGAGATCGTCTGCTCGCTCCTCACCGCCCACGAGATCCCGTGCCTCCTGAAGGCCGAGAACCAGTACGCGGTGGAGGCCACCTACACGATCGGCCCGCTGGCCCGGCGCCGCATCCTGGTGCGGGAGAGCGACCTGGCGCGGGCCCGGGACATCCTCCGGGCCTTCCCCGTGCCCGAGCCGGAGGCCTGAGCCGCCGCCCGACGCATGAGCCTCGAGACGCCGGCCTTTCAAGCCAACCCGATCCTCTTCGGCCACGCGCAGGTGCCGCGCCTGCTCGCCTTCGAGCTGGCGGGCGACGCGGAGCTGCGGGTCTTCCGCCGCGACCCGGACGGGCAGGTGCGCGCGGCGCTCGAGCCCTTCCGGCCCTTCGCGCTGCTCGCCTCCCCGGAGCTGCTGGCCGGCTGGCCGGGCGGCCGGGAGCTGGAGCCCCTGGCGGGCCAGGGGGCCTACCGCTACCTGGTCTCCTTCGCCGGCTGGCGCGAGGCGCTGGACGCCCGCGCGCACCTGCAGCGGCTGGCGCCGCGGGGCGAGGACGAGGCGGGCGCGCCCTTCCTGTTCTTCGGCGACCCGATCCAGCAGGCCCTCACGCTCTCCGGGCAGACGCACTTCCTGGAGCTGCCCTACGGCGAGCTCCGGCGCATGCAGGTTGCCGTGGCGGCCTTCTGCGCCGAGGGGCCCGCCCCCAGCGCCGCGCGCGCGGAGGACCGCCTGACCGCCATCGCGCTGGCGGACAGCACGGGCTGGGAGCAGGTCCTCTCCGGCCGAGACCTGAGCGAGGCCGAGATGTTGGCCGCCTTCGAGCGGCTGGTGCAGGAGCGCGACCCCGACGTGATCGAGGGCCACGGCCTCTTCCGGGACGGCCTGGCCTACCTGGCGGCCCGCGCGCAGCGGCACCGCCTGAAGCTCCGGCTGGGCCGCGGCGACGGCCTCCTGCGCGGCTACCCGGGCCGCCTGCAGGTGGCCGAGCGCTCCATCGCCTATCGCCGCTTCGAGGTCTCGGGGCGGCACCTGCTGGACACCTGGCTGATGGCCCAGCAGTACGACGTGACGGCGCGCGACCTGGAGGGGTACGGCCTGCGCGAGATCGCCAGCCACTTCCGCCTCCCCGGCGCCGACCGCCTGCCGCTCACGCCCGACCGGGCGGCCTGGTGCTTCCAGCACGACCCGGCCGCCCTCCTGGAGTCCGTGCGGGAGGACGCGCGGGAGACCCGCGCGCTCGGCGCGCTGCTCGGCCGGAGCTACTTCGTCCAGGCGCAGATCTTCCCCTTCTCGTACCAGGCGACCGCGCTGCGCGGCAACGCCACCAAGATCGACGCCCTGCTCATCCGCGAGTACCTGCGCCGGCGCCACGCCATCCCGGCGCCCGAGCCGCCGCAGGAGGTGCTGGGCGGCCACACGGAGATCGCCTACCAGGGCGTGGCCCGCCACGTCCTGCACTACGACGTCACCTCGCTGTACCCCTCGGTCATGCTGGCCTTCGACTACGTGCCGGCCCGCGACGAGCTGCAGCTCTTCGCCGGCCTGCTGCGCGACCTGCGCAGCTTCCGGGTGGAGGCCAAGCGCCTGGCCCGCGCCGCGGAGAGCGAGGAGGCGCGGGCGCACTTCGAGGCGCTCCAGGCCACGTTCAAGATCCTGATCAACTCCTTCTACGGCTACCTGGGCTTCCCGCTGGGCCACTTCAACGACTACGCCGTGGCGAACCGGGTGACCGCCAAGGGCCGGGAGCTCATCCAGGCGGTCATCGCCTTCCTGGCCGCGCGCGGCGCGCAGCTCGTGGAGGCGGACACGGACGGCCTGTACGTGATCGCGCCCCCGGACGTCCGCACGCCGGAGGACGAGGAGCGCCTCCTGGCGGAGGTGTCGGCCATCCTCCCCGCGGGGATCAGCCTGGAGATGGACGGGCGCTACCGCGCCATGTTCAGCTACAAGATGAAGAACTACGCGCTCCTGGACTACGAGGGCCGGCTCTCGGTCACCGGCTCGGGGTTTCGCTCGCGCGGGCTGGAGCTGTTCCAGCGGACGTGGATGGAGGAGATGTTCCGCCACCTGCTGGAGGACCGGCCCGAGCGCATCCCGGAGGTGACCCGCCGCTACGCCGAGGCCTTCCAGCGGCACGAGCTGGACGTCCGCCGCTTCATGAAGACGGAGACGCTGCAGGACGCCCTGCCCACCTACCGGGAGAAGGTGCGGGCCGGCAAGCGCAACCCCGCCGCGGCGTACGAGCTGGCCCTCCGCTCGGGCCGGCCCTACCAGCCCGGCGACCAGGTCTCCTACTACGTGGCGGGCAGCTCGAAGAAGGTCAAGGTGCACGAGGCCGCGAAGCCGGCGGCCGCCTGGGACCCCGCGCGGCCGGACGAGAACGTGGAGTACTACACGGCCAAGCTGTTCGAGCTGGAGGCCAAGTTCCGGCCCTTCTTCGAGCCCCGCCCGGCGGCGGGTGCCGCGGACGGACCCGCGGCCTCGCTGTTCCCGGAGGCGGGCGACGCCTCGCCGAAGCCCCGTCGCCGCAGATCCTCCCAGGCGTGAACCGCCGAGGCGCAGAGGCGCCGAGCGGAAGCCGGTCTTGGACCCCATCGCCGCCCGTCCAGGACGTGAGTGCCTCTGCGGCCGCAGCGTCTCCGCCGTTCGTCGCCCCTCCCCGCATTGACGCCCCCGGGGCCCCGTGCTAGCGTAGCCCCCTCCACGCTCGGCCTGCTTTTCCGGCCGCACCTCGCCGCGACGTGCCCGACGTACGCCGCCGCTCGCGAACCGACGGGAGCCCCGCACCATGACCACGGACCGCGACGCCGCCATCCTCCGCTGGACCGAGACGCACGAGGCGGAAGCCATCGGATTCCTGGAGAGCCTGGTGAACCAGGACAGCGGCACCGACGATCCGGCCGGCGTGAACCGCGTGGCCGACCGCCTGGCCGAGGCCTATGCGGCGCTCGGGTTCGCCGTGCGCCGACACGCGCAGGAGACCTGCGGCGATCACCTGGAGGCGCGGCGCGATGGCGGCTCCGGGCGCGCGCTCCTCTGCCTCGGGCACATGGACACGGTCTTCCCGGCCGGCACCGCGGCCGCGCGCCCCTTCCGCATCGAGGGCCGGCGGGCGACCGGTCCGGGTGTGGCCGACATGAAGGGCGGGCTGACCGTGCTCCTCTTCGCGCTCCGCGCCCTGCGGGACACGGCCTCCCCGGTCGTGCGCGACGTGACGCTCACCGTGTTCCTGAACGCGGACGAGGAGATCGGCTCGCCCACCTCCCGGCAGCGCATCGAGGAGCTGGCCAAGGCCCACGACGCGGCGCTGGTGCTGGAGCCGGCGCGGCCGGGCGGCGAGTGCGTCATCGGGCGGAAGGGCGTGGGGCACTTCCGGCTGGAGGTCTTCGGCCGGCAGGCGCACGCCGGCTCGCAGCCGGAGGCCGGCATCAACGCCATCGCGGAGCTGGCCCACAAGATCTGCGCGCTCCACGCCCTGACCGACCTGGAGCGCGGCACGACGGTGAACGTGGGCGTGGTCCGGGGCGGCGAGCGGGCCAACGTGGTGCCGGAGCGCGCCGAGGCCGAGGTGGACCTCCGCGCCTGGAGCCACGCGGAGGCGGCGCGGGTGACCGACGCCTTTCGCGCCATCGCGGCCCGGGCCCACGTGCCCGGCGCGAGCGCCAGGCTCACGGGCGAGCTGACCAACCCGCCCTGGCAGACCACGGAGGGCACGCGGGCGCTCCTCCGGCTGCTGAACCAGGCGGCGCGTCCGCTGGGCCTCTCCGTCCCCGGCGCGACCACGGGCGGGGGGTCGGACGGCAGCCGCGCGGCCCAGGTCATCCCGACGCTGGACGGGTTGGGCCCGGTCGGCAGCCGCCTGCACAGCGCGGAGGAATTCCTGGAGCTGCCCAGCCTGCGCGAGCGCACCGCGCTGCTGGCGCTCTTCCTGGAGGCCTGGCATGCGCGCGGGGAGCCCTGAGCGCGGCGGCGAGGCCGCGGGAGGACAGGTGGAGCGCTTCAGCCCCGAGAGTCTGGACGAGGTCGGCGCGCTGCTCCTGGCGGCGGAGACCCGCGCGGCGGCGCGCATGCGGGGAGGCCAGCTGTTCGTCGAGAGCGAGGAGCCGGGGCGGCCCCGCATGGTCCTGGACCTCGGGCGCCTCTCCGAGCTGAACCGCATCGAGTTCGACGAGCGGCTCGGCCTCCGCCTGGGCGCGGCCGTGGCGCTCCAGGACTTGCCGGGCTTCCCGCCCATGCACGCCTACCCCATGCTGCTCGACGGCCTGGGCGCCCTCGCGCACCGGCCGGAGTCGCCGAGCCTCGGCGAGCTGCTCGGACAGGCGGAGGTCGCCGGCCACGTGGGCTGCCCGCTGGTGTGCCTGGCGGCGTCCACGGCGGTCTTCGGCCCGCACGGCTGGTCGGAGATGGGGGTGGAGGCGCTGCTCGCCCGGGGAGCCGTCGCGGCGCTCCAGCCCTGCGAGTTCCTGGTGGATCTGCGGCTGCCGCCGCCCGTGCCCGGCTCGGTGGGGGCCTACGTGTCGGGCAGGGACGGCGGGGAGCCGGGCGGCGCGGCGGTCTTCCTGGTCATGGAGCAGGACTGCCGCACGTGCTGCGGCGCGCGCGTGGCGGTGTGGCGGGGCGAGCAGGCGACGGCCCGCGTGCTGGAGGTCGAGCGGTTCCTGGCCGGCAAGGCGCTGGACCAGGCGGTGGTCCAGGAGGCCGCGATCCTGACGGCGGACGCCACCATGGTGCCGCCGGAGAGCCTCCCCGCCGCGGATGCCATCCAGGAGGCGCTGCGGCGGCTGCCGCGCGCGTAGGGAAACGGGGGACCACCGGACCTCGGGCCTCGGACTTCGGACCTCGGACCGATGGACATAGACGGCAAGGTCGCGATCGTGACGGGGGCGGGCAAGCGCGTGGGGCGCGCCATCGCCCTGGCGCTGGCGGAGCGCGGCGCGGAGCTGGTGCTGCATTACCGGCGCTCGGAGCGCGAAGCCCAGGAGGTGCTGGCCGAGGCGAAGCGACGCGGCGGAAAGCCGGTGGCGGTGCGCGCCGACCTGGCCCGGCGCGACGAGATCGCCGGCATCGTGGAGGCCGCCGCGCAGGCCTTTGGCCGCGTGGATATCCTGGTGAACAGCGCCTCGGTGTTCTATGCGACGCCGTGGCCCGGCCTGACCGAGGCCCAGTGGGACGAGCACCTGGAGGTGAACCTCACCGCTCCCTTCCTGCTCTCGTCTGCCGCGGGGCGGCTCATGCAGCGCCTGGGGCGGGGCAAGATCGTGAACCTGGCGGACATTGCGGGCGCTCAGGTCTGGAAGGACTACCTGCCCTACTCCGTCTCCAAGGCCGGGCTGCTGGCCCTGACCCGCGGCCTGGCCAAGATGCTGGCTCCCGCGGTTCAGGTGAATGCCATCGCGCCGGGCGTGGTGCTGCTGCCCGAGGGCACGTCCGAGGAGGAGCGGGAGCGGGCGGTCCGCCGCATTCCCCTCCGCCGCGTGGGCACGCCGGCCGAGGTCGCCCATACCGTGGTCTACCTCATCGAGAACGACTTCGTGACGGGGCAGGTGCTGACGCTGGACGGCGGCCAGAGCCTCTAGATCAGGCGGGCGAGGACGAGGGCGGAAAATAGCGCGGCCCCCGGAGGTTGCCTCCGGGGGCCGCGATGCCGTGTCACGCGCCGAGCGCTACACCGCCTTGGTCACGTTGGCGGCCTGCAGGCCCTTCGGCCCCTTCACGACGTCGAACTCGACTGCCTGGCCCTCGTTCAGCGTCTTGAAGCCCTCGGCTTGAATGGCGGAATAGTGCACAAACACATCCTCGCCGTCAGGTCGCTCGATAAAGCCAAACCCCTTCGCATCATTGAACCATTTCACCGTGCCTCGTGCTCGCAACTTCATACACCTCCTTCCCTTCACTGGACTGCCCGCCTCCAGGAGGCGGCCCGGCGGGGGTAAAAAAAACCGCAGAAGCGGCGGTGTCGCTCCTGCGGTTCTTCCTGCTTCGTGCTGGAAACCACCCGGAATGCCGACTACCAGACCGGGCGGAGCATAGCCGCAGTCCTCAACGGTGTCAAGCGGAAATCCGACCGTGCCGCGGAGATCAGTCGTTGTGCGGAGTGGTCGCGGCCCGCAAGGCAGCCCGGCTGGCGGCGCGCCGGCCGGGGACTTCCTTGACGCTCCCGATCTGCTTTGATACCGTCGGGCCGGGCGCGCCGCCCTGGCGCGTGAGTAGCAGGCAGAATGAGGATGTCGAGGAGGTGCCATGCGGAACGTCATCATCCTGGGATCGGGACCGGCCGGGCTCACCGCGGCCGTGTACGCCGCCCGCGCGAAGCTCGCCCCGCTGGTGATCGAGGGGCATGAGGCCGGGGGGCAGCTCACCCTCACGACCATGGTGGAGAACTTCCCGGGATTCCCCGACGGGCTCCTCGGGCCGGACCTCATTCAGAACATGCGGAAGCAGGCGGAGCGGTTCGGGGCCGAGTTCCGCCGCGGGGACGCGAGCGCCGTGGATCTGAGCCAGCGCCCGTTCCGGATCACCGCGGACGGCGCCGTGGAGGAGTGCCGGGCGCTCATCATCGCGACCGGCGCCTCCGCCAAGCTGCTCGGGCTCCCCGCCGAGCGCAGCCTGATGGGGCACGGCGTTTCCACCTGCGCCACCTGCGACGGCTTCTTCTTCCAGGACCAGGAGGTGATGACCGTGGGGGGCGGCGACTCGGCGCTGGAGGAGGCGATCTTCCTCACGCGCTTCGCCACGCGGGTCACCGTCGTCCACCGCCGGGACAAGCTGCGGGCCTCCAAGATCATGCAGGAGAAGGCCTTCAAGAACCCGAAGATCGAGTTCGTCTGGGACTCCACGATCCAGGACATCCTGGACGTGGACCAGCACAAGGTCACCGCGGCGCGCCTGCTGAACCTCAAGACCGGCGCGATCACCGAGCGGAAGGTGGACGGGATCTTCATCGCCATCGGCCACATGCCCAACACGAGCCTCTTCAAGGGCCTGCTGGACATGGATGCGGTGGGGTACCTCACGACCCACGGCGGCACGCAGACCAGCGTCCCGGGGGTCTTTGCGGCCGGCGACGTCCAGGACCACGTGTACCGGCAGGCCATCACCGCCGCGGGGTCGGGCTGCATGGCGGCCATCGACGCCGAGAGATTCCTGGAGCGCGAGGACGCCTGAGCTCACCCCGGACGCTGAAGTCCTCCTCCTGGTCCAGGCGACTCAAGGAGGTCCGGCCGCAAGGCGCGTGAGTGAGGCGCACCGGCCGCAGTGCGCCGAGGCGGGAGGGGAACCCATCCGGAGGATGGGTCTCCCCGCGCATGAGCCTTCTTCAGCCGCCTGCTCGGGGGCGCCATGAGCATTCCCGGCGAAAAGCTGCGCACCCTCCTGGAAGTCATTCGCCAGGCGAACGCCGAGACAAACGGGGCGGCCCTCGGCGCGCTGGTGTGCCGGCAGGCCTGCGCCGTGCTCGACGCGGACCGGGCCACCCTCTGGGCACTGGACAAGGCCGCCGGCGAGCTCACCGCCACCGTGGCCCCCGGGCTCTCCGAGCAGCGCCTGCGACTCGCGCTCCACCAGGGGGTGGCCGGGCTGGTCGCCGCCACCGGGCGGGCGGTGCGCGTCGAGGACGCGCACGCCGACCCCCGCTTCGACGCCAGCGTGGATGCGCGCACGGGCTACCGCACCCGCTCGATCGCCTGCGCGCCGGTGACGAACCGGCGCGGCGACGTGCTGGGGGTGCTGGAGGTCCTGAACAAGCGGGCCGGCCCCTTCACCGCCGAGGACGAGGAGGTGCTCGCGCTCCTGGCGGGCCAGGCCGGCATCGCCCTGGCCAATGCCCAGGTCTACGATGGCCTCCGCACCACGCTGGATCGCCTCTCCCGCCTCATGAAGGTCGGTGCGGCCATCAGCTCCGAGCTGGACCTGGACGCGCTCCTCCGCACCATCTCCCAGACGACCTCGCATCTCCTGCAGGCCGAGCGCAGCACGGTCTTTCTGGTGGACCGGGCCAAGGGGGAGCTGTGGTCGCGGGTGGCCGAGGGACTGGAGCCGACGGAGATCCGCATTCCCCTCGCCTCCGGCATCGCGGGCGCGGTGGCGAGCACCGGAACCTGCATCCGGATCGACGATGCCTACACCGACACGCGGTTCAACCCGGAGGTGGACCGGCGCACCGGGTACCAGACGCGAACCATCCTGTGCGCGCCCATGCGGAACCCGCGGGGCGAGGTCATCGGGGTCTTTCAGGTGCTGAACAAGCGCGGGGGCAGCTTCACGGCGCTGGACGAGCAGCTCCTCTCGAGCCTCTCTTCGCAGGCGGCGGTGGCGGTGGAGAACGCCCGGCTCCACGAGGAGGTCCAGCGCGCCTACGGCGAGCTGCAGGCCCTCGACCGCCTGAAGACCGATTTCCTGAACGCCATCTCGCACGAGCTCCGCACGCCGCTCGCGCCCATACTGGGCTACTCCGAGATCCTGCTGGCGGGCGGGATGGGCGCCCTGCCCGCCGCCGGCGTGCGCGCCGTCCAGGCGATCGCGGACAGCGGGAGGCGGCTCTGCACGCTCATCGAGAGTCTGCTGGCCTTCGTCCGCCTGGACCGGGGCGACATGGTGCTGCGGCGCGAAGCGGTGGACGTGGCCGATCTGCTCCGCAAGGCCGTGGACGGCTTCCGGGCGCGCGCCGAGGAGCGGGAGCTGTCGCTCGTGGTTGACTGCGGGGACGGCCTGCCGGCCGTGCTGGCCGACCCGCAGGAGCTGGGCATGGCGCTGGGGCACCTCGTGGACAACGCCACCAAGTTCACGGGACCGCGCGGCCACGTCGCGGTGCGGGCGTCCCCGGTGCGCGAGGAGGGGCAGCCGGCGGCCGTCGAGATCGCGGTGGCCGACGACGGGATCGGCATCCCGGAGGCGCTGCACGCGCGCATCTTCGACCGCTTCTACCAGGTGGACAGCTCCCTCGCCCGGCAGTTCGGGGGCGTGGGCATCGGCCTGGCCGTGGCGAAGCAGATCCTGGAGGCGCACGGCAGCCGGATCGAGGTGGAGAGCGAGCCGGGCAAGGGCGCCACGTTCCGCTTCCGGCTGCCGGCGGCGGGGTGATTGCTCGTGGAGGAGATCTTCCTGCCCGGCGAGATCGAGCACGGGCGGCGCGCGGCTGCGCTGCTCGACGGCTTCGCGGTGAGCCGGCCGGTCCTGGAGGAGGTCCGGGCGGCGGGCGCCGCCTTCGGCGTCTCCTGGCCGGCCTGAGCCGATGCCCGGTCCACCCCGTCCAGCCCACCTTCGCATTCGCCCCATGGCTTCCCGCGATCTGGCACAGGTCGCCGCGATCGAGCGTGAGGCCTTCGGCCGTGAGGCCTGGCCGCCGGAGGTGTTTCGGGACCTGCTTCGCGACTTCGCCCAGGCCCGGCCCACCCGCGGCAGCCTGTGGGTCGCAGAGGACGGCGCCACCGGAACCGTCGTCGGCTACGCGGGCGTGGAGGTGAGCGCGCTCCGGGGCGAGGCGGACCTCATCAACATCGCGGTCGCGAAGGAGCGCCGGCGCGAGGGCGTGGGCGAGGCCCTGCTCGCCCGCGTGCAGGCGCACGCCCGGCGCCTGCACGTCCCGCTCCTCTGGCTGCGCGTCCGGGCATCCAATCGCGGCGCCCGGCGCTTCTACAGCCGCCTGGGCTTCCGCGAGCGCGGGCGCTTCGCCGGCTACTATGAGGATCCCGACGAGCCGGCCGTGATCATGGCGGTGGAGGTCGAGGGGCGGGTGTACGGGAAGACAGAGGGGAGGCGTGAAACGTAAAGCGTGAAACGTCAAACGTAAGACAAAAAGAACCCGCAACGCGGAACAGGGCAGCAGCGAAGAGCCGGAGACCTGGCGCGGAATGCGGCGAACCGGGTTGCTTACGTTTGACGTTTCAGGTTTTGCGGAGCGGTGGACTTCATGGGAGGATAGGCATGATTTCGCTGGAGGATCTCAAGGCGCTGGCCCGGCCGGCGAAGAGCAAGATCATTCTCCTGGTGATGGACGGACTGGGCGGCCTCCCGCGGGCCGGCGACGGCAAGAGCGAGCTCGAGGCGGCCGCCACGCCGACGCTCGATCGGCTGGCCGGCGAGGGGATGCTCGGGCTGGCGGATCCCATCGCGCCCGGCATCACGCCCGGCAGCGGGCCCGGCCACCTGGGCCTGTTCGGCTACGACCCGCTGACGTACCGCATCGGCCGCGGCGTGCTGGAGGCCGTGGGCATCGATCTCGACATGACGGACCGGGACCTGGCGGCGCGCGGGAACTTCTGCAGCCTGGACGAGCAGGGCCGCATCACCGACCGGCGGGCCGGCCGCATCCCGACGGAGGTGGGTGCGCGCCTGGCCGCGCGCCTGGAGGGCATCCGCATCCCGGGCGTCCAGCTCGTCGTGCGGCCGGTGCGCGAGCACCGATTCGTGGTCCTCTTCCGCGGCGAGGGCCTGGAAGAGGGACTCACGGAGACGGATCCCCAGGAGGTGGGCAAGCCGCCGCTGCCCGTGGACGCCGAGCGGCCCGAGGCCCGGCGCGCCGCGGAGGTGGCGAACCGCTTCGCGGAGGAGGCGCGGAAGCTCCTGGCCGCCGAGCGGCCGGCCAACATGGTGTTGCTGCGCGGCTTCTCCAGGTACCCGCGGCTGCCCCGGCTGACGGACACCTACGGGGTGCGGGCCGCGGTGGTGGCCGTCTACCCGATGTACCGGGGGCTGGCGCGCCTGGTGGGGATGGAGGCGCTCAAGGCGGGGGATACCATCGCGGACGAGTTTCGCGCGGTGGAGCAGGCGTACGCGAGCCACGACTTCTTCTTCATTCACGTGAAGAAGACCGACAGTTACGGCGAGGACGGCAGCTTCGACCACAAGGTGCACGTCATCGAGGAGGTGGATCGCGAGCTGCCCCGCCTGCTGGCGCTGAAGCCGGACGTGCTCGTGGTGACCTGCGACCACTCCACGCCGGCGGCGTTCAAGGCGCATAGCTGGCACCCGGTCCCGGTGCTCCTGACCTCGAAGTGGTGCCGCCCGGACCGCGCGGCCGGCTTCTCGGAGCGAGAGTGCCGCACCGGCGGCCTCGGCCGGCTGCGGTCCGCAGAGCTGATGCCCCTGATCATGGCGCACGCCGAGCGCCTCACGAAGTTCGGCGCGTGAAAGGCGGGGCCGGGGACCGGGGGCCGGCGGTCGGGGACGAAGGCCGAGGCCGACGTCCAGCGATGACTCCCGTCTTGCTTGCGCGTCACGTGTTACGAGTTGAGTCGGGGACCGAGTCCCGGCTGAGCATCGAGGGCTGATGAACCGCCTGGCTGGCCGGGTTGCAGTAATCACGGGGGCCTCCAGCGGGATCGGGGAGGCCACCGCCGAGGCGTTCTCGCGGGCCGGCATGGCGGTGGTGCTGGGGGCCCGCCGCGCGGAGCGCCTGGAGGAGGTGGTCGGGCGCCTGCGGGCCGCCGGGGGCCAGGCGCGCGGCCTGCCCACCGACGTGTCCGATCCGGCGGCCGTGCGGCGACTGGTGGACGCGGCGGTGGAGGGCTTCGGGCGGCTGGACGTCCTGGTGAACAACGCCGGGCTCGGCTACTTCGCCGCGGTGGAGTCCACGCCGCTCGAGGAGGCGCGGCAGCTCTTCGAGGTGAACTTCTTCGGCACGCTGCACGG
>JBHGAX010000360.1:0-3993 GCA_041946635.1 Methylomirabilales bacterium (SeqCode)
AGACGGAGGCCGGGCGGGCCGCGCCTCCCGCCGCCACCCCCGGACAGGAGGACGAGCCACGACGCACCGCGCCCCCCGGGCGACGTCTCGGGGGGCGTGGTGTTTCAGCCGTTGGGCGGCGGCTCCAGCGCGAAGGCGATCCGGCAGCGCGCGCCGTCGGGGGGGAAGGCCAGCGCGACCTCGGCGTCCAGCTCCTGCCGCAGCCCGCGCTCCAGCAGCCGGGAGCCGAAGCCCTTGGCCGCGGGCGGCGAGACGCGCGGTCCCTGCCGCTCGATCCAGTCCAGCACGAGCCGGGGGGCGGGCCCGGCGGGCAGGACCTCCCAGCGGACCTCGACCTGGCCGGCCGGGACGGAGAGCGCCCCGTACTTGGTGGCGTTGGTGGCCAGCTCGTGCAGCGCCAGGCTGAGCGCCAGGGCCGCCTTGGGCGGCAGGGGCGCGCCGTCGCCCGAGGCCAGGATGCGCGGGGTGCCCGCGCCGTGGGGCTCCAGGGTGCGATGCACGATCTCCTGGACGGTGACCGCGCCCCAGCCGCCGGTGGTCAGCAGGTCGTGCGCCCGGGCCAGCGCGACGAGCCGCGACTCGAAGGCCTCGACGAAGGCCCGTGGCGAGTCGGTGCTCTGGGCCGTCTGCCGGGCCAGCGCGTGTACGGTGGCCAGGCTGTTCTTCACGCGGTGGTTCAGCTCGTGCAGGAGCAGGGTGCGCTGGTGCTCCACGCGCTTGCGCTCGGTGATGTCCATGACGGTGCCCGCCATGCGGGAGGGCACCCCCGCCTCGTCATAGTACCCGCGGCCGCGCGACAGGACCCAGCGCTGCGAGCCGTCCGGGCAGCGGACCCGGTACTCCTCGTCGAAGTCGCGGCGCTCGCGGAGCGCGGCGGTCAGCGCGGCGGCGACGCGCGGCCGGTCCTCGGGGTGGAGCAGGGCCAGGTGGCCCTCCGGGGTGACGGGCGCCTGGGCCGGCAGGCTGAAGATCGCCTTGCAGCGCGTGTCCCAGGTCAGGGCGTTCGTGTGCAGATCCCAGTCCCAGATGCCCTGATCGGCGCCGTGGAGGGCCAGCGCCAGCCGCTCCTCGCTCTCCCGGGCGGCGGCGGCCAGCTGGCGGAGCGCCGCGTTGGAGCGCGTCAGCTCCTCGGTGCGCTCGGCCACCCGGCGCTCCAGCGTGGCCGCCTGCTCGCGGAGCCGCTCGGCCGTGCGGCTCAGCTCCACGAAGACCCGCACCTTGCTCTGCAGGATCTCCGGCACGACGGGCCGGAACAGGAAGTCCACCGCGCCCAGGTCGTAGCCCCGGAAGAGCTGCTCGTCGCTCCGGTAGGCGGTCAGGAACAGCAGCGGGGTGTGGCGCGAGCGCGGGCGGGCGCGGATGAACTCCGCCGTCTCGAACCCGTCCATCTCGGGCATGCGGACGTCCAGCAGGATGGCCGCGAAGTCGTGCGCCAGGCAGAGCCGCAGGGCATCCGTGCCCGAGCGCGCCAGCAGGATCTCCTCGCCCAGCGGCTCCAGCGCCGTCTGGAGGGAGAACAGGTTGTCCTCGTTGTCGTCGACCAGCAGGATCTTCACGCGGCCGGCCGGCGGCTGGCCGACGGCCACGGCCGCCAGGCCGCTCTCGGTCTGAATCACGAAGGCCCTCTCACCGGCTGACCGGCTCGTCCGCGGACTGCGGGGCGGGGGCGCTGCCGTGGCGCCACGTCATCCAGACCCGGATGACGGACAGCAGGTGCTCCGCCTCCACCGGCTTGGTCACGTAGTCGGACATGCCCGCCTGCAGGCACTTGTCCCGGTCGCCCTTCATCGCCTTGGCGGTCAGGGCCACGATGGGCAGGCTCTCGAACTCCGGCATGCGGCGGATGGCGCGCGTGGTCTCGAAGCCGTCCATCTCGGGCATCATGATGTCCATGAGCACGAGGTCCACGTCCCGGCGCCGCTGCAGCAGCTCGATGCCGGCGCGGCCGGTCTCCGCGTGCAGGACGTTCAGCTGGTGCTGCTCCAGGAGGCTGGTCAGCGCGAAGATGTTCCGCAGGTCGTCGTCCACGATCAGCACCCGCCGCCGGGCGAGCAGGGGATCGCTGCCGCCCAGGCGGGCCAGCAGCTCGCGCTGCGCGGCCGAGAGGTCCGCCTCCTTCCGGTGGAGCGCCACCAGGCTCTCGGCCAGCAGCCGCTCGGCGGACGGCGCGTAGCGCACGACGCCCGCCCGGCTGCAGCGCGCCAGCTCCCGGGCCTGGGCCTCGGCCAGGGGACCCGCGCCCAGCAGCAGGACGGCCGGCACGCGGGGCGCCAGCCGCTCCTGCACCGCCTCCAGCAGCGGGAGGCCGCCGCGCCCGCCGGCCGCGTCCAGCAGCACGGCGTCGCACTGGCGGCGCTCGGCGGCGGACAGGCCGTCCGGGCCATCGGGCGCCTCCAGGATCTCGATGTCCGGCCCGGCCAGCGTCTCGCGGATCAGGCGGCGCCGCGCGTCGTCGGGCACGAGCACCAGCAGGCGCCGGCGCCGGCGCACCGTGCTCTCCTGCACCACGTCGAAGATCTCCTCCAGCGCCTCCTTGGTGGCCGCCTTCTCCATGCATGCCGCCGCGCCCAGCGCGAAGCCGCGCCGGTGGCCCTCGTGCGCCGAGATGACGTGGACCGGGATGTGGCGGGTGGCGGGGTCGTGCTTCAGGCGGTCGAGCAGCGTCCACCCGGTCATGTCCGGCAGGCGCACGTCCAGCGTGACGGCGCCCGGCTGGAACTCGCGGGCCAGCGAGACCGCCGTGGCCCCCCGGCTGGCCACCAGGACCTTGACCCCGCGGGCATGCGCCAGGTCCAGGAGGATCCGGGCGAAGGTGGGGTCGTCCTCCACGACCAGCAGGGACGCGTCTGCCGCCGCGAGGCCGGCGCGGTCGTCGTCCACGCCCAGGTCGTCCTCGATGGGCGCGACGCGCAGCGCAGCCGGGCCCTCCAGCCGGGGCGCGGGGGCCGGCTCCTGGACGGGCTCGGGCACCGCCCCGGGCCAGTCCACGGGCGCGCCCGGCACCGCGTACACCTGCGGCAGGTAGAGCGTGAAGCAGCTGCCGCGGCCGATGGCGCTCTTCAGCCGGATCTCCCCGCCCAGCAGGCGCGCCAGCTCCCGGCTGATGGAGAGGCCCAGGCCCGTCCCGCCGTACTTGCGGCTGGTGGTGCCGTCCGCCTGCTGGAAGGCCTCGAAGATGATGCGCTGCTTCTCGCTGGGGATGCCGATGCCGGTGTCCTCCACCGCGAAGGCGATCACGCTCTCGGCGCGGGCGAGCAGGGGATGCGCCAGGCTCCAGCCCCGGGTCGCCCGGGCGACGCGGAGCCGCACCGACCCGGCCTCGGTGAACTTCAGGGCGTTCGACAGCAGGTTCTTCAGCACCTGCTGCAGCCGCTTGGCGTCGGTCCGGATCACCTCGGCGGCCAGGGCCGGCTCGATCTCGATGGCGAAGTCCAGCCCCTTGCCCTCGGCCACGTGGCGGAAGGTGCGCGTGCAGAACTCCTGGAGGTCGGTGAAGCGGACGTTGGCCACGTCCAGGTCCATCTTCCCGGACTCGATCTTGCTGAGGTCCAGGATGTCGTTGATCAGCGCCAGCAGGTCCGTGCCGGAGGAGTGGATGGTCTCGGCCGACTTCACCTGCTTGGGGGTCAGGTTCCCCTCGGCGTTCTCGGCCAGCATGCGGGCCAGGATGAGCAGGTTGTTCAGCGGGGTGCGGAGCTCGTGCGACATGTTGGCCAGGAACTCGCTCTTGTACTTGGAGGTGAGCGCCAGCTGCTCCGCCTTCTCCTCGAGCGCCTGGCTGGCCTGCTCGATCTCGCGGTTCTTGGCCTCCACCTCGGTCTTCTGCTCGGCCAGCAGCTTGGCCTTGTCCTGGAGCTGGGCGTTGGCCTTCTGCAGCTCCTCGGCCAGCGCCTGGCTCTGCGTCAGGAGCTGCTCCGTCCGCATGGTGGCCTCGATGGTGTTCAGCACGATGCCCATGCTCTGGGTCATCTGGTCCAGGAAGGCCAGGTGCAC
>JBHGAX010000361.1:0-3978 GCA_041946635.1 Methylomirabilales bacterium (SeqCode)
GAGCCGCCGTCGGGGCGGCGGGGAAGAACGGGGGAACATGGCCAAGGAAGAGGCCATCGAGGTCGAGGGGACGGTCCTGGAGCCCCTCCCCAACGCGATGTTCCGGGTGGAGCTGGAGACGGGCCACAAGGTCCTGGCCCACATCTCCGGGAAGATGCGCATGCACTTCATCCGCATCCTGCCCGGGGACAAGGTCATCGTGGAGCTGTCCCCCTACGACCTGACCCGGGGACGCATCATCTACCGGTACAAGTGACGCGGGCCCCGCCGCGCGGGGGGACCCAGGGGAGCCACCGTGAAGGTTCGGGCGTCGGTGAAGCCGATGTGCGAGAAGTGCAAGATCATCAAGCGGAAGGGCGTCCTGCGCATCGTGTGCGAGAATCCCAAGCACAAGCAGCGGCAGGGCTAGGACGCCAGGGAGGCCGACGTGGCACGCATTGCCGGTGTGGATCTACCCCGGGAGAAGCGGCTGGAAGTCGCGCTGACGTACATCTACGGCATCGGCCGGTCGCTGGCCGGCAAGATCCTCCACGAGGCCGAGGTGCCGCCGGAGGTCCGCGTCAAGGACCTCACGGAGGACCAGACCAACCGGCTGCGCCGGGTGATCGAGGGCGGCCACCGGGTGGAGGGCGACCTGAAGCGGCAGGTCTCCATGGACGTGAAGCGGCTGATGGACATCGGCTGCTACCGGGGCCTGCGGCACCGCCGCGGCCTGCCGGTCCGCGGGCAGCGGACCAGCACGAACGCCCGGACCCGCAAGGGCCCGAAGCGGACCAGCATCGGCGCCAAGCGGGCCAAGGCCGCCGCCAAGCCGTAGGGGTTTCTGCCGTCCCGCGTGGGCGGGACACGAGGAGCGCATGGGCACACCTGCCAAGCGGCCCGGGCCGACGCGCCCGAGCAAGAAGGAAGGGAAGGGCGTCACGCAGGGACTGGCCTGCATCCAGGCGACCTTCAACAACACCATCGTCACCATCACGGACCCCGCGGGCAACGTGGTGACCTGGGCCAGCGCGGGGAGCGTCGGCTTCAAGGGCTCGCGGAAGAGCACCCCCTTCGCGGCGCAGATGGCGGCCGAGAACGCGGCCGGGAAGGCCATCGCGCAGGGCATGAAGGAGGTCAAGGTCTTCGTGAAGGGCCCGGGCGCCGGGCGGGAGGCGGCCATCCGCTCCCTGCAGGCCGCCGGCCTGGAGATCACGGCCATCAAGGACGTGACCCCCATCCCCCACAACGGCTGCCGGCCGCGCAAGCGGCGCCGCGTGTAGCGAAGGAGTCCAAGCGTGGCACGACACACCGGTCCCGTCTGCAAGCTCTGCCGACGCGAGGGCATGAAGCTGTTCCTGAAGGGGGACCGCTGCTTCTCCGCCAAGTGCGCCGTGGAGCGGCGCAACTACCCCCCGGGCGAGCACGGGCAGCGCCGGTCCAAGGCCTCGGAGTACGGGCTGCAGCTCCGCGAGAAGCAGAAGATGAAGCGGATCTACGGCATGCACGAGACGCAGTTCCGGGCCTACTTCGAGATGGCCGCGGGGCAGAAGGGCGTGACCGGCGAGAACCTGGTGCGCCTGCTGGAGCAGCGGCTGGACAACGTGTGCTACCGGCTCGGCTTCGCGGCCTCCCACGCGCAGGCCCGCGCCCTCCTGCGGCACGGCCACTTCCGCCTGAACGGCCGGCGGGTGACCATCCCGTCCATTCTGGTGAAGGCCCGGGACGTGGTGGAGGTGGCCCCCGCGAGCCGGGAGGCGGCCCAGATCCTGGCGGCGCTGGAGGGGGCCAAGAAGCGGCGCGTGCCCTCCTGGCTCGAGCTGGACGCGGGCGCGTTCAAGGGCACCGTCCTCAGCCTGCCCAGCAGGGAGGAGCTGGCCATCCCCGTCCAGGAGCAACTGGTCGTCGCGCTCTACTCGAAGTAGGGGCGACGGGAGAGGCGACGCATGCAGAAGTTCAAGGGATTCCAGAAGCCCAAGCGGCTGGAGTACGAGCTGGAAACCCTCACCAACACGTACGGCAAGTTCTTCGCCGAGCCGCTGGAGCGCGGCTTCGGGCTGACGCTGGGGAACTCCCTGCGGCGGGTGCTCCTCTCCTCCATCGAGGGGGCCGCGGTGACGTCCGTCCGCATCGACAAGGTCCTCCACGAGTTCTCCACCATCCCCGGCGTGAAGGAGGACGTGACCGACATCATCCTGAACCTGAAGCAGCTCCGGCTCAAGCTGAACGCCGACCACCCCAAGGTGCTCACGCTGAAGGCCGCCGGCGAGGGCGAGGTGCGGGCCTCCCAGATCACGCCGGACGCCGCGGTGGAGCTGCTCACCCCCGACCTGTACATCTGCAGCCTGGACAAGGACGGGAAGCTGGACATGGAGCTGGAGGTCCGCCACGGGCGCGGCTACGTGCCGGCCGAGCGCAACAAGCGCGAGGGCATGCCCGTGGACGTGCTGCCCATCGACAGCCTCTTCTCCCCCGTGCGCAAGGTGAACTTCCAGGTCGAGGACACGCGCGTCGGCCAGGCCACCGACTACAACAAGCTCATCCTGGAGGTCTGGACCGACGGCTCCGTGCTGCCGCAGGACGCGGTGGCCTACGCGGCCAAGATCCTGAAGGACCACCTCTCCATCTTCATCAACTTCGACGAGGAGCCGGAGGAGGAAGAGGAGGTCGTGGACGAGGCCCGCGAGCGGATGGTCGAGAACCTGAGCCGGCCGGTGGACGAGCTGGAGCTCTCCGTGCGCTCCGCCAACTGCCTGAAGAACTCGAACATCCGCTACATCTACGAGCTGGTGGAGAAGACCGAGGCCGAGATGCTGAAGACCAAGAACTTCGGCCGCAAGTCGTTGAACGAGATCAAGGAGATCCTGGCCGGCATGGGCCTCAGCCTGGGCATGAAGCTGGAAGGCGTGGTGGGCGAGGCGGCCCGGCGCCGGGCGGCCAAGGGCTAGGAGCCGAGGGAGAGCACGATGCGGCACCGGCGAGCGGGACGCAAGCTCGGGCGGACGACGGCGCACCGGGAGATGATGATGCGGAACCTGGTGACCTCCCTCGTCCTCTACGAGAAGATCATCACCACCGCGGCCAAGGCCAAGGAGCTGCGCTCCGTGGCCGAGAAGATGGTGACCCTGGCCAAGCGCGAGGACCTGCACGCCCGGCGGCAGGCCGCCGAGGTCCTGAAGGAGGACAAGGCGGTCCAGAAGCTGTTCGACACGCTGGGCAGCCGCTTCCGCGAGCGCAACGGGGGCTACACCCGGATCACCAAGCTGGACTACCGCATGGGGGACGGGGCGCCGCTGGCGGCCATCGAGTTCCTGGAGGCCGAGGCGGCCGAGCCGAAGAAGGGCAAGCGGCCCGCGGCGGAGGGCGAGCGGCCCCGGCGCCGGCGGCGGCGCCGCGGCGGCAAGGCCGCGGCCGGAGAGCCGGCGGGCGCGCCGGCGGCAGGCGCGGACGCCTAGGGTGTCGCCATCCGCGGGATGGCAAGCTGCGCCCTCCTGCGCCGGTCGCGGGAGGGCGCTTTGCTTTTGGGAAGCCATCAGCGATCAGCCATCAGCGATCAGCCAACGACCAGGGGAGGCGGGGTTCTGGCTGACCGCTGATCGCTGACCGCTGAAGGCTGATGGCGAGGGACATCATGAAACGACCCGAGACGGCGAAGATCCGAAATCTGGCCCTGGTGGCCCACGGCAGCGCGGGCAAGACCACGCTCACGGAGGCGATGCTCTTCACGGCGGGGGCGACCAACCGCCTGGGGCGGGTGGAGGACGGGACCACCGTCACGGACTTCGACGAGGACGAGATCCGGCGGAAGATCAGCATCAGCACCGCCATGGCCTGGGCCGAGTGGAAGGGGCACAGGCTGACGCTCCTGGACACGCCGGGCTTCGCGGCCTTCATCCCCGACGCCAACACCGTGCTGCGGGTCGTGGACGGGGCGGTGGCGGTGGTGGGGGCCCCGGACGGCGTGAAGGTGCAGACGGAGAAGCTCTGGGAGACCATGGC
>JBHGAX010000362.1:0-3928 GCA_041946635.1 Methylomirabilales bacterium (SeqCode)
CATCCGCCCGGGCTGCTCGTCCCGCCAGTCGTTGACCTCCGTGCCTTGCCAGCGGCTCAGCTCGCGCAGGCTGCCCCTCATGGGCTCGCGCCCGGCGAGGGCCGCTTGCCACGCCGCCGTCAGCACGTCCCGGCCGAAGAGCGCGACGTAGATAGGGATGCCGGCCGACAGGGTCCAGGCGCGCTCTCCGTGGTCGAAGTCATAGAGTCGCAGCGCGGCCAGGTCCTTCTCCGCCTGGCGGAGCGCCCCGATGACGATCGGCGCCGACGTTTCGCTCTCCCTCGAGCGGAAGCCGGTCGCCTCGGCGAGGAACGCCTCTCGCTTCTCGTCGTACCCGCCCTGCACCAGGCCGAAGGGCCGGCAGCCGCGACCGGGCGTAAGCCGCCGCCCGTCAATCACGGGGAGGAGGGCCACGCAGGCGTGCCAGTGCCCACGGGGCGGCAGGCTCAGCTCGAAGGCCACGACGCCGTCCTCGTGCTGCGGCACGGAATCCGCACGCGTGAGCTGCAGGATGGCGCCCCGGTGCAGCCTGGCCGTCCCGGTGTTCCCCTGACGGTCGTAGGCATGCTCGATCCGGTAGTCGAAGCGGAGCTCCCACGCGCTCCCATCCACCTCCCGCCACTCGCGCGTGCGCTCGCCCTGCTGCCTCCGGCTCCCCGGCGCCTCCTCCTGGTCGGCGAAGTCGGCATCCACCTCCAGCGTCAGGCGCAGCGTCACCGGCTCCTGGGTGAAGTTCGTGACGTCCACGTCCTCGTGCAGCCCGTCGCCGACGCTCCGGGAGAGCTTCAGCTCCACGGCGTGCTGCGCGGCGCCCGGCGCGCCCACGCGCCCGCCGGTCCCGCCGGCGGCCCCCTCAGGGGTCCGGAGGACGGGGAGCAGGTAGTAGCCGAGCCAAGTGTGGGGCTCGACCGCGGACAGGGCCACCGGCAGGGGGGCCTCGCCGTCGACCCGGTAGCGGTAGCGCGAGAGGAGCCGGGTCTGCTGGACGAACAGGCCGCAGCAGGCGCCCCCGTCAATGAACCCGTCGCGTCCGGTGGCGAGCACCGTACGGTTCTGATGGACAAACAGGGTGTCGCCCCGGGGGCGGAGCCGGATCAGGGTGTCATGGGGCATCCTGAGCACTCTCGTCGTCTCCGCCGTTTCGGCGTCGCCAGAGCAGCCCCAGCCCGCCGGCCAGGGCGGCGCCAAGCACCACCCGCTTCACGGCGGGATGCAGCTCGAAGACCCGCGTGTACAAGCTCGTGGACTTCGCAATCTCCCCGAATTCGCCGGTGCTCGAGCCGGGACCGGTCAGGGGCTGGAAGAGATTGTCCCGACCCTCATCGCGTCGGGCGGTGCGCTGCTGCCTGACGAACCGGTCGCGGGAGAGCATGAAGCGGTCCAGGAGGCGCGGGCTGAGCTTCTCTGCCAGCTCCAGCATCTTGCCGGCGCCGCCCACGACGATCCGGCGGCGCGGGTGTTCGGCCGCGAACACGATCGCGCTCGCGACGACCGACGCCTCGTACACCGGAGGGAGGGGCATGGGCGCCACCCCGATCTTGGACCGCGCGTGCTGGAAGAGTGGGGTGTTGATGGAGGAGGGAAGCACGAGGCAGACAGCGATCTTGCTTCCTTCCCGCTCGAGCTCCAGGCGCAGCGCCTCGGTGAAGCCTTTGATCCCGTGCTTCGCGGCACAGTAGGCGGCTTGCAGTGGAATGGCGCGCTCGGACAAGACCGAGGCCACATTGATGATGGTCCCGCCTCCCTGGCGCCTCATCTGCGCGGCTGCCACCTTCATCCCGTAGATCTGGCCCAGCAGGTTCACCTGGATGACGCGGCCGATCTCCTCCGCCGTCAGCTGCTCCACGGTACCGTACACGCTCACGGCCGCGTTGTTCACCCAGGTGTCGATGTGGCCGAACCAGTTCACGGCCTCCTGGGCGAGCCGCTGGACCTGGTCCCACTCCGCCACGTCGGTGACCGCCACGTGGGCCAGGCCGCCGGACTCCCGGATCTCCTCGGCGACGTGTTCGAGGGCGACGCGATTGCGGGCGGCCAGGACCGCCGAGGCGCCCCGCCGGGCGAACTCCAGCGCGGCGGCCCGCCCGATGCCGGAGGAGGCGCCGGTGATGACGATGGACTGTTCCGCAAGCGATCGGCGCATGGTGATCCCTTCATGCTCGCTCATCGACGGTCACAGGGCCCGCGTCCCTCGCCGGGCACGCCGTTACCGCAGGGCGCAGAGCCGCGAGGCCTTCACCACCGCAGGAGCGCGCCCTCGGCGGCGAAGCCGGGGCCGAGGGCTGCGAGCAGGCCCCAGTCCCCGGGCTGCGGCGCGTGCGTGCGGAGGACCTCTTGGAGGACGAAGAGCACGGTCGCCGAGGACATGTTGCCGAACCGGCGGAGCACCGCGCGCGAGGCGGCGAGCGCGGCCTCGGGCAGGCCGAGCTGCTGCTGGGCCCGATCCAGCACCCGATACCCGGCGGAGTGGAGGACCCAGTGGCGGATCGCCTCCTGGGGCAGGCCCCTTGCCCGGAGGAGCTCGGCCGTCAGGGCACCCAGCATCTCAGCCGCGACCTGCCGGATCTCCTTGGAAAGCAGAATGCGCGCGCGCCCGCCCGGAAAGGTGAAGCCCATGAGGTCCAGGTACGCGGGCCGCAGCAGGGTGTGGTGGGCCATCACGGCTGGACCTGGCCCCGCCGGGCCGAGGAGCAGGGCTCCGGCGCCATCCGAGAAGATGGCGTTGGCCACGGCCGTCTCCATGGCGTCGTCGAGGTAGTAGCTCGTCGAGGAGACCTCCGACGCGACGACGGCCGCCAGGCGGTCCGGGAACGCCGCCAGGTAGTTGCAGGCCTGCTGCAGCGCGACCACGGCCGAGGCGCACCCCGTGTCGCCCACGTGGACGCGTTGCACGTCGCTTCGCAGGCCCAGCTCCCGGATGAGGATCGCGTCCAGGCTGGGGCACAGCCGGCCGGTGCAGGTGGTCGTCGCCAGGAAGTCGATGTCCCGGACGGGGCGACCCGCGTTGTCGAGGGCGGCCTGGAGGGCGCGGCACGCCAGGTCCACGCTCGCCTTGCGGAACCGCGCCTGCAGCGCGTCCAGGCTCTCGTCGGGCCGGAACCCGGCCCGGTCGATGGCCAGGTAGCGACCCTCGATGCCGCTGTTCAGGAAGAAGCCGCGGCGCCGGGGGTCGCTGTACCCGGCCAGCGCCAGCAGCTCCTCCTGGGTGAAGCGCTCGGGCGGGTGCGCGGTGCCGACGCTCAAGATACGCGGCCGTGGCGCCGCCGAGGCGTCTCCGGCTCGCCGCCCGCCGCTCACGGATTCTTCCCGGGCTTCCGGTGAATCACCGGCAAGTGCATGTCCTCCTGCATCATGTGCCGCCGAAACGTGTCGTAGTTGTAGGGTTCGGTGGCGACCTGCGGTCCTGCCATCGCGTCTACCTCCCTCCTGCTGGGGCCGGGATGCATGGTTCGCCGTCCCGGCCTCGCGGTCCGGCTCCCAGCAAGACTTTCCTGCCGACCATGCAGCAATTACGTATGCCGCCCCCATGGCCACGAGTTGTCCGCAACGCGGAACGGTTGTTGCCGGGCACTTGAGCGCGCGGGCTGGGAGGGCAGACATATGCCAAGTCGGCGATTCTGCGTGCTTTGTGCCAACCCCGCTCTTCCAAAATGAAGCGAGGCCCGAGGGAACCTGCAGCCCGTTAGCGCCTCACGGCAGCAGGTGAAAGGAGGAGGCCATGCCGGTAGCCGGGCGGCCAGGCTGGAGGCTTCCCGAGTGAATGCACACCGGGCGGCAGAAAGGAGGGCGGCCGGAATGCGGCGGGCGAGTGTCAGCATGCTGGGCTTGATGCCGGCCGAGCCGGCCCCCGACCACCGCGGGCCACCCGACGGCGGGAAGCGCTGGCTGCAGGCCGCGTGCGTGGGTCGCGAACGGGGGCGTCACGGCT
>JBHGAX010000363.1:0-3918 GCA_041946635.1 Methylomirabilales bacterium (SeqCode)
GGTTGAACGGCCTGGGCAGCGCCACCGCCTCCGCCGGGACGTAGCGGTTCCCCTGCCAGTGATACCGCCGCACCGGGCCATCGAACGGCCGGTCGTTCCCCGCAGCCTGCCCGTACAGCTGCGGCGTGCCCGCCGGCCCCTCCAGGACGCGGAAGTGCAACGGGATCTCCTCGGACACCCGCGTGAACTTGCCTTTCTGGTACTCGAGCACGTACGAGCGCGCCTGGTTTCTCGAGTAGTTGGTCACGAAGATCTCGGGCACGCCATTGCCGTTGATGTCGGCGGCATCCACGGAGAGGATGTTGTCCGTGGGGATGCCCGGTGCACTCCAGAGCAGCTTGATCCCATTCTTGTCGAGATCGTAGATATAGAGGCCCTGGCCGTCGGTGATGGCGAGCTTGGTGGTCCCGTCGCCGGTGAGATCGCCCGCAGCCAGGGCGATCGCCTTGAAGGGGATCTCCTGCGATCGCAGGGCGATCTGGTCGATCCGCGGCGCATCGCGGCCGAGGAGGGAGGCTGTGCCTGCCCGCGACGCGGACGCGCCCGCCCGGGGCGTCATCCCCTTCACTTCCGCGCTCGCGAGCATGATGGAATCGCCCCGGACGGTGGAGACGAGCTGCACGTCCCACTGGACGGCCTTTTCGAGCAGGGTGAGCTTCGCCAGGAGGACGGCCGAGACGCGCAGCCGCTTCCAGAGCGCCTGGAGGACGGCCGGGTCGTTGAACTGGTCGCCGACCTGGATCTTCTCTTCGGCCACCGCGGCCCGCAGGCGCTGGTCGGTCATCACCTCGAAGCGATTCGTCTTGACCAGGGCGTTGACCAGGTCGCGCGTCACGGAGCGGGTGTTGGCGCCCGCCACGTCGGAGACGTCCACGTTCGGCAGGGCCAGGATCACCCGGGCCGACGTGACGCGGACCAGGTCGCCCTGCTGCACCATCGTACCTTCCGTCTGCTGGATCACCTCGGCGACCGAGAAGCCCCCGTGCACCTCGATGACCCGGACCCGGCCCACGTCCCGATCCAGCTTGCCGAGCGACTGGCCGGTGTAGGGGTGCTTGAACTCCTGCCCGGGGCGGTACACCTGCAGCTCGAGGCCCGGGATGATCTTGTCCTTCGCCGACAGGTCGAGAAGGATGCGCTCCCGCTCCAGGCCGATGATCTGGCCGCTGACCTTCGGGAAGGCGGCGGCGATCTGCTCCGCCAGCTCGGCGGCCGCCCCGCCGTAGGCCGGCTCCTGCGCCAGTGCCGACCGGCCGCCCGCCAGGACCGCCACCGCCAGCACAGCGGCGAGCGCGCCGCGCACGACAGCTTGCATGCTGTGACCTCCCCTTCTATATGAGCCGGCGACTCTGGCCCGGCCGCTCCCCAGCCTCCAGGGGGAAGGCCGGCACACTGTAGCGCAGCCGGAGAAGAGACAAAACGCAAAACGTGAAACGTGAAACGGAAGGAACAACTCCGCCTTCGTTCCGTACGGTTTCCGTTCTCCGCAGCCCTACAGGACCACCGTCTCCTGATGCACGCCGAAGACCCCGCGCAGCGCGTCGCAGATCTCGCCGATCGTCGCGTACGCCTTCACGGCCTCCAGGATGGCGGGCAGGAGGTTGCCGCTCCCGGCCGCGGTCTCGGCGAGGGCCTTGAGCGTCGTCTGGACCCGGCCCTGGTCCCGCGATGCGCGAAGTGCCCGCAGCCGCTCGACCTGCTCGTCCGCCACGCGCTCGTCCACGACGAACAGGGGCACTTTCGCCGCCTCGCCGGCGAACTGGTTCACGCCCACGACGATCTGGCGCTTCTCCTCGAACGCGCGCTGGGCCTGGTACGCCGCCTCCTGGATCTCCTGCTGCACGAACCCGAGCTCGATGGCCCGCAGCATCCCGCCCATCCGGTCGATCTTGTCGAGGTACGCCTGCGCCTCCTCCTCGATGCGGTTCGTCAGCGCCTCCAGCGCGTAGGCGCCGCCCAGCGGATCCACGATGTCCGCCACGCCGGACTCGTACGCCAGGATCTGCTGCGTGCGCAGCGCGATGCGCACGGCGTCCTCCGTCGGCAGCCCGAGCGCCTCGTCCCGGGAGTTGGTGTGGAGGCTCTGCGCCCCGCCCAGAACCGCGGCCAGGGCCTGGAGCGCCACCCGCACCACGTTGTTCTCGGGCTGCTGCGCCGTGAGCGTGGACCCCGCGGTCTGGGCGTGGAAGCGGAGCATCCAGGCGCGCGGGTCGGTGGCGTGGAACCGCTCCCGCATGATCCGCGCCCAGAGGCGCCGCGCCGCCCGGTACTTCGCCACCTCCTCCAGGAGGTGGTTGTGCGCGTTGAAGAAGAAGGCGAGCTGCGGCCCGAAGCGGTCAATCGCCAGCCCGGCCGCCAGGGCCGCCTCGACGTAGGCGATGGCGTCGCCCAGCGCGAACGCCACTTCCTGGACCGCGGTGGAGCCGGCCTCCCGGATGTGGTACCCGCTGATGCTGATGCTGTTCCACTTGGGCAGCTCCGCCGCGCAGAAGGCGAAGGTGTCGGTGATGAGACGCATCGAGGGCGCGGGCGGGAAGATGTAGGTGCCCCGCGCGATGTACTCCTTGAGGATGTCGTTCTGGATGGTGCCGTTCAGGGCCGAGCGGGGCACGCCCTGGCGCTCGGCCACCGCGATGTACATGGCGAGGAGGACGGAGGCCGTGGCGTTGATGGTCATGGAGGTGCTGACGCGCTCCAGGGGCAGGTCCTGGAACAGTCGCTCCATGTCGGCCAGGGAATCGATCGCCACGCCGACCTTCCCCACCTCCCCGGTGACGATGGGGTGATCCGAGTCGTACCCCATCTGCGTGGGCAGATCGAAGGCCACCGAGAGCCCGGTCTGGCCCTGCGCCAGCAGGTACTTGAAGCGGCCGTTGGTCTCCTCCGCCGTCCCGAAGCCCGAGTACTGCCGCATCGTCCAGAAGCGCCCCCGGTACATGGTGGGCTGCACGCCGCGGGTGAACGGGTATTCCCCGGGAAAGCCGAGGTCGGCGAGGTAGTCCCTGCCCTCGAGGTGGAGCGGCGTGTAGAGCCGCTCCAGCGGGATGCCGGCGCTGGTGTGAAACTCGGGGTGCCGCTCGCGCGTCTTTTCCAGCGCCTTCTTCAGCGTCCCGGATTCCCACGCGGCTTGCCGCACCCTCAGCGCGTCATCGGGTTCGTGTGTCACAACGGCCTCCAACGAGTGCTCCGCCAAACGTGAAACGCAAAACGTAACAAGCGAAACACGCTCCTCACGTTGTACGTCTTACGTTTCGCGCAGCCTTTCACAGCAGCATGGTGGTGACTTTGTACCAGAGGCTCCGCTCGAGGTAGGCCAGGTCCAGCGGCTTGACGATGTAATCGAAGGCGCCCAGGGCGAGGGCTTGGCGGCCCGTCTCTTCCTCGTTGACCGCCGTGACCATGATGACCCCGACCTCCTGATCGATCTGGCGGACCTGCTTCAGCACTTCCAGCCCGGTCATGCCGGGCATGCGGACATCCAGCAGGATCAGGTGGGGGCGATCCGCCTTCACGCGCCGGATGGCCTCTTCGCCGTTGCACGCCGTCACCACCTCGTAGCCCTTGCCGGTGAGGAATTCCTGCAGCAGCTCGACGGCGTCCGGCTCGTCGTCCACAACCAGCACTCGCGCCATGGATCCTCCTCCAGCACCGCCGCAGCCGGGTCGCCGCGCGCTGGACGGGAAAATAGCCGGCATTCTTAGTAGCAGTCCCCTGGCCAAAAAGCAATGGAAAAGGTCCCTTGACGCCCTGCCCGGCGGTGTGCTACACACCCGCTCTGTCGCACGCCGACTGCCTCACCGCCGCACTTGGCCCACTGGTCGTTCGCGGTGCCACCTCACCCGCGCCGGCAAGGAGACGCCGTTGGCCACGCCTCCGTCGGTTCCCCCGGCCCGCGATATTCCGGACCACCCCGCCGCC
>JBHGAX010000364.1:0-3916 GCA_041946635.1 Methylomirabilales bacterium (SeqCode)
ACCCCCAGCGCCTTCAGCTTCTTCCACAAGGTCTTCCGGCTGATGCCCAGGATCTCCGCGGCGCGCGTGCGCTGGCCGCCCACGCTCTGCAGGACCTCGTGGAGGTAGCGCCGCTCCGCGTCGCGCACCGCCTCGTTCAGCAGGTGCGGGGCCGCGTCCGCCGCCGCCCCACGCGGCGCCTGCTCCTCCGGCACGAGGTCCTCGACCGCCAGCACGTCGCGCTTCGTCAGGGTGACGGCCCGCTGGATCGTGGCCTCCAGCTCGCGCACGTTGCCGGGCCAGGCGTGGCCGAGCAGGTAGCGGGTGGCCTCGCTGCTCAGCGCCCGCACCTCCTTGCCCAGCGGGCGCCGGTACTTCTCCACGAAGTGCTCGGCCAGCGGCAGGATGTCCTCCTTCCGCTCCCGCAGGGCGGGCAGGCGGATGGTGATCACCTTCAGCCGGTAGAACAGGTCCTCCCGCATCCGGCCGGCCAGGACCTCGTCCTCCAGGCGTTTGCGCGTGGCCGAGATGAGGCGGACGTCCACCTTCACCGTGCGCACGCCGCCCACCCGCTCGAACTCCTTCTCCTGCAGGACGCGGAGGAGCTTGGCCTGGACCGGCGGGCCGAGATCCGCGATCTCGTCGAGGAAGAGCGTGCCGCCGTGCGCCAGCTCGAACCGGCCCGGCCGCTCGCGGATCGCGCCGGTGAAGGCGCCCTTCTCGTGGCCGAACAGCTCGCTCTCCAGGAGGGTGTCGGGGATGGCGGCGCAGGAGACCGACACGAGCGGCCGCTCGCGCCGGCGGCTCTGGCGGTGGACGGCGCGCGCCACCAGCTCCTTGCCCGTCCCGGTCTCGCCCTGGATCAGGACCGTGGCGTCGCTGGGAGCCACCGTGGCGATGATCTCGCACACGGCGGCCATCTTCGGGCTCACGTAGATCAGCTCGCCGCACCGCCGGACCTTCGCCCGGGACGCGTCCGTGACGGGCGCGGCCGGGGGAGCCAGCAGGCCGCGCAGCAGGACGATCAGCTCCTCCGTCGGAAAGGGCTTCAGCATGTAGTCCACGGCGCCGGCCTTCATGGCCGCCACGGCCGACTGGATCGTCCCGTAGGCCGTCATCATGATGGCGGGACTGTGGGGGTTCGACGCCTTGAACATCTTGAGGAGCGTGAGGCCGTCCACGCCGGGGAGCTTCAGGTCGAGGAGCGCGGCGTCGAAGCGGCCCTCCCGCACGCGCGCGAATCCGCTGTTGCCGTCGGCCGCCGCGGTGACCTCGTAGCCTTCCTCCGCGAGGTCGTTCGCCAGCGTGACGCGCAGGATCGGCTCGTCCTCGACCAAGAGGATGGACCGGCGCATTGCCTCACCCCCCGTTCACGGGCAGGTCCACCCGGACCGTGGTCCCGCGTCCGACGGTGCTCTCGACGTCGATGTAGCCGCCGTGCGCGCGCACGATCCCGTAGCTCACCGACAGGCCGAGTCCCGTCCCGACCTCCTTCGTGGTGAAGAACGGATCGAAGATGCGCGACAGGTTCTCGGGCGGGATGCCGGCCCCCGTGTCGGTCAGGGCCACCTGCACGAAGTGGGGGTCCCGCCGCTGCCGCACCTCGATGTCGAGCCTCCCGCCGTTGGGCATGGCCTCGATGGCATTCATGCAGATGTTCAGGAATACCTGCTCGAGCTGGTGCTGATCGGCGAGCAGGTCGGCGACCTCCTCCCCCTGCAGGGCCGCGGTGATCCCCCGCACGCTCAGCTCGTGCTCGAGCAGGGTCAGGCAGCGCTGGAGCAGCGGGGTGAGCCGGATGCGGGCGACCTGGGGCTTGGCTTCCCGGGCGAAGTTCAGGAGCTGGCCCACCGTCCGGCCGATCCGCTCCAGCCCCTCCCGGAGCATCTCCAGGTAGAGCGTGGAGCGCGCCTCGTCCCGCGTCCCCTTGAGCAGGCTGCGCACGCAGTTCTGCATGCCGGCGATCGGGTTGTTGATCTCGTGGGCGATCCCCGCCGCCATGGTGCCGAGCGCCGCCAAGCTCTGCGCGCGCCGGATCTGCTCGGCGTGGCGGTCCTCGAGCTGGCGCCGCGCCTCGGCGAGGCGCTCGACCATGGCGTTGAAGCTCTTCCCCAGCCGCCCCAGCTCGTCGCGCGCGGCGTCCTCCACGCGCGCCGACAGATCGCCCGCCTCCACGCGGCTCATCGTCGCCGAGAGCAGGTCCAGCCGGCGCCCCAGGGAGAAGCTGAAGAAGGCGGCGATGAGCGCGCCCGTGGCGAAGAACGACACCACGGCCGCCAGGATGAGGACGCTCCAGTGGTAGGACAGGTCGGCGTCCAGGGCCGGGAAGGACACCAGGACGTTCAGGTACCCCAGGATCTCCCGGTCCGCCGCGTGACAGCCGGCGCAGGGCGGCCCGTTCAAGATGGGCCGGAACACGCCCACCCAGCCCGCCTGGA
Organism: Methylomirabilales bacterium (SeqCode); assembly: GCA_041946635.1. Taxonomy (GTDB): domain Bacteria; phylum Methylomirabilota; class Methylomirabilia; order Methylomirabilales; family 2-02-FULL-66-22; genus 2-02-FULL-66-22. The sequence goes on from JBHGAX010000364.1 coordinate 2,418, forward strand.
AATCCCACACGGGCTGGGGAGGGCTCGCGCTGCCGGCATGCGGGCCTCGCCGCAGGGTCCGGCCGATCTCGCCCGGGAGGCTCGAGCGCCGCACGCGCCCGTCGGGGTCGATGATCCGGATGCCCGCCAGCACATCGTGCTCCCCGATGCGGGAGAGGATCGCCTGCACGGCCTCCGTCTCGCCGAGCCCCATGGCCCGGGCGAGCGCCCGGTCGGCCACCGCGGCGATCAGCTCGGCCTGGTGTCTTGCGAGGTCATGCTGATACTTGGCCTGGTGCCGGAGGGCCACCAGGGCGTACACCAGGATGACGGACACCAGGATCGCGCCGATGCCCAGGATCATCTTGAGCCGAAGCGACATGGCCGGTCTCCGGGCTGGCCGCCGCGGCTGTGACGCTATCACAGCCGCCGGGAAAGGCCAAGCCGTGCGGCGCCCGCTTGTCTGACGCGGCGGGCACGCCGCCCGGACAACGGCCCGCGGCCGCTTGCCCCGGCCCGATCTTTGTGGCAGAGTGACCCCACCATGCACGAAGTCAGCCTCATGCAGGACACCCTCGTCCTCGCCGTTCAGCACGCCAAGCAGGCGGGCGCGAAGCAGATCCACCGGCTGAGCATGCGGATCGGCGACCTGTCCGGCGTCGTTCCGGACGCCCTGGAGTTCGCGTTCGACGTCGTGGCCCGCGGCACCATGGCGGAGGGCGCCAGGCTGGCGATCGAGCGGGTCCCGCTCCGCTGCTACTGCGAGGGCTGCGGGCGGGAGTTCGAGCCGGCCGACTACTGCTGCGAGTGCCCGGGCTGCCGGCGGCCGAGCGCCGACATCCGCGCCGGCCGCGAGATGGAGCTCACCTCGCTGGAGGTATCCTAGATGTGTGAGCAGTGCGGCTGCGGCATCGTGGGCGACGTGCGCATCGCGGACGGGAGGAGCGCGACCGTCCACCACCCGCACGAGCACGAGCACCCGCACGGGCCCGATCACGACCACGCCCACCCCCACACCCACGAGCATGCGCACCCCCGCCCGCCGGCGCAGGCGGCGGAGCCGCACGTGCACGTGGACGTGCGCGAGGCCATCCTGGCCAAGAACGACCGCCTGGCCGAGCGGAACCGGGGCTTCTTCCAGGCCAAGGGGCTGCGGGTGGTGAACCTGCTGTCCTCGCCCGGCGCGGGCAAGACCACGCTCCTCGAGCGCACGGCTGCCGACCTCGCCGGCCGGCTGCGGCTCGGCGTGATCGTGGGCGATCTGGCCACGGACAACGACGCGCGCCGCCTGCGGGAGGCCGGCCTGCCCGCGGTGCAGGTGGCCACCGGCACGGTGTGCCACCTGGATGCCGAGATGGTGGCCCGCGCCAAGGACCGGCTGGCGCTCGACGCGCTGGACGTGCTGGTCATCGAGAACGTGGGGAACCTGGTCTGCCCGGCCAGCTACGACCTGGGCGAGGACATGCGCGTGGTCATGATCTCCGTGACCGAGGGCGAGGACAAGCCGCTCAAGTACCCCG
>JBHGAX010000365.1:0-3883 GCA_041946635.1 Methylomirabilales bacterium (SeqCode)
TCACCCCACCCCCTCCTGCCGCTCCGGATCGCCTGCCTGGCCCTCGCGCTCCTCGCGCTGTCCGGGTGCATGGACGGGCAGCGCAAGGTCCTGGAGGATCCCGACCTCCGGTCCCTGATGGACGCCTATCGCCAGCAGCATGCACTGGCGCTCGAGCAGGAGCGCCAGCGCCAGCAGCATGGCATCCTTCGTCTGGACGTGACGCCCGACCGGATGGTGAGCGTGCACCTGGAGCGCGCCTTGCTCTCCGTGGTGGTGTACCGCCTGCTCGAGGACCGGCAGGTTCCCTACCTCCTCGCGCGCGAGGCGCTGCTCCGTGGCCGGGTGACGGCTCGCTTCGAGAACCTGCCCTTGGTCCGGGCGTTGAACGTGCTCCTACAGACGCAGGGGCTGACGGCCACCGAGCGGGACGGCCTGCTGGTCATTGACGAGGCCGAGGCGGCGCCCGCCGCGCCGGAGGCCAAGGCGGAGGGCGAGGGCCCATCCGCAGGGGCCCGCCCGGGCGTGGTCTCCACCAGCCTGGCCCTGCACCACACGCCGGCCGACACCGCCGCCGCCTACCTGCACTCCATCTACACGGGCGTGCCCTCCGACGTGGCCGTGGGCGTGGCGGAGGAGCCCTCCAGGAACGCCGTCGCCCTGCTGGGGCCTCCCGCCGCTGTCCGGAAGGCGGCCGGCCTGCTTCGCCAGGCGGACCGGGAGCCCGCGCACGTCTTCATCGAAGTCCTGGTGGTCGAGCTGGACAGCAGCAGCCTCCTGGAGCTGGGCACCGACCTGACGGACTTCAGGGCTCGCACCGCGGACGCGGCAAGCGTCCTCGACGCCAGCCAGATCACCTTCGCCTATCTGCAGAACGCTGGGGCCATCACGAGGTTCAAGGTCGTCCTGGAAGCCCTCATGGACACCTCGCGGGCCCGGCTCATCTCGCGGCCCTACCTCATGACGGTCAGCAACCGCGAGGCGAGGATCGCCATCGGGGACGAGCGGCACGTCATCACCCAGCAGGTGAGCGGCGGCGTGGTGGTGACCGCCACCGAGCCCGTGGAGGGCGGCATTCGCCTCACCATGCTCCCCAAGGTCCTCGCCGACGAGAAGATCCAGCTCGCCGTGGCGGTCGAAGACTCCCAGTTCGTCAGCACGGGGTCTCCCAACATCGCCGTCATCAAGGACAAGAACCAGGCCACGACCGTCGTGCAGGTCGGCAGCGGGCAGAGCGTGGTGATCGGCGGGCTGGTGCTGGACCGCCGGAGCGGCGAGAACCGCGGATTCCCCTGGCTCCGCAAGGTGCCGCTCCTGAACCTCCTGTTCGCCCGGCAGGTCGAGCAGGCCGACAAGCAAGAAGTCCTCGTCCTGGTCACCCCGTACATCTGGCAGCCGGGGCTCAGCAGTCCGCTCCCCGCCCCGGGAGCCTTCCGGATGCCGGAGCTGCGCGAGCCGCCCCAGCCCTCCGATCCCTGGTGGGCGCCCTAGCAGGTACGAAACGCCCGCCCCGCGCCCAGGCCGGGGGGGCTCCGCCCCCCGAGGGCCTGGCGAGCGAGCAGCCCTTCAGGCGCCTGGCGTGCCGCCGATGCGCTGCCCGGCCTCCTCGCCGATCGAATCGCCGACGAGGCTCACGACTGCGTCGGCGTGGCTGCCCGGGATCCACGCCGCCCCGCGCCGCGCCCAGCCGTTTCTCCATAGCCCTCGCCGTCCGGGCGAGCACGGGAGGACGCGTACATGCAGGCACCCATGGGGCTCATACATCGCCGGCCGTGGCTGTGCGCACTGTTCGGACTCTGGCTCACGATGAGCGGCCTGGCCCTGATGGTGCCCCCGGCGGGCGCCGCCGATCTTACGCTCGGAAAGCTGGCGGGCTGGGACGTGCCAGGCCTGGGCCCCCTGCCCCTGACCCGCGTGGCGACCTTCGGCGACTACACCAGCGGCACGCTCACGCTCAAGGGGATGAGCTTCACGGCCGTCCTCTTCCGGGGCGCGGGACAGGCGAAGTTCAACGTCGGCCTGCTCTCGGGCGACACCTTCAAGCCGCTGAAGCTGCTCGCGGCGCTGGAGGGCGAGGTTCTCGCCGGCCTCCAGCGCGAGCTGCCCGACTGGCCCCGGCTGAAGAGCGCGCTGGACAGCGGGCCGCTGGCGGACCTGGAGCTGATCAAGCCTGGCTTCATCCTCGTCCCGTCGGAGAACGCGGGCCGCGGGATCAAGCTGCCGAGGCCGCTGGCCGATCAAGTGGGCGTGCCGACGGCGGACCTCGTGCAGGGCGTGAACCTGATGAGCCGTGCGAGCGTCCTCGGCGATGCCGCCGGCCTGCTGCAGAAGACGGGCCTGGCCTCCTCCAACCTGGCGCTCACAGGCGGGTACGACACCGCCGCCAAGGCCAGGCCGGGAGCCACAGCCGTGGACGCGCTGTCGCTGAAAGTCCGCCTGGGCGCCTTGGCGCCGGAAGACGCCCCGTCCCACCTCGCGTTCGGCGAGGCAGTGCTATGGATGAAGGGCCAGTCGGGGAGGATGGCCACCGGCCTGACCACGAGCGTGACCGCGACGCTGACCCCCGGGGGAAGCCTGAAGCTCGACCCCGTGACGGTGACCCGTGATCCGCTGCAGCAGGAGGTGCGCATCACCGCCCACAGCGGCGCGCCCGGTGCCAGCTTCCTCCGCCTGCCCGTCGCGGACGCGGCCATCACGCAGGTGGACTTCCTCGGCGTCATCGACGCGCAGGGCCGCAGGAAGGCCCGCTACAGCCTGCAGGGGCAGTACCGCGTGGCCGGCAGCGCGCCCCGGGACTTCACGGCCCTCCTCCTGCCCGGGAAGCCGCCGCAGTACGAGGTGACCATCTACACCGAGACCAGCCTGGCGCAGCTCACCGACTGGAAGATGCCGGGCCTGGACGCCCTGAAGTTCCAGAAGGTCACGTTCGGCAACGGCTACATCGTCGGCGACATGACGCTGCAGAGCATTCCCTTCTCGGGAGCGCTCTTCAAGGGGCCGGGGCAGAGCAAGTACAACGCCGCGCTCGCCGCGGACGCGACCTTCGATCTCTCCGCGCTGCGGGGCGACCTGAAGGGCACCCCCCTCGCCGACCTGGACCTGGCGCGGCCGCTGTTCCTGCTGGTCCCGCCCGAGAACGCCGGCACGGGCCTCAAGCTGCACGAGCGCGTGGCCGCGCACCTCGACCGGGAGGCCGCCGAGCGCACGTACGACCTGAAGTACGGGATCAACCTTATCACCCGCGCGCAGGTGAAAGGCCTGCCCGGCGGCCTGCTCGCCGGCGTGGGCCTCTCGCCGTCCAGCGTCCTCCTCACCGGCCTGCTGGACGCGGCCATCCTGTCCGGCGGGGGCGCCCCGCTCAGCGAGGCGATGGTCAACGCCACCAGCCTGCAGGCGCTCCTGCCGGCCGCCGCGCAGCGGAAGCCGTTCCTCAGCTTCGGCGGCAGCACGCTCTGGGTGAAGGGCATCTCGGGCAAGTTCGCCACCGGTCTCGCGACGAGCGTGTCCGTGAACGTCGGCCGCGGGGTGCGGTTCGACCCGGTCACCGTCACCCGCGATCCCGTGAATCGCCTGGTGACGATCGAGGGCGGGAGCCCCAGCCGGACCGACTTCCTCAGCCTGCCCCTCGGCGGCGCGGCCATCAAGCAGGTCGCCTTCCACGGCCTGATCGATGAGAAGCAGAAGGACAAGGACGAGTACACGCTGAAAGGCCAGTACAGCCTCGGCAACAGCGCCCCGCGCGACTTCACGGCCGTGCTGACGGGTGGGACGCCGGCGCAGTACGAGGTGACGCTGCAGGGCGACACCAACCTCGCCCTTTTGACCGGATGGCAGGAGCCCGCCCTGCAGTCCGTGGCGCTGAGGGACGTCGTCCTCGGCAACGACTACGCCCTGGGGAACGCCA
>JBHGAX010000366.1:0-3863 GCA_041946635.1 Methylomirabilales bacterium (SeqCode)
AGGTTGGCTCCCGGCCAGGAGCGTCGCGCCTTCCGACGGTCTCCGCCCGCACGGCGTAAATTTTACGTATTGCCACGGATGAGATCGCCTGCGAGAAGGGAAGTACCCGCCGGTTCGCCGTACGCCTTCACTTCAGTCCTGATGCTCCTGCGCGGCTCCGCAACGAGTGCTGTGCCCGCGCACATGAAGCTCCTGTCGCCTGGAGCCGGGGCGGGCGCGTGCGTGGCGGGGCGACGTTCTACGCTTCCGGAGGTGATGATGGCCCGAGTGTCGGTGATCATCCCGGCATACAACTGTGCCCACTTTCTCCCCGCCACCTTGCGGAGCGTGCTGGCGCAGACCTACACGGACTTCGAGGTGGTGGTGGTGGACGATGGTTCCACGGACGAGACGCCGCGCGTCCTGGAGCTGTTCCGGGCCTCCCGGCCCCGCATTCGCTACCTGTCGCAGGGCAACGCCGGCGCCGCGGCGGCGCGGAACCTCGGCCTGGCGCATGCCCGCGGCGAGTTCGTGGCGTACCTGGACGCCGACGATCTCTGGTACCCCACCAAGCTGGAGCGCCAGGTCGCCTACCTGGACGCGCACCCGGGCGTGGACCTCGTCCACACCGACTTCACGACCATCGACGACCGCGGCAATGTCCTGCGCACGGGCTTCAACCGTGAGACGGGCCGGCCGGTGCCGCGAGGCCGCTGCGCCATCGACCTGCTGCAGCGCTGCCACGTCCAGCTCTCCACCGTCATCGAGCGGCGCGACTGGGTGCGCCGGCTGGGCGGCTTCGACCCCTCGCTGATCTGCACCGAGGACTACCTGCGCTGGATCCGGCTGGGGCTGGCGGGCGCCGTGTTCGGCTACCTGGATGAGCCGCTGGTCAAGTACCGCTGGCGCACGGGGAGCCTGAGCCGGGACGAGCGGCGGATGCTCGACCAGTTCGAGCAGCTCTTCCGCATACTGCTGCGGAGCGGGCTGCTGGAGCAGCACGCCGGCTCCGGCGGCGTCCGCATCGTGGAAGGCCGTCTGTACGAGCTGCACCTGCGGGCCGCCTATCTGGACCGGCGGGCGGGCCGGCTGCGAGATGCCCGCCGGCGCATGCTGAAGACGCTGCGCCGCTGGCCCCTGCGCTGGGCGCCCTACCGGGAGCTGGCGAAGGCCTGCGTGCCGGTGCGGCTGGCGGACCGCGTGCGGCGGGCGCGGGCAGAGGTCCCGCCGGCTACCGTCACGGAGACGCTGGGTGAGCGCGCCCGGGCCGCCTGAGCGGATGCCGGATGGCCTTGCGGAATCGCCGTCCGGGCACGAGACGCTTCGTGCTCGGGACGTCTCCCGCCGATGAGCGCGGCGGGCCGTGTCGCTTCCCGCGGCGTCTTGACGCCCGCAACTCCCGGGTGGACGCGAGGCTCGCCACGCGCCGTCCGCCCGGACACGAGGCTGCACCATGACCGATCCACGAGTCTCCTTCGTCGTGCCGTGCTACAAGCTCGGGCACCTGCTCCGGGAGTGCGTGGAGTCCATCCTCGCGCAGACGTGGCAGGCGCTCGAGGTCCTCATCATGGATGACTGCTCGCCGGACGATACGCCGCGGGTCGCGCAGTCGTTCACCGATCCCCGCGTGCGCTACATCCGCAACGCGCAGAACATCGGCTGCAACGCCAACTACAACAAGGGCATCGGGCTCTCGAAGGGGGAGTTCGTCTGGCTGATCTCGGCCGACGACCGCCTGCGCAGCCGCCACGTGGCGGAGCGGTACGTGCGCACCATGGAGGCCCACCCCGAGGCCGGCTTCGTCTTCTGTCCGGTGGTCGGGCTGGAGGCCTCCAGCGAGACGCGGGTGCTTCCGTACTGGTCGCACGGCCCGCAGGATGCGGTCTGGCCCGGACGCCAGTTCCTGAAGCGCCTCGCGCCCTGTAACTGCGTCTCCGCCCCCTCGGGCATGGTGCGGCGGGAGTGCTACGACCGGCTGGGCCGCTTTCCGGACCTGCCGTACGCCGGCGACTGGTACATGTGGTGCCTCATCGCGCTGCACTATGACGTGGCGTACCTGGCCGAGCCCATGGTCAACTACCGGCTGCATCCCGCCAACCAGACCAAGATCCTGCAGTCCCAGGACTACCGCATCCTGATCCACGACGACCTGGTCGTGCTCTGGTCCACACAGGCCGCGGCAGCCGACAAGGGCTGGATGGACGTCGTCCGCGCGTTCCGCCAGTCCATCGCCGACTATTATTTCCGGCAGATCGCCTATGCCCGGCCGGGCATGACGCCGCAGGACTTCGAGGCCTCGCTGGAGAAGTACGCGACCACGAGCGAGCAGGCGCGCGAGGTGCGCTGGCGCGTGCAGGCCAGCCTGGGAAACTACGCCTATCAGCAGCATGACCTGCCGCGCGCCCTCGCGTACTACCGCCAGGCGCTGGCCGAGAAGCCGGGCAGCGTGGACCTGTGGGCCCGCTACCTGCTGGTCCGCCTCGGCGAGCCGGGCATCCGCGTTCGCCGCCGGGCCGCGGACCTGCGAAACGCCTGGCATCGCCGGACGGCGGCGGTGCCCGACGGCGGGGCCGGGGGCAGCGGAGGGCGGTGAGCGTGGACTTCAGCGTCATCGTCTGCACGCACAACCGCTCGGCCAGCCTGCACGCCACCCTGCAGAGCCTTGCCGGCCTGCAGGCGCCGGGCGACCTCGCCTGGGAAGCCCTGGTGGTGGACAACGGCTCGACGGACCGGACCGCGGAGACCGCGGCCGGCTTTCGGCCCGCGCTTCCCATCCTGCGCTACCTCTACGAGCCGGAGAAGGGACTGTCCCGGGCGCGGAACGCCGGCATCCGCAGGGCCCGCGGAAGCGTGCTGGCCTTCCTGGACGACGACGTCCGGGTGGACCCGCGCTGGCTGCAGGCCCTCCGGGACGCCTACCGGCGCTACCCGGCGGCCTGCGTCTCGGGTCGGGTGCTCCTGGCGCCGGAATTATGCCGCCCCGCGTGGTGGGATGCCCGGTTCGACGCCCCCCTCGGGAAGTTCGATCGCGGGTCGTCGGTCATGCTCTCCACGCAGGCCGGGGGAGCGCTGCTGGGGATCGGGGCGAACATCAGCTTCCGCCGGGACGTCTTCGAGCGGCACGGCCTCTTCCGTACCGACCTCGGGCGGCAGGGGAGCAAGCTCCTCATGGGCGAGGAGACCGAGCTGTGCGCCCGGCTCCGGCGCCATGGCGAGCTCATCGTGCACTATCCCGACGCCCTGGTGCTGCACGCGCCCGACGTCACGCGGTTCACCAAGGGCTACGTGCGGCGCTGGTACTTCCGGATCGGCGAGTGGCGCGCGCCCGAGGTGCTGCAGGCGGAGGAGCACCTTCCCCGCATCCTCGGCGTCCCGCGCTGGCGCTACCGCCAGGCGCTCGCAGACGCCGCGGCCACCCTGCGCCACGCCTGCGCCGGCCGGCGGGACGCAGCCTTCGTCCACCAGGTGGCGGTGGTGGAATTCCTCGGGACCCTCAGCGCCGCCCTGCGACGGCGCGCCGCGCGCGAGGCCTCGCCGCCCGCCGCCGCGCCGGTCGCCCACCGCTGAATCACGACCTCATCTCCCTGCGATTCCCGCCCTGGCGGCCCACGGCTGGCTCCATGATTCGCCTCATGTGCCGGAGTACGCACTCGTGAATGAGGCAGATAGAGCAACACACGTGACTATCACTGGTTACAGTGTATTATTAAAGTATTCACTGCGAGGCTCTGCCTCAGACGATGAAGCGGGGTGGTCTTGTGCAGGCCCTTTCAGCGGGCTCCGTGCCGGCGGCTACCCGACGGAGCCGCGACCCGCGGGCGCAGCCTCTTCGGGGGCGCCCAGCGCCACAGACGATCCGGCGCGAGATTGGCAGCGCGATGCGG
>JBHGAX010000367.1:0-3863 GCA_041946635.1 Methylomirabilales bacterium (SeqCode)
CCCGGGGTCGAGCCGGCGCCGGACGAGCCGGGGGTCTTCTGGCTGAGCGCCTCCGGCTTCGATCGGCTGTACGGCTCGGCGGCCGGCTGGGCGGCCGCCGTCCAGGAGGAGGTCGGCCGCGCCGGCTTCACCGCCCACCTGGCCGTGGGCTTCACCCGCTTCGGCAGCTACGCGGTCGCGAAGGCCGGCGGCCGGCGGGTCCTCGCGAGTCCCGAGGAGGAGCGGCGGACGGCGCGCGGGGTGCCGCTCGACCGGCTGGGGTTCGATCCGGCGCTCCGCGAGGCGCTGGACCCGCTGGGCGTGAAGACCGTGGGCGACTTCCTGCGGCTCCCCGCGGGCGGGCTCCTGGCGCGCTTCGGCCCCGAGGCCCATCGCCTCCACCGCCTGGCCGCCGGCGACCTCTGGGCCCCGCTCCGTCCCGTCCATCCCGAGGAGCCGCGCGAGCGCCGGAGCGAGGTGGACCCGCCCGACGCGGAGGCGGACCGCCTGCTGTTCCTCGGCAAGCGCCTCCTGGACTCGCTGCTCCCCGCGCTCCACGCGCGCGGCGAGGCCGTGCAGGCGCTCGCGCTCCGCCTGGCCCCGGACCGCGGCGCGGCGCGGGTCGAGCGCGTGAGCCCGGCGGCCCCCACGCTGGACGGGCTCCAGCTCGCGCGCCTCCTGCGCCTCAAGCTGGAGTCGCTCCGCCTGAACACCCCCGTGGCCGAGATGGCGCTCGTGGCCGAGGTCGTCCCCGCGACCGCCGAGCAGCTGCGCCTGACGGCGCCCGAGCCGCGCCGCGACCCGGCCGTCCGCGCGCGCGCCCTGGCGCGCCTGCGCGCCTCGCTGGGCGAGGACGCCGTGGCCCGGGCGCGCCTCCGCGACGCGCACCTGCCCAGCGCACGCTTCGAGTGGCAGCCGGTGGAGCAATGCGGGATGCGGGATGCGGGATGCGGAACAAACGACCAGGCGTTGCAAGCAAAGCGCCCTGCCGCCTCGCATCGCGCATCGGCGCCTCCCCTGGCCGCCCCGAATTCGCCGCGCTCAGACATTCCGCATCCCGCATTCCGCATCCCGCATTTGATCCGCCGCATCTACCGCGAGCCGCTCCCGCTCCCCTCGCGGTCCCGGCAGGGACTCGGCGTCTGGCTGCCCGCCGGCGCCGAGGCCGGGCCGGCCACGGGGCTTCGCGGCCCCTACCGGTTCAGCGGCGGCTGGTGGCAGCAGGAAGAACAGCGCGAGTACTACTTCGTGACGCTCGCAGGAGGCGACGTGCTCTGGGTCTTCCGCGACCCGCGCCGCCGCAGGTGGTTTGTGCAAGGACGGCTGGAATGACTAGAACGTGAAACGTGAAACGTAAGGAGCCAAAAACTTAAAACGGCACCAGTCCCCGTTCTTGCTCGTTACGTTTTCCGCTTCACGTTTCACGCAGCTCTTATGTATGCCCCCCTCTACTGCAAAACCAACGGCTCCTTCCTCGAAGGCGCGAGCCATCCCGACGAGCTGGTGGACGAGGCGCACCGGCTGGGCCTCCGCACGCTGGCGATCACCGATCGCGACGGGGTCTACGGCCTGGTGCAGGCCTACGTCCGGGCGCGCGAGCGGGGCCTGAAGCTGGTGGCCGGCGCCGAGGTCTCGGTGGAGGACGGCTCCAGCCTGATCCTGCTGGCCCAGACGCGCGCCGGCTACGCCAACCTCTGCCGGCTCCTCACCGCCGGACGGCTGCGGGCCAAGAAGGGCGAGAGCCGGGTGCGCTGGGAGGAGGTGTCCGCGCACGCGGAGGGGCTGCTCGCCCTCTGGGGCGGCGAGCGGAGCCTCCTCGTCCGCGAGGCGGACCCCGCGGCCGTGGCCGGACCGCTCCGCGAGGCCTTCGGCGACCGGCTGTACGCGCTCTGCACCCGCCACCGGCGCGAGAGCGACCCGCTCCACGAGGCACGCCTGCGCGGCCGGGCCGCGCGCTACGGCCTGCCCGTCGTGGCCGGGATCGAGGTCCTCTACCACAGCGCGGCGCGGCGCGACCTCCAGGACGTCTTGACCGCCATCCGCCACAACGTGCCGCTGGCGAGCGCCGGCCGGCTCCTCCGCCCCAACGCCGAGCACGCGCTCCTCCCCCCCGCGGCCTTCGCCCGGCTGTTCGCCGACGACCCGGCCGCCGTGGCCCGGACCGAGGAGGTGGCGGCGCGCTGCGGGTTCTCGCTGGCCGATCTCCGCTACCGCTACCCCGCGGAGCGGCTCCCCGACGGCATGACCTCGGCGGCCTGGCTGCACCACCTCACCTTCCAGGGCGCGCGGCGCCGCTACGGCGGCGCGGTGCCCGAGGCGGTGCGCCGCCAGATCGAGAAGGAGCTCGCGCTGATCGAGGAGCTGGACTACAGCGGCTACTTCCTCACCATGCACGAGATCGTGGAGTTCTGCGCCGCGCAGGGCATCCTCTGTCAGGGGCGCGGGTCGGCGGCCAACTCGGCGGTCTGCTACTGCCTGGGGATCACCGCCGTGGACCCGGTGCGCATGGACCTGCTCTTCGAGCGGTTCATCTCCCGGGACCGCGCCGAGCCGCCCGACATCGACCTGGACATCATGCACCAGCGGCGCGAGGAGGCGATCGCCTTCGTCTACGGCAAGTATGGGCGCGACCGGGCGGCCATGGTGGCCAACGTGATCCGCTACCGCGCCCGCTCCGCGGTGCGGGACGTGGGGAAGGCGCTCGGCCTCCCCGCCGTCAGCCTGGACCGCGTGGCCCGGCTCCTCTCCATGTACGACCGCTTCGACGGCGGCATCCTCCAGCAGGCGGGGCTGGACCCCGAGGCGCCGGCGCACCGGCACCTGCTGCGCCTCACCCGCGAGATCATGGGCTTCCCCCGTCACCTGTCCATCCATCCCGGCGGCTTCCTGCTGGGGCACGAGCCCGTGCACGACATCGTGCCCGTCGAGAACGCCACCATGCCCGGCCGCACGGTGATCCAGTGGGACAAGACCGACATCGAGGCGCTGGGCCTGTTCAAGGTGGACCTCCTCGGGCTGGGCGCCCTCACCCACCTGGACAAGTGCTTCCGCCTGATCGAGGCCCACCGCGGCCGGCGGCTCTGCATGGCGACCCTCCCCCCGGACGACCCGGAGACCTTCGACATGATCTGCCGGGCGGAGACCGTGGGCACCTTCCAGATCGAGAGCCGCGCCCAGATGGCCATGCTGCCCCGCATCCGGCCGCGCTGCTACTACGACCTGGTGATCCAGGTGAGCATCGTGCGGCCCGGCCCCATCACGGGCGGGATGGTGCACCCCTACCTGCGCCGCCGCAACGGGGAGGAGCCGGTGGACTACGCCCACCCGTCGCTCAAGCCCATCCTGGAGAAGACGCTCGGGGTGCCGCTCTTCCAGGAGCAGGTGATGCGCCTGGCCGTGGTGGCCGCCGACTACACGCCGGGCGAGGCGGACCAGCTCCGGCGCGACATGGCGGCCTGGCGGCGGACCGGCCGGCTGGAGGCGCACCGCGAGCGGCTCATCTCGCGCATGATCGCCAAGGGGATCGCGCCCGCGTTCGCCGAGCGCGTGTTCCAGCAGATCCAGGGCTTCGGCGACTACGGCTTCCCCGAGAGCCACGCGGCCAGCTTCGCCCTGATCAGCTACGCCACGGCCTACCTGCGCCGCCACTACCTGCCGGAGTTCACCTGCGCCCTGCTGAACGCGCAGCCCATGGGCTTCTACGCCCCGGCCACCATCGTGGACGACGCCAGGCGGCACGGCCTGGCGGTGCGGCCGATCGACATCCGGGTGAGCCGCTGGGACTGCACGCTGGAGCCCGCGCCCGAGGGCTTCGCGCTCCGCATGGGCCTCCGCTACGTGAAGGGGCTGGGGGAGGCGGACGGGACGGCCATCCTGGCCGCGCG
>JBHGAX010000368.1:0-3862 GCA_041946635.1 Methylomirabilales bacterium (SeqCode)
CGTGACCTCGGACCTCGGACCTCGGACCTCGGACTCCGCCAGCCGGCCACTCGGCCGGCTGGCGGTGGTGGGTCTCGGCCTCATCGGCGGGAGCCTCGCGCTGGCGGCGCGCGAGGCGAAGGTCGTGGACGCCATCCTGGGCGTGGAGCGGGACCCGGCGCACCGCGAGGCCGCCGGGCGGCTCGGCCTCGCCGATCGGGTGGGGGCGGATCTCCGCCTCCTGGCCGAGGCCGACCTGGTGGTGCTGGCCGTTCCGGTTTGCGGGATCAGCGCGCTCCTGCCGGAGGTGGCGCGGGCGGTGCCGCCGCACGCGGTGGTCACGGACGTGGGGAGCGTGAAGGCCGCGATCCAGGCGGCGGGCGAGGCCGCCTTCCCCGACGGCCGGTTCGTGGCCGGGCATCCCATCGCGGGGCGCGAGCGCTCCGGCCCCGAGGCGGCGCGGGCCGACCTGTTCGCCGGCGCCACCTGCATCCTCACGCCGACGGCCGCCACCCGGCCGGCCGCGCGCGCCGCCGTGGACGCCCTCTGGCAGGCGGCGGGCTGTCGGGTGCGGTGCATGGAGGCCGGCTGGCACGACCAGGTCTTCGCCGCGGTGAGCCACCTCCCGCACCTCGTGGCCTACGCGCTCATGGACGCCGTGCTCGGCATGGAGCGGGGCGCCGAGCGCATCGCGTTCTCCGCGGGGGGGCTCCGGGACTTCACCCGGGTGGCGGCCAGCCACCCGGAGATGTGGCGCGACATCTTCTGCATGAACCGCGAGCCGCTGCTCCGCGCGGTGGCGGCCTATCGCCAGGCCCTGGACGGGCTGGAGGCGGCCATCCGCGCCGGCGACGGCGAGGCCATCCTGCGCCGCCTGGCCCGGGCGCGCCTGGCCCGGGAGGAGATCCCCCCATCGCCCGCGACACGCTGAAGCACCGGGGATCCGAGGTGGCCATCCTGGTGGGTGTCTCGCACGGCCGGCAGGCCCGCTGGGAGGCCGAGGACTCGCTGCAGGAGCTGGTGCAGCTCGCCCGCTCGGCCGGCGCGCGGGTGGCGGGCACCGTGCTGCAGGAGCGCGACCGGCTGGACCCGCGCTACCTCATCGGCCGGGGCAAGGCGGAGGAGATCCGCGCCCAGGCGGCCGGCGCGGACCTGGTGATCCTGGACGAGGAGCTGTCCGGCTCGCAGCAGCGCAACCTGGAGCAGCTCCTGCACAAGCGGGTCATCGACCGCACCGGCCTCATCCTGGACATCTTCGCGCAGCGGGCGCAGAGCCGCGAGGGCAAGCTCCAGGTGGAGCTGGCGCAGCTCGACTACCTGCTGCCGCGCCTGGCCGGCGCCTGGTCCCACCTGGAGCGGCTGGGCGGCGGCATCGGCACCCGGGGCCCCGGCGAGACGCAGCTCGAATCGGACCGGCGGCGCATCAAGACGCGCATGGCCAAGATCCGGCGGGACCTGCAGGAGGTGCGGCGGCACCGGGCCCTGCTGCGGCGGCCCCGGCGCAAGGTCCCGTTCCCCGTCGTGGCCCTGGTGGGGTACACGAACGCGGGGAAGTCGTCGCTCATGAACGCCCTCACGGACGCCAGCGTGCTGGTGCAGGACCAGCTCTTCGCCACGCTGGACCCGACGCTCCGGCGCCTGGAGCTGCCCGGCGGCCGCACGGTCCTGCTCTCGGACACGGTGGGCTTCATCCGGAAGATCCCGCACCAGCTGGTGGCGGCCTTCCAGGCCACGCTGGAGGAGATCCAGGAGGCCAGCATCCTCCTGCACGTGGTCGACCTCAGCCACCCGCACGCCGCCCTGCAGCAGGCGGCGGTGGAGGGGGTGCTGGGCGAGCTGGGGCTGGCCGACCGGCCCACCCTGCTGGTGGGCAACAAGATCGACCGGCTGGGCCAGGCCCCCTTCCCCCACCGGCCGGGCAGCGGCCGGGTCGCCGTGTCGGCCCGGACGGGCGCGGGCCTCCAGGACCTGCGCGCGGAGATCCTCACCGCCCTGACGGCGCTGGAGGCGCGGGCGCCGGCCGCCGTGCGCGAGGCGTAGCAGGCTGCTGAGCAGCCCGGGCCAAACGAATTCTCACGAGCCTGAGCAGGCCATCATGCTGACGCTGGCCAACCGCCTCACGATCCTCCGCATCCTCATGGTGCCGGTGATCACCGTGCTCCTGCTGTACCGGTACCTGGAGGCGGGGCTGGCGCTGTTCCTGGTCGCGGGAATCACGGACGGGCTGGACGGGTTCGTGGCCCGCACGCGCCGGCAGAAGACCACGCTCGGGATGGTGCTCGACCCCCTGGCGGACAAGCTGCTCCTCACCTCGACCGTGATCGTGCTCACGATCCTGCGGGAGCTGCCGCGCTGGTTCACCGTCATCCTGGTGAGCCGGGACGTCATTCTGATCGGGGGCGGCCTCATCCTGTACAT
Source organism: Methylomirabilales bacterium (SeqCode) (assembly GCA_041946635.1). Taxonomy (GTDB): domain Bacteria; phylum Methylomirabilota; class Methylomirabilia; order Methylomirabilales; family 2-02-FULL-66-22; genus 2-02-FULL-66-22. Next base: position 2,398 of record JBHGAX010000368.1, read on the forward strand.
GTTCCTGGGGAAGATGCCCTCGCCGCCGTCGAAGCTCGGCAAGACGACGACGATGTTCCAGATCGCCACCGTGCTGCTGGCCATGCTGGACAACCTCGTGCCCGTCCTCCAGCCCGCGACGCTTCCCCTCGTGGTCGCGACCCTGCTCCTCACGGTCGGCTCCGGCCTGGACTACGTGTTCCGCGGCGCCCGGCTCCTGAACGACCAGCAGTAGTCCGTCCCGACCGCCGAAACGGGCGCGAGCGCGACGCCTCGCGTCGCCGACAGGAGTGCATGCCTCACACCGACTCGCCGCTCATCGTGCATGCCGTGGAGCCCGGGAGTCCCGCCGCCCGCGCCGGCGTCCGCGCGGGGGCCGCGGTGCTCGGGCTGAACGGCGCCCCGGTGCCGGACGCCCTGGCGCTGCGCTTCGTGGAGACCGCCGAGCGCGTGGACCTGGTCTGGCGCGACCCCGACGGGACCGAGCGCCGCGCCCGCATCCTGAAGCCGGAGGACGCGCCCCTGGGCCTCGCGGTGGATCCGCTCAGGATGCGGGCGTGCAACAACAAGTGCGCCTTCTGCTTCGCGCACCAGAACGCCCGCGGCATGCGGCGGGCCCTCTACTTCAAGGACGACGACTTCCGCTTCTCGTTCCTGAACGGCAACTTCGCCACGCTCACGAACCTCACGCCCGCCGACCAGCGCCGCGTCGTGGAAGAGCGGCTGAGCCCGCTCTACATCTCCGTGCATGCCACCGACCCCGCGCTGCGCCGGCAGATCCTGGGCAATCCCCGGGCCCCCGACATCCTGGAGCAGCTCGCGGTCTTCGCGGACGGCCGCATCGCCATGCACACGCAGGTGGTGCTCTGCCCGGGACTCAACGACGGCCCGCAGCTCGCGCGGACGCTGGAGGACCTGCAGGGGTTCCACCCCTGGGTCCGGACGGTGGCGCTCGTGCCCGTGGGGCTCACGCGGCACCGCGAGCGGCTCCCGGCCATCCGGCCGCCCGACCCCGGCTACGCGCGGGGACTCCTGGCCTGGGCCGACCCCTGGCGCCGGCGCTGCCTGCGAGACCTGGGGACGCGCTTCGCCTTCCCCTCCGACGAGTTCTACCTCCTGGCCGGGCAGGCCTTTCCCGCGGCCGCGGCCTACGAGGGCTTCCCGCAGCTCGGCAACGGCGTGGGCGGCTGCCGGCGCTTCCTGGACGAGTTCCGGCGCCTGGCCCGGCGGCTTCCGGAGGCCGTGCCGCCCCGGAGGGTGAGCGTGGTGACCGGCCGGCTGGCGGCGCCGGTCCTGGCCGGCGCCGTCCAGCGGCTGAACCAGGTGGCCGGCGTGACCGTGGAGGCCATTCCCGTGCAGAACGAGTTCTTCGGCGGCACGGTGAGCTGCGCCGGCCTGCTGACCGGACAGGACATCCTGCGGAGCGTCGCGGATCGGCCGCTGGGCGCCGAGGTGCTGATTCCCTCCGTGGCCCTGAAGGAGGACG
>JBHGAX010000369.1:0-3859 GCA_041946635.1 Methylomirabilales bacterium (SeqCode)
CGAACTGCCCGTTGGTCACCGGCACCGAGGCGATGGCGAAGGGCGCCACCTGGACGGGGTGCGCCCACTTCTCGTTGTCGAAGACGAAGGGCTCATCCTGCGGCGCGCCCAGCAGGAAGGCTCCGCCCGGCACCCGGACGTCCCGGGGCCGGTAGTCGGGATCCACCGGGGGTGCCGCCCGCGCCGGCTCGTACAGGGACACGCGCGGGCGGTCGTAGCCCAGCGTCTGCAGGATGAGCGTGAGGTTCTCGGTGTGCATGTCCTCGTGGAGCGTGGCCAGCGTGTAGAAGTAGACCTCCTCGGCCGTGGGCTCGCGCGCCTCCAGCCGGCCGAGGCTCCGCGTGAGGACCTCGGAGATGTACGCCTGCGTCTCCGCGCGGGACGGGTAGGCGTGCTCCCAGCGCAGCTTGTAGGAGACGTGGAAGGAGTCGTAGATGCCGTCCGCGCCGGGCAGCAGGGCGTCGGACCCGTCCACCCGCCGCAGCAGCCAGTACTCCTGAAACCAGCCCACGTGGCCCATCTCCCAGATGGGCGGCTCCAGGAAGTGGGCCTGCACGCCCAGGAGCTGCGCGTCGGGCACGCCCTCCAGCAGCTCCAGCTCGACCTGCCGGGCATCCGTGAGTCCGGCCCGCAGCTGCTCCGCGGCGCCGGGCGCCCTTTGCTCGGCCGTCCCGCTGCCCTTCATCTTCCTCCTCAACCCAGGAGTGCCACGGTGAACCAGCCGCGCTCGTCCGTCCAGGCCCGCTCCAGCCGGAACCCGGCGGCGGCGGCCAGCGTACGGATCTGCGCGGACGTGTACTTGTAGGCGTTCTCGGTGTGGATCGCCTCGCCCGCGGCGAAACGGAAGCTCCGCCGGAGCGCCTCCACCCGGACCTCCTGCTGCCGGCGCGAGACCAGGTGCATCTCGATGCGGGCCGCAGCGGCGTTGTAGACGGCCCGGTGCGCGAAGGCCTCCAGATCGAAGTCCCCGCCCAGCTCGCGGTTGACTCTCGCCAGGAGGTTGCGGTTGAAGCGGGCCGTCACCCCCTCGGCATCGTCGTAGGCGGCCAGGAGCGGCTCCACGGGCTTCTGCATGTCGAAGCCCACCAGCACGCGGTGCCCCCGGAGGGAGGCGAGGAGCGCGCGAGCGGCGGGCGGCTCCAGGTTCCCGATGCTGGATCCCAGGAACAGGACCAGCGCGCCGCGCCGCGGAAGGCGGCCCAGCGCCTGGGCGTATTCGCCGCAGATGGCGGACACGGTCAGCCCGGGGTAGCGTGCGAGGAGCGGGGGCAGGGCGCCCAGGAGCGCACTCTGCGAGATGTCGACGGGCATGTAGGCGACGGACGGATGGTCCCTGAAGAGGCGGTCCAGCAGGAGCCGGGTCTTGGTGGCTGCGCCGCAGCCCAGCTCGACGAGCGTGTCGGCGGGGGGACACTCCGCGGCGCACCGCTCGAGGATCGCCGCCTCCGTCCGCGTCAAGTAGTACTCGCGCAGCCCGGTGATGCGCTCGAACAGCGCCGACCCCTCGGCATCGTAGAAGTAGCGCGGCGGGAGGGCTCGCGGTCGCCGCACCAACCCTTCGGCCACGGCCTCCGCGAAGCCGGCCTCGACCGGCATCCTCACGAGGCTGCACTGCGGGCCCTCGCGGACCGCGAGCTCCGTCGCCGCCGCCACGGGCGGCCAGGTCATCGCCGGTCGCCGGCTCGCGCGGGTTCCGGGCGGAGCGCCCGCTCGGCGTCCTCCCGGTACAGCGCGCCCATGAGGCGGCCCTCGTTGTCCGTCACGAGGAGGGTGTCTGGGTCGCCTTCCCGCATGCGGTCGCGCGCCTCCGGCAGCGGCGTGTCGGGGCGAATGGTGAGGGGCGCCTCTTCCATGGCCTCCGCCGACACCTCGGCAATCACGGTCCCTCGACGCTGCAACTCCTGCACCTCTTCGCGCAACACGTTCCTCGGCATGATGCGTCCTCCGTTGCGGCGCGTACGGGCTCCGTCCGGTGCTAGTGTCGCTGCTGCAGCCACTCGTAGGCGCCGACGGTGGCGAGACCGTACCCCACGTGCTGTGCGGCCGGGAGCACGGCCTGGGGAAGTCTCTGCCGCCACACGGGCGGCATGAGCCCGAGAAGCCACAGCCACCCGAGGTAGCCTACCGCCCACGTGCCGAGGCCGAGTGCCACCCCGTGGAGCGTGCGGGATCCGGCCCTTGGCCGCAAGGCTGCGTAGAGAACACCGAACGTGATGCCGTAGGCGAGGGCCAGTGCCCTCGCCGCCGCCGCCTCGAGGAGCTCGGGGATGCGAGCCTGGGCCTCGCGCGGGACGAGCCGCTCCGCCCGCTCCACCATGAACTCCCCGGGGTCTCGCCGGAGCGGCGGCATGGTCCCCGGCGCCAGGCGCTGGTTCACGGCCAGCAAGCCCAGGGCGGCGATCGTCCCCGCCAGGCCCGCCATCGCGCCAAGCGCCAGGGTCCGTACCCGGTTCATCTGCGCCCCCATCTCCCGCTCGCCCCGGGTCCCGCCGCGTGGGCCTCTACCGCTGCGGCGGAGCGGGTTCGCTGGCAGCCGACGGAAACCGACCGCGCAGCTGCGCCTCACGCCGCACCGCCATGGTCAAGACCACGGACGTGGTGCGGGCCTGGCACCCCGCGGGCCCGCCGGCGGCTCGCAACTCGGCTTCCGCGATGCCGCAGACGTGTGCGGCCTCGGATGCGGGCAGCTGCACGACGCGGGGAATCTGATCCGGCTCGGCATTGACCTCCTGCGCCACCTCGCTGCGAACTCGCGTGAGATCCACCGCCACGCTGCGCTGCTGCGATGACGGCGGCGCGGGAAGAACGGGACGCGGCGGCTCCTGCGCCGCCGCGGCGCCGAGGAGGGCGGAGCACAGCACACCCCCCCACAGGCTCCCGTATCGCCTCACGGCTCCTCCGTCTCGTGTGACACCCGCCCGCCGGCCTTCAGACCTTCGGCAGGACGCTCGTCCGGTAGAACTCGAAGAAGCCCTCCTGGTCGGGCCCCACCTGGTGGACGTACGCGTGGCTGTACCCGGCGGCCTCGAAGGCCTGCAGGGCCGCCAGGTGTTTCGCGGGGTCCGGGCCGCACACGATGGCTCGCGCCACCCTCTCCTCGGTGAGCGTTGCCGCGGCCTCCTCGAACAGCCTGGGGGTGGCCAGCGCGGGCACGAGCCCGCCGGGGAGCGCCGCAACGGGCCACCATTCGTGCGCCGTCTTCCGCGCCGTCGCTTCATCCGCCGCCCAGCACACCGTGAGCTGGCCCACGCTGGGCTTGCCGGCACCGCCCGCCTCCCGGAAGGCGTCCACCAGGCTGCGGGCGGGAGCCGTCGTGATGAGGCCGTCCCCGAGTCGCCCCGCCGTCCGCGCCGCCGCCGGGCCGCTGCCCGCGATGTAGATCGGCGGCGGGGTCTCGGGACGCGTGAAGATCTTGGCCTGCTGGACCGTGTAGTAGCGCCCGCGGTGTGAGCGGCTCCCGCCGGACCACAGCAGCCGGATCACCTCGACGGCCTCGGCCAGCCGCTCCAGCCGCACCTCGTGGGGCGGCCACGCCTCGCCCAGGATGTGCTCATTCAGATGCTCGCCGGTGCCCACCCCGAGCACGAAGCGGCCCGGCAGCATGGCGGCCACGGTCGCGGCCGCCTGCGCAATGACGGCTGGGTGGAGGCGGCCGGAGGGACACGTCACGCCGGTCCCCAGCCGAAGGGCGCGGGTCGCCTGCGCGGCGGCCCCGAGGACCGTCCAGACGAACGGGCTCTGCCCCTGCCGCCGGATCCACGGATGGTAGTGGTCCGAGATGAAGGCGAACCCGAAGCCGGCCTCCTCGGCCCGCCCGGCAAACCGCACGAGCGCCCCCGGGCCGTGCTCCTCGCTGGAG
>JBHGAX010000037.1:0-17460 GCA_041946635.1 Methylomirabilales bacterium (SeqCode)
TGGCGCGAGTTCGAGACGTTCCGCATCCCGCCGGAGCTGTTCGCGGGCACGCGGGTCCTGGACGCCGGCTGCGGGATGGGCCGCTGGAGCTACGCGGCGGTGAAGTCGGGCGCCCGCCACGTGGTGGCCTTCGACCTGCACGCCGGGGTCCACGCGGCGCGCAACCTGACGCGGAACGCGGGACGGGTGAGCCTGCTCCGGGCCAACATCTTCGCGCTGCCGTTCCAGCCGGAGAGCTTCGACACCGTGATGTCCATCGGCGTCCTGCATCACACCGGCGACACGTACGGGGCCATCCGGGCGCTCCTGCCGCTGCTCCGGCCGGGAGGGGGGCTCTTCCTCCAGCTCTACGCCACCCGGGGCGCGGTGAAGGACCGGCGCTCGGCGGCGCTCCTGCGCCTCACGAACCGGCTGCCCAAGCGGCTCCTGCACCGGCTGTGCGTGGCGCTGGTGGCCGCGCGCTACACGCCGCTCCTGAAGAACCTGGTGCAGGCGGTGAACCACTTCGTGCAGATCGTCTCGTTCGGCAAGCACCGCTCGTTCTGGCGGAACGTGGCGGACACCTACGACTGGCACTGCTGCCCCTACCGCACGTTCCACACCGCGGAGGAGCTGACCGGCCTGCTGGCGGGATGGGGCCTTACCGAGATTCGCGTGACGAATCCGAGCTACGGCGGCGCCGTGAACCTGGTGGCGCGAAGGCCGGCGGCCGGGAGCGCCTGATGGCCCTGCGGAGCCGGTGGCTGGGGCGCGTGCTGGAGCGGCTGCTGGGGCTCGCGCTCTACGGGGGGCGGCCGACGCCGGCCGCGCCCTTCGACCCGGACGCCGTGCGCCGGATCCTGGTGGTGCGGAACGACAACCTGGGCGATCTTCTCTGCACCACGCCGGCGCTGCGGGCCCTGCGCCTCCGGTACCCGCGGGCCCACCTCGCGATCCTGGTGCCCACCCACTGCCGGCTGCTGCTGGAGGGGAACCCGGACGTGGACGAGGTGGTGACCTACACCAAGGCGAAGCACCGGGAGGGCGGCACCACGCTGGGGGCGTGGCACGACATGCTGCGCATGTTCCGGCGGCTCTGGGCCGGGGGCTTCGACCTGGCCATCACCATGCGCCAGCGCTTCAGTCCCTCGGCCGGCTGGCTGGTGTACGCGAGCCGCGCGCGCTGGCGCCTGGGGAACCGGCCGCCCGCCTCGGAGCCGCTCGGCTTCTTCCTGAACCTGGGCGAGGCGCAGCCCGCCATCCCGGAGGCCCGGCACGAGGTGGATGCGTGTCTCGGCATCCTGCGGCCGCTCGGCGTCCCGACCGTCCCGCGCGAGCTGTCCCTGCGCGTGCCGGCCGAGGCCCAGGCGCGGATGGCCGCGCGCCTGCGGGAGGCCGGCGTGATCCGCCCGGCGGCGCTGGTCCACCTCAGCAGCCGCCAGCCGGCGAACCGCTGGCCCCTGGAGCGCTTCGCAGCGGTGGCGGAGGTGCTGCAGAGCCGGTACGCGCTGCAGGTACTGGTGAACTGGGCTCCCGGGGATGCGGGCAACCGGCTGTTTCCGGGCGACGACCCGCGGTCGGCCGAGATCCGGCGGCTCTTCCCGCCGCCGGCCCTCCTGTGGGAGACGCCCGGGCTGGAGGAGCTGCTCGCGACCATCGGGTCGGCCGACCTCGTGCTGTCGGCCGACGGCGGGGTCGTCCACATGGCGGCGGCCCTGCGCGTGCCGCAGGTGGTGATCTTCGGCCGCGGCACCCCGGAGCTGTGGGGGCCGTGCTCGCCGGTGGCGCGGTCGCTCTGGAAGGGGCCCGAGGCGGCCCGCGTGTCGGTGGAGGACGTGCTGGCCGCGATCGAGGACCTGGCCGGCCAGCTCGGCTGGCGCCCGGCCGCCGTCGGCGCCTCGGCGCCGCCCGGCCTGGGCCAGGGATGAGCGCGCGGGCGACGGCGGCGCGCCATGGCAGTGCACGGAGGTGAGGCGGGCGCGATGACGGCCGGGTGGGGACTGCTCGAGAGCGAGGTGCGGGGCGCACCGGCCACGCATTACGCGGCGGCGCTGGAGCTGGCGCCCGGGCCGGCCGCCGGCGCGCGGCTGCTGGAGCTGGGGGCGGGCCACTGTGAGATGGCGCAGCTCTTCCGCGAGCGCGGGTGGCGGGTCCACACGGCCGACCTCGAGGTCGTCTGCGTCCGCGAGGCCGCGGGGTTCGGCTTCCCGGCGGTGCAGGTGGACCTGAACGACGGCCTGCCGTTTGCCGACGCCGCCTTCGACCTCGTGGTGATGCTCGAGGTGATCGAGCACGTGCTCCGGGCGGAGGCCGCCCTCGCGGAGGTCGCCCGCGTGCTGCGGCCGGGCGGGCGGCTGCTCCTCAGCACGCCGAACCACGCCTTCTACAAGAGCCGCATCCGGATGCTGAAGGGGCGGCCGCTGGGCATGGAGGGCGAGCACGTCCGCTTCTTCGTGAAGGCCCAGCTGGAGCGGCTCCTGGCCGAGCGCGGGCTGCGCCTGGTGGGCCGGAACTCCTCGGGGCACCTGCCGCTCATGGACAGCCGGCCCCTGCGGCGGCTCCTCGGCCGGCCGCGTGTGCTCTGCCGGATCCCGGAGCGGCTGGAGGCCTCCTGCGCCCTGAACTTCGTCTGGCTGGCGGAGCGGGCGGCGGGGCCGGTGCCGCGACGAGGCGTGTCGCCATGACGGATGGCCGTTCCAGGCAGTCCCCGAAGCCCGTCCCGTTCGACTTCGTCTGGGACGAGGCGGCCGTGCGCTTCTTCTGGGATGCCCAGCCCGTTCCCGCGCAGGGCTTCTTCACGGACACCCGGGTGGACCTGTTTGCGGGGGTGCTGCGCCGCTTCGCCCGCCGGCCCGGGACGCTGCTGGAGATCGGCGTAGGGAGCGGCGCCCTCCTGGCGCGCCTCCGCCAGGACGGCTGGCGCGGGTGGGGCGTGGACGTGAGCCCGGACCTCGTGGCCGCCCTGGCGCGGCGCGGCCTGCCCGGCGTGGTGGGAGGCGTGGCCGCCCTGCCGTTTGCCCGCGCCAGCTTCGATGGCGCGGTCATGCTGGAGGTGCTGGAGCACCTGCTCCCGGGCCACGCCGAGGCCGGGCTCGACGAGCTCGCCCGGGTGCTCCGGCCCGGCGGAATCCTCCTGCTCTCCACCCCGCACGACGAGCGGCTGGAGGATCACCGGGTCGTCTGCCCGAACTGCGGCGCGCTCTTCCACACGGTCCAGCACGTGCGGTCGTTCACGGTGGCGGGGCTGCGGTCCCTGATGGAGGCCCGCGGATTCCGGACGCTGCTCTGCCTGCCCACGAAGTTCCGGCGGACGGCCCTCCGCGCGGACTGGGCCGTGCGGCTCCGCGCCTGGTGGGCCGGGGCACGCGGCAAGAAGGACCCGCACCTGCTGTACGTGGGCCTCCGGCAGCCGGACCCGTGACGCCGGCGTCCCCGCCGTGCCATGGAAACGCTCCGCCTGCACGTGGTCTACGACGGAGGCTGTCGGTTCTGCTCGGCGCTGGCGCGGGTCCTCCGGCGACTCGACCTGCAGGACGTCCTCCGGCTGCACGACGCGCGGGAGCGCGAGGCGGTAGTCGCCCGGCTCCCCGTCCTGCGTGACGCCGACCTGGACGCGGCGCTCTTCGTGGTGGAGGAGGGCGGGGCGGCCTTTCGCGGCTTCTTCGCCGTGCGCCGCCTCGCGTGGAGCATGCCAGCGCTATGGCTCCTGCTCCCCGTCCTGTACGCGCCCGGCGCGCGCCGGCTGGGCCCGCGGGTCTACGCCTGGGTTGCGCGGAACCGCCGCTGCCTGGGGTGCCGGACGGATGCGGAGGATCGGGGCGGCGAGCGCTGAATCGGGCGAAGGCCCGAAAACCCGTCTCGCGCCAAGCCGCCAAGGCGCAAGGACGACGAGCAGGAGGGTGGATCATGAGCCAGCCTGATGCGCTTGCACTCCAGGGCGGGCGGCCCGTGCGGGAGTCGTTCCTGCCGTTCCACCGGCCGGCGCTGGGGGCGGAGGAGGAGGCCGAGGTGGTGGCCGCGCTCCGCTCCGGCTGGCTGACCATGGGCCCGCGGACCCACCGGCTGGAGGCGCTGTTTCGCGACTACCTCCGCGCACCGCACGCCCTGGCCGTCAGCTCCTGCACCGCGGCGCTCCACCTGGCGCTCGTGGGGCTGGGCGTCGGCCCGGGCGACGAGGTCATCACCACCCCGCTGGGTTTTGCCAGCACGGCGAACGTGCTCGTGCACATCGGCGCCGTCCCCGTGTTCGCGGACGTGGAGCCCGACACCCTGAACCTCGATCCCGCGGCCGTGGCGGCCCGGATCGGTCCGCGGACGAAGGCGATCCTGCCGGTGCACCTGCATGGGCAGCCCTGCGACATGGACGCCCTGCGGGCGCTGGCCGCGCGGCATGGCCTGCATCTGATCGAGGATGCGGCGCACGCCATCGAGGCGGAGTACCGCGGGCGGCGCATGGGCAGCGGGAGCGCGGCCGCCGCCTTCAGCTTCTACGCGACGAAGAACATGACCACCGGCGAGGGGGGGATGCTGGCCACGGCGGACCCCGCGCTGGCCGAGCGCGTCGAGGTGCTGCGGCTCCACGGCATGAGCCGGGACGCCTGGAAGCGCTACGGGAACGACGGCTTCCGGCACTGGGACATCCTGCTGCCCGGGTACAAGTACAACCTCTCGGACGTGCTGGCCGCGATCGGCCTGGCGCAGTTCCCGAAGCTGGAGAAGTTCTGGCTGGAGCGGCGCCGGCTGTTCCGCGCGTACGACGCCGCGCTGGCCGGCTTCCCCGAGGTGATCCGCCCCGCGATCCGGCCCGAGGTCAAGTCCGCCTACCACGTCTACAGCATCCGGGTTGCGGTGGAGCGGCTCTCCTGGACGCGCGACCAGATCATGGCTGCCATCCAGGCCGAGAACATCGGGCTCGGGGTCCACTTCCGGGCGCTGCACCTGCACCCCTATTACCGGGACCAGCTCGGCTTCCGCCGCGGCCTCTGCCCGGTGGCCGAGGCCGCCTCCGACCGCCTCGTCTCGCTGCCGCTGTTTCCCGGGATGGCGGAGGCCGAGGTGCAGGACGTGGCCGCCGCGGTGGGCAAGGTGCTGGCCGCCGCGCGGAGCCGCCCGTTTCCCGAGAGACGTACCGGGACGGACTGATCCGCAGATTACGCCGATTACGCAGATTCAAGACCCAAGTCGGCACGGCGCTGTTAGAATCTGCGTAATCTGCGGATAACCCTTTTCTGGAATCTGCGTAATCGGTGGGGGAGATGGCACGGCTCAAGATCGCCATCGTGGCCCTGGACTTCAACCGCGAAGGCGGAAGCGAGGGGCGTACGGGCCACCTCGTGGACCGGCTCATCGCGGACGGCCACGAGGTGCATCTGCTCGGGGCGCGCATCCATGACGCCTGGCACCCGGCTGTGGTGCGGCGGCAGATCCCCACGCCGGCGAATCCCCACTGGCTGGAGGTGCTGCTGTTCAGCCGCCGCGCCGGCGCGCTCGTCCGCCGCGAGGCGTTCGACATCGTGCACAGCCAGATCCGGCCGTTCGTCCCCGGCATCGTGACGGTCGGCGGCGGGTGCCACCGCTACTACCTGCGGGAAGTCTTCCCGGCGGAGAAAAGCGGGATCGGCAGGCTGAAGGCCTGGTTCCCCCTGCACCTGGTGATCCTCTGGCTGGAGCGGCGCAACTTCCGGCCGGCACGCTGTCCCTACATCATCGCCAACTCGGGGCTGGGCCGGGATGGCATCCTCCGCCACTACCCCTTCCCGCCGGAGCGGATCATCGTCGCCCACAACGGGGTGGATCCCGCGCGCTTCTCGCCAGCCCAGCGCCAGCGCTGGCGTGCACAGCGCCGGCGCGAGCTGGGCGCGGCGCCCAACCAGATGCTGGCCCTCTTCGTGGGCACGGGCTTTCACCGCAAGGGCCTGGCCCCCCTGCTCGAGGCGCTGCGCCGGCTGCCCCGAGGCACGGTGCGGCTGGCGGTCGTCGGCGGCGGGGCATCCGAGGACTGGAAGCGGCGGGCCGCGGATCTGGGGCTGGCCGACCTGGTCACCTTCACCGGCCGCGTGCGCGACGCCGAGACCTACTACGCCGCCGCCGATCTCTTCGTCCTGCCCACCCGCTTCGATCCCTTCGCCAACGCCACCCTGGAGGCCATGGCCTCCGGCCTGCCGGTCATCACGTCGCGGCAGAACGGGGCGGCGGAGATCCTGACGGCCGGCCAGGAGGGCGTCCTGGTCGAGGATCCGGCGGACGCGGGCGCGCTGGCGGGGGCCATCGCCCTTCTGCGGGACCCCGCGCGGCGCGCCGCCATGGGGGCCCGGGCCCGCGAGACCGCGATGAAGTACACCTGGGACGGCCCGCTGCACAAGACGCTGGAGGTGTACGCGAAGGTGAGAGCCGAGAGCCGAGCGCCGAGCGCCGGAGAGCCGCGGGGGCGCCGTGGCGCCGAGGCGCAGGGGCGAGGCGAGCGAGGAGGCGTGGCGTGACCCATGAACCGCAGCACCTCGAACCTCGAACCCCGAACCCCGGGGAGGCCATCCTCGCCTGCGGCCGGCGGGTCCTGGAGATCGAGGCGGAGGCGGTCCGCAAGCTGGTGGCGCGGCTGGACGAGGGCTTCGTCCGCGCGGTCGAGATCCTGCTGGCCTGCCGCGGGCGGGTGGTGCTCACGGGCATGGGGAAGTCCGGCTTCATCGCCAAGAAGATCTCCGCCACGCTGGCCAGCACGGGCACCCCCGCCTTGTTCCTGCATCCGGCGGAAGGGGTCCACGGGGATCTGGGCATGGTCGTCCGGGGCGACGTCGTCGTCGCCGTCTCCAACAGCGGCGAGACCGAGGAGTTGATCCAGCTCCTGCCCGCCTTCAAGCGGCTGGGCGTGCCGCTGGTCGCGCTGGTCGGCGCGCCCACCTCGACGCTGGCCCGCGAGAGCGACGCGGTCCTGGACGCCAGCGTGGCGGAGGAGGCGTGCCCGCTCGGCCTGGCCCCCACCGCCAGCACCACCGCCGCCCTGGCGCTGGGCGACGCCCTGGCCGTGGCGCTCCTGGAGCGGCGGGGCATCCGCCGCGAGGACTTCGCGCTGGTGCACCCCGGCGGCAGCCTGGGCCGGAAGCTCCTCCTCAAGGTCGAGGACCTGATGCACCGGGGCGAGGAGCTGCCGGTGCTGGACCAGGACCTGCCCATGCGCCGCGCCATCCCGGTGATCAGCGGCAAGCGGCTGGGCATGGCGGCCGTCACGGATGGCGCGGGGCGGCTGGTCGGCATCATCACGGACGGCGATCTCCGCCGGGCCCTGGAGCGGTGGCCGGACCTGCTGGATCGGCCGGCCTACAGCGTGATGACCCGTTCCCCCCGTACCATCGAGCGGACCGAGCTGGCGGCGCGCGCGGTGCAGCGCATGGAGCAGCACGCCATCACCTCGCTGCTCATCACGGATGCCGGCGGCCGCCCCGAGGGCGTGATTCACCTGCACGATCTGCTGCGGGCGGGCGTGGTCTGAAGCGGCTGCGCCGCTTCGCTCGTGGCTCATGGCTCATTGCCAGAGCCTGCGAGCGGGCGTGGCAGCGAGGTCGGTGGATGCCGCCGGGGCGTGTCGGTGCGAGGAACGGCATGGAAGGATGGGAGGTCTCCCATGAGCCATGAGCGGGCGCGCCCCCGCGCGACCCGCATCCGCCCCTCCGTCCTTGCGCGGGCGCGCCGCGTCCGCCTGCTGGCGCTCGACGTGGATGGGGTGCTCACGGACGGCCATGTGGTCTATACTGGGGACGGCGGCGAGATGCTGGCCTTCGACATCCAGGACGGCCTGGGGGTCAAGCTCCTCCTGAAGGCGGGGATCGGCGTGGCCTTCGTCACCGGCCGGCGGAGCGAGATGGTGGCCCGCCGCGCGCGCGAGCTGGGGGTCGCCGACCTGCTCCAGGGGGTCGAGGACAAGCTGGCGGCCTGCGAGCGGCTGTGCGAGGCGAAGGCGCTGGACGCCTCGCGAGCCGCCTGGATGGGGGACGACCTGCCGGATCTCCCCGCCCTGCGGCGGGTGGGCCTGGCGCTCAGCGTTCCGGACGCCGCCGCCGAGGTGCGCGCCGCCGCGCACTACGTCACGCGTCGGCCCGGAGGGCGCGGCGCGGTCCGGGAAGTCGTCGAGCTCCTGCTCCGCGCGCAGGGCCGCTGGGAAGCCGTCATGGAGGCATACCGCTGATGCCCCCGCAGATCTTCCGCGGCATCGGGGTCTCCTCGGGCATCGCCATCGGCAAGGCGCTCATCATCGAGAAGCGCCGGCCGCATGCCAAGCGCGAGGCCATCCCGGCATCCCGCGTCCCCGAGGAGGTGGCCAGGCTGGGCCACGCGCTGGAGCTGTCGCGCCGGCAGATCCTCGAGATCCAGGAGCGGATCGCCAAGGAGGTGGGGCACCAGTACGGCCGGATCTTCGACGCGCACCTCCTGGTCCTGGAGGACCGGCTGCTGGTGGAGGAGGCCATCGCCTACATCCGGTCCCACGGCGTGAACGCCGAGTACGCGGTGCAGCAGGTGCTGGAGCCGGTGCGCCAGGCCTTCTCGCGCATCGAAGACGGGTACCTCCGCGAGCGGCGCACGGACGTGGACGACGTGGGCGACCGGATCATCCGCAACCTGCTGGGCCAGCGTGCCATCCTGCCCGTCGAGCGCCCCGGCGAGTCGATCGTCTTCGCGCACGAGCTGACCCCCTCGGACACCGCCCAGTTCCACCGGGACTCCATCCTCGGGCTCGTGGCGGAGACGGGCGGACGCACCTCGCACAGCGCCATCATGGCGCGCTCCCTGGAGATCCCGGCGGTGGTGGGGGTGGAGGCCATCGTGCCGCACGTCGGCGATCAGGACACGGTGATCGTGGACGGCACCGAGGGCATCGTGATCCTCGCGCCGGACCGCGAGATCGTGGGCCACTACCTGGAGCGGAAGCAGCATCTCGAGTACTTCGGGCGCGCGCTGCACAAGCTCGGCGGGCTTCCGGCCGAGACGCAGGACGGGTACCGGGTGCGCGTGACCGCCAACATCGAATTTCCGGCCGAGCTGCCGCACGCCCACGCGCACGGCGCGGAAGGCATCGGCCTGTACCGGAGCGAGTTCCTGTACCTCAACCGCCCGGATCTGCCCGCCGAGGAGGAGCACTTCTCCGTCTACCGGGCGGTGGCCGCGGAGATGCACCCGCGCCCCACCGTCATCCGCACGCTGGACTTCGGCGGGGGGAAGCTCGCCTCCGCGCTGGAGCTCGAGAGCGAGGAGAACCCGTCGCTCGGGCTCCGCGCCATCCGGCTCTGCCTGCGGAAGCCGGATCTCTTCAAGACCCAGCTGCGCGCCATCCTCCAGGCCAGCGCCTACGGCCCGCTCCGCATCATGTACCCCATGATCTCGGGCGTGGCGGAGCTGCGGGCGGCCAACGCGATCCTGGACGAGGCCAAGGCCGAGCTGACGCGGGCCGGCATTCGCTTCGATCCGCAGATCCCGGTCGGTGCCATGATCGAGATCCCGTCCGCGGCCATCATCGCGGACCTCCTGGCCCGCGAGGTCGACTTCTTCAGCGTCGGCACCAACGACCTGATCCAGTACGCCCTGGCCATCGACCGGATCAACGAGCAGGTCGGGTACCTCTACGAGCCGCTGCACCCCGCCGTCCTGCGCATGCTGCGCACCGCGGTGAGCGCGGCCCACAACGAAGGCATCTGGGTCTCGATGTGCGGCGAGATGGCGAGTGACCCGCTGCACGCCCTGCTGCTGGTCGGCCTCGGCTTCGACGAGCTGTCCATGAGCCCCAGCGCCATTCCGCTGATGAAGCGGATCATCCGCTCGGTGACGTACGCCCAGGCCGGGGACCTGGCGCAGCGGGTCTTCGCCTGCGCCACGGCGCAGGAGGTCGAGCGGGTCCTCCGCCAGGAGATGCGCGGCCGCTTCCCCGAGTACTTCTCGGGGGAGCCGACTCCCCCGCAACGTTGAACGCTCCGCGCTCCGCGTGGAACACGCAGGCACCCGGGGGGATTCCGAGCGTTCGACGCGGAACGCCGAACGTGAGCCGGCGCATTCATCCCGCAGTCCGCATGCCGGTCTCCGCGCGCGGGCTTTGCCGTTGACATTCCTCGTCCCTATGCTAGAGTCGCGCCGCTCGTGAACCGGAGGACCGCAACTTTTTTGGTGGGAGGAGCGGAAGGTGCCATCACGACAGTACCTGTTCACCTCGGAATCGGTGACCGAGGGTCACCCCGACAAGATCGCCGACCAGATCTCGGATGCCGTGCTGGACGCGGTGTACAGCCAGGACCCGTACGGCCGCGTGGCGTGCGAGACGCTCGTCACCACCGGGCTGGCCTTCGTGGCCGGCGAGATCACGACCCGCTGCTACGTGGACATCCCGCGGGTGGCGCGCGAGGTCATCCGCGACGTCGGCTACACCCGGGCGAAATACGGCTTCGACTTCGAGACCTGCTCGGTCCTCACCGCCATCCAGGAGCAGTCCTCGGACATCGCCCTGGGCGTGGACATCGAGGGGGCGGGCGACCAGGGGCTGATGTTCGGCTACGCGACGGTGGAGACGCCCGAGCTCATGCCCATGCCCATTCTTCTCGCCCACAAGCTGTGCATGCGGCTGACCGAGGTGCGGCGGAAGGAGATCCTGGACTACCTCCGGCCGGACGGGAAGTCCCAGGTGACCATCGAGTACACCGACGGCAAGCCCACGCGGGTGGACACGGTCGTGATCTCCGCGCAGCACAGCCCCGACGTCACCCTGAAGCAGATCCGCGAGGACATCATCGAGCGGGTCATCCTGCCGGTGCTGCCCACGGAGCTGCTGGATCCCGAGCACGTCACCTACCACATCAACCCGACCGGCCGCTTCGTGATCGGCGGCCCGCACGGCGACACGGGCCTGACCGGCCGGAAGATCATCGTGGACACCTACGGCGGCGTGGGGAGCCACGGGGGCGGCTGCTTCTCCGGGAAGGATCCCACGAAGGTGGACCGCTCCGCCTCCTACATGGCCCGGTACATCGCCAAGAACCTGGTGGCTGCCGGCCTGTGCGGCAAGTGCGAGGTGCAGCTGGCCTACGCCATCGGCGTGGCCGAGCCCGTGTCGGTCATGGTGGACAGCCGGGGCACCGGCACGATCCCCGACGAGGAGATGCAGAAGCTGGTGCGCCGGACGTTCCAGCTCACGCCCGCGGGCATCATCAAGTCGCTGGACCTGCGGCGGCCCATCTTCCGGAAGACGGCGGCCTACGGCCACTTCGGGCGCAACGAGCCGGAGTTCAGCTGGGAGCGCACCGACAAGGCGGAGAGCCTGCGCAAGGAGGCCGGCCGGCTGGGCGCCTAGCCGGCCGGTGAAAACGTTCCGCATCCCGCATTCCGCATTCGGCGTTGGCGGGCACGGGGCCAGGGAATCGTCCCTGGCCCTTGGTGCGAGAGGAGTCGAGGCATGGAGCACGACGTCAAGGATCTGAAGCTCGCGGAAAAGGGCCGCCGGCGCATCGAGTGGGCCCGGACCTCGATGCCGGTCCTGCGGCTGATCGAGGAGCGCTTCGCCCGCGAGCAGCCGCTCAAGGGCATCCGGCTGTCCGCCTGCCTGCACGTGACCACCGAGACGGCCAACCTGATGCGGGCCCTGAAGGCGGGCGGCGCCCAGGTCTGCCTGTGCGCCAGCAATCCCCTGAGCACGCAGGACGACGTGGCCGCGTCGCTGGTGCAGGACTTCGCCATCCCGGTCTTCGCCATCCGGGGCGAGGACAAGGCCACCTACTACAAGCACATCCACGCCGCCCTGGACGCCAAGCCGCACCTGACCATGGACGACGGCGCGGACACCATCGGCGTCATCCACAGCGAGCGGCGCGACCTGGCCGGCAACGTCATCGCGGGGACCGAGGAGACCACGACGGGCGTGATCCGCCTGAAGAGCATGGAGAAGGCAGGCGTCCTCCTGTATCCCATCGTGGCGGTCAACGACGCCAACACCAAGCACTTCTTCGACAACCGCTACGGCACCGGTCAGAGCACGATCGACGGCATCCTCCGGGCGACGAACCTCCTGCTGGCGGGCAAGCGCTTCGTGGTCTGCGGCTACGGCTGGTGCGGCCGGGGCGTGGCCCAGCGGGCGCGCGGCCTCGGGGCCAACGTGATCGTGGTGGAGACGGACCCGCTGAAGGCCCTGGAGGCCGTCATGGACGGCTACACCGTGCTGCCCATGCTCGAGGCGGCCAAGCAGGGGGAGATCTTCGTCACGGTGACCGGGAACACCCACATCATCCGGAAGGCGCACTTCGAGGTGATGCGGGACGGCGCGGTGGTGGCCAACTCGGGCCACTTCAACGTGGAGATCGACATCCCGGCGCTGGAGGCCCTGGCCGTGGAGCACGGCCCCATGCGGGACGAGGTGGAAGGCTACCGGCTGAAGGACGGCCGCCGCATCTACCTGCTGGGCGAGGGGCGGCTCATCAACCTGGCGGCCGCCGAGGGCCACCCGGCCAGCGTCATGGACATGTCCTTTGCGAACCAGGCCCTCGCCTCGGAGTACGCGGTCCAACACCGGGGCAGGCTGGAGAAGAAGGTCCACCCGGTGCCCCACGCCATCGACGCCGAGATCGCGCGGCTGAAGCTGCTCTCCATGGGCGTGCAGATCGACACGCTGACCGACGAGCAGCGGAAGTACCTCGAGTCCTGGGAGCAGGGCACGTAGTCGGCGGCCGATAAGGGCCCATCCGCGGCGTTGCGGGGCTCCCGCGCTCGCCCTTCGACAGGCTCAGGGCCCCGAGCGCCGAGGCGGTCCAACGCCGCGGATGGCCGTTTTCAGCCGCCGCTGGTCAGCCGCGCAGGCGCCAGAGGGAGATCAGGCCGGCGCTGCCGAAGGCCAGGTTGGGAAGCCAGGCGGCCACGAGCGGGGGCAGGGCGCCGCCCCGCCCCAGCGCGATGCCCAGGGACAGGAGCATCCAGTAGAGGAAGCCCATGGGGATGCAGGCGCCCACCCACACCATCACGCCCGCCTTTCCCGTCCGCAGGCCGAAGCTCACCCCCAGCACGGCCATGATCAGGCTCACCAGGGCGGTGGCCACCTTGGCGTGCAGGTCCACCTTGTAGCGGGTGGCGCTCACGCCGCTCGCCACCAGCCGGTCGATGTAGCGCTTGAGCTGGGCGTAGCTCATCTCCTCGGGGGAGCGGGCGACGCGCGCGAACTCGTGCGGCCCTTCCCGCATCTGCAGCGGGAGCTCCTTGAACGGCTGGACCGTGGTGGGCGTCCGGCTGAGGTCCATCCGGTACCCGCTGCGGAGGGTCCAGCTCTCGTGGCTCCAGACCGCCTCCCGCGCGTCCACCCGGGTCAGCAGGTCGAACTCCGGCGAGAGGTCGAAGACGCTCATGCCCCGGATGAGGCCGGACTGCACCTCGATCAGGGAGATGTGCACGAACCGGTCCCCCTCCGCGCGGTACCAGATGTCGCTGTCGCGGGTCACGCTGTGGGCCGGCAGCTTCCGCACCTGCGTGCGCCAGATCTGCAGCGCGTGCTCGCTGGTGCGGGGCGCCACGTGCTCGGCCACCACCCACGCGAGGCCGCTCGCCGCCAGGCCGACGGCGATCCCCGGCAGGGCGATGCGGAGCGCGGCCAGCTGGCCCATCTTCATGGCCAGCAGCTCGTTGTTCCGTGCCATGGTGCCCAGGGCCAGGAGGGTCGCGAGCAGCACGCCGACGGGCATGACCTGGATCAGGATGGTGGGCAGGCTGAAGGCGTAGTAGCTGAGGATGGAGGCGGGCGCGACCTTCGCCTCCAGGAACTTCGTGAACTTCTCGAAGAGGTCCACGACCACGTAGATGCCCACGAAGGCCGTGAGCGCCAGGAGCAGGAGCTTCAGGGACTCGCGCGCGATGTACCGGTCGAGCAGCAGCATCCGCTATCCCATCCCGAGGCGCGCGGTCCGGAGGGCCCAGGCCTGCCGCAGCGTGCCGGGCGCCACCTCCGCCTTCACGAGCAGCACGAGGCCGGCCGCGCCGGCCAGCAGGTTGGGCAGCCACATGGCCACGACCTCGGGCAGCAGGCCCCGGTCCCCCAGGCCCTCGCCCGCCACGATGAGCAGGTAGTACCCCAGGGCGCACGCCACGGAGATCGCCAGGCTCCAGCCGCGCCCGCCCCGGCGGATCCGGCTGCCCAGCGGCACGCCCACCAGGGTGAAGAGCAGGCAGGAGACCGGGATCGCCAGCTTCTTGTGGAACTCCACGAGGGGAGGGTGGTAGTTTCTGCCCTGCGCGCGCAGGCCGGCGGCCCGCTCGCGCAGCTCGCCCAGCGTCAGCTCCTGCTCCCCCACCTGGCGCTGCATGGGCTCCGCCAGGGTGCGGCCCACGTCCAGGTTCAGGGAGTAGGTGGCGAAGCTGAGCAGCCGGTAGCGGCCGTCCGTCTCGGAGGCCGAGAGGTGGATGGTGCCGGAGTGCAGCGTGAGCCCCAGGCGCAGCTCCTCGGCGTCGGAGGTGAACTGGCCGTCCCGGGCCACGATCACCCGGCGCTCGGCCGGGTTGCGCGCATCCACCAGGAAGATGCCGTGCAGGCGGTTGCCCTCCGGCTCCAGCCGGTCCACGTACAGGATCAGGCCCTCGAACAGGGTGTTGAAGATCCCCTCCTGGATCCCCACGGAGACCTGCCGCCGCGTCATCTCGAAGACCAGGCTCTTGAAGGCGTGGTTGCTGAACGGGAGGATCCAGATGGTGATCAGCAGGGTGAGCCCGGACGCGACCAGGCCGAACAGGATGGCGGGGCGGATGAGCCGGAGGAGGCTCACGCCCGAGGCCTTCAGGGCCAGCACCTCCCCCTCGGAGGCCATGCGGGTGAACGTGATCAGGGCGGCGAGCAGGACGGACATGGGGATGGTGACGACCAGCGAGTAGGGCAGGATGTACCCGAACAGCTTGAGGACGGTGCCGAGCCCGACCCCCTTGTTCACGATCAGCTCGACCAGGCGCAGGATCTTGTTGGTGAGCAGGACGAACGTGAAGACCGTCAGCCCGAGGATCCAGGCGACCGTCATCTCTTTCAGGATGGCGCGATCCACCAGTTGCACAGCCGGCACTCCCGCGGATGAGCCGATGAACCGAAGGATTCTACTGCAGCGATCCGGGCGGGCCTAGCCCTTTTTCCCCATGCGCGCCGCCGCCGCCCCGCCGCCCAGACGGCCGCCCGTGCCCCGGCCGCTCGTGCCGCTGGCCGTCGCCTATGCCGGCGGCATCGCCGCGGAGCGTGTGGCCGGCGTGGCGCAGCTGCCCTGGCTGCTGGCGGCCGCCGGCGCTCTCCTGGCCGGCGCCGCCGCGTGGCGGGCGCGCCTGCCGGCCCTCCTGCGCGCCGCCGCCGCTCTCCTCTTCCTGTGCCTCGGCGGGCAGGGCATGGCGGTGGCGCTCCACGGGCATGCCGACCGGCACGCCAGCCGGCTGCCCGAGGAATGGCTGGCGGACCCGGTCGGCCTCGAGGCCTGGGTGGTGCAGCCGCCGGACCCCCGGCCGTCCGAGACCCGCGACGGCGAGGAGCCGGGGCGCATCCGCCTGGTGGTGGAGCTGCTCCGCGTTCGCCTCGGGGAGCGCTGGGTGGAGGCGAGCGGGCGTGCGCGGATCACGCTCTACCAGCAGGACGTCCGCGTCGAGTACGGCGACGAGATCCGGGGCACGTTTCGCCTGCGCCATCCCCGGCGCTTCGGCAACCCCGGCAGCTTCGACTACCCGGAGTACCTCGCCACGCAGGGCATCTTCCTCGAGGGGTGGACGCGGGACCCCGTCGTGTCCCTCCCCGCCGGGCGCGGCTCCCGCATCCGGGCCGCGACCTTTTCCCTCCGCAGCCTGCTGCTCCAGCGGCTGGACGCCGCCCTGCCCGGCGAGCGCGGGGGGCTGCTCAAGGCCACGGTGCTGGGCGACCGGTCCGGCCTCACGCCCGAGATGACGCAGGCGTTCCTCGACTCGGGGACCTACCACATCCTGGCCATCTCGGGCCTGAACGTCAGCCTGCTGGCCGGGGCGCTGTTCGGGCTGTTCCGGCTGCTGCGCGTCTCGGGGCGGCTGGCCGCCGCCGCGGCCGCCCTGCTCGTCACGTCCTACGCGGCGCTGGCGGGCGCCGGGCCGTCCGTGGTGCGCGCCGCGGTCATGGCGGACGTCTACCTGCTGGCGGTGGTCCTCGACCGCCGCGGGGACCTGCTGAACACGCTGGCCCTGGCCGTGCTCGGGCTCCTCTGGTGGAATCCGCGCTACCTGGCCGACGTGGGCTTCCAGCTCACGGTGCTGGCCACGCTCGGCATCGTCTCGCTCGTGCCCTGGTGCGAGGCGCGCCTCCGCGGGTGGCCCCGGGCCGGTCGCTGGCTGGCGGAGTCGGCGGGCATCACGCTGGCGGCCACGCTGATGACGCTCCCCATCCTGGCCGGCGCCTTCCAGCGCCTCTCGCCCGTGGGCGTCGTGGCGAACCTGCCCATCGTGCCCCTGAGCGGCGCCCTCACCGCGCTCGGCACGGCGACCTGCGCGCTGCTCCTGGCCGTGCCCGCCGGCCTCCCCTGGCTCATGGAGGCCAACGGCCGGCTGGTGGAGCTGCTGGTCGCCCTGGCCGCCTGGTTCGCCGCCTGGCCGGGCAGCACGGTCTCGGTGTACCCGCCCACCCCGGCGATGCAGGGCCTGTATTACCTCGGGCTCGCCGGCGCGGTGCTGGCTGCCGCCGCACGCCCGCGTGGCTGGCGGCGCGCGGGCGCCGCGCTCGCCGGCGCCTGCCTCGTCATGCTGCTGCTCCTGGTGGGCGTGCGGCTCCGCGGCGGGGACGACGCGGGGCGGGTGCGCCTGACCATGCTGGATGTCGGGCAGGGCGAGGCCATCCTCGTGGAGCTGCCCGGCCGGCGCCGGATGCTGGTGGACGCCGGGAGCCTGAGCGGCGAGGGCTTCGACATCGGCGCCCAGGTCGTGGCGCCCTACCTGCGGCACGCCTGGGTGGGGCGCCTGGACGTGCTGGTCCTCACGCACGCCCAGGCGGACCACATGAGCGGGGCGCCGGCGATCCTGCGGGCCTTTCCCGTGGGCGAGGTCTGGAGCCCCGCGCCCCTCGGCCCGTCCGCCACCGGCCTCTGGATCGAGGAGTACCTACGCCACCGCCGCGTCCCGCACCGGATCGTGTCCGCGGCCGCGCCGCCGGTGGCCTGGGGCGACGCCCGGGTCGAGGTCCTCTACCCGCCGGCGACGTTCGAGCCGTCACCCGGCGCGCGCGAGCCGGCCTCCCTCGTGCTGGCCGTGGGCATCGCGGGCCGGGCGGCCCTCCTGACCGGCGACATCACCGTGCGCGAGGGCGAAGGGGAGCTGGCGGAGCGGCGTGTCCGGGCCGCGGTCCTGAAGGTGCCCCACCACGGCTCCCGCACCTCCAGCAGCGCGGCCTTCCTGGACGCCGTCCGCCCGGAGGTGGCGCTGATCTCCGCGGGCTACCGGAACCGGTTCCGCCACCCCCACCCGGAGGTCCTGGAGCGCTACGCGGCGCGGGGGATC
>JBHGAX010000370.1:0-3825 GCA_041946635.1 Methylomirabilales bacterium (SeqCode)
GAGGCCGTTCTGCAGGCGCTCTCGACCGTGAGGGATCCGGATCTGCACCGGGACCTCGTGTCGCTCGGGATGATCCGCGACGTCAAGGTCGCTGGCCCGAACGTGAGCTTCTCGGTCATCCTCACCACCCCGGCCTGTCCCATGAAGAGCCGGATCGAGCGGGAGTGCCGGGAAGCCGTGGGCCGCATCCCCGGTATCGGCGACATCGCGGTGACCATGGGGGCGAGCGTGGCCCAGCCGCGCGCCGCCGCGCCCACGGGCCGGGTCCCGGGGGTGGCGCACGCCATCGCCGTGGCCTCCGGCAAGGGCGGCGTCGGCAAGTCCACGGTCAGCGTGAACCTGGCGGTCGCCCTGGCCGAGGCCGGCGCGCGGGTCGGGCTGCTGGACGCGGACATCTACGGACCCAGCGTCCCGACCATGATGGGCATCCAGCGGATGCCCGAGATGGACGAGCGGGGGCGGATCGTTCCGCCGGAGGCACACGGGGTCAAGCTGATGTCCCTCGGCTTCCTGCTCCCCGACCGCTCCACCCCCGTGATCTGGCGCGGCCCCATGATCGGAAAGGCGTTGAACCAGTTTCTGCGCGACGTGCGCTGGGGCGAGCTGGACTATCTGTTCCTCGACCTGCCTCCCGGCACGGGCGACGCGCAGCTCTCCTTGTCGCAGTCGCTCGCGCTGTCCGGCGCCCTGATCGTGACCACCCCGCAGGACGTGGCCATGACCATCGCCAGCCGCGTCCTCCTCATGTTCCGCAAGATGAACGTGCCGATCCTCGGCATCGTCGAGAACATGAGCGGCTACGTGTGCCCGACGTGCCACCACGAAACGCCCATCTTCAGCCGGGGCGGCGGGCGGCGGGCCAGCGCCCAGCTGCAGGTGCCGTTCCTCGGCGCCATTCCCCTGGACGCCGAGCTCTCCGCGGGCGGGGACGAGGGGCGGCCGATCCTCCTGCGCAATCCCGGCTCCCCGGTGGCCGACGTGGTGCGCGAGGTGGCGCAGGCGCTGGCGGCGCGCGTCAGCGTGGAGGCCCTGCGCACCCCGGAGGGCGCCCGACCGCCTCAGGCGGGCTGAGCCGGCGCGGTGCGGTCCGGAACCCTTCACAGGTTCCGCCTGTGTATATATACTGCGCGGTGATCCTTCGGCCGTTCTTCAGTGCGGTCCCCGCATCCTCCATTTCCACAGGAGCCCTGCATGGCACGGCGAGCCTCTCAGACGACGGAGTCGGCTGCTCCCGCCGACAAGAGCCGACTGCCGGAAAAGAAAGTGGTGATGGACCTCCTGTACCAGATGCTGCTCGTGCGCCGCTTCGAGGAGAAGGCGGCCGAGATGTACGCCCAGGGCAAGATCGGCGGGTTCCTGCACCTGGTCGTGGGGATGGAGGCGTCCTGCGTGGGCGCGATCTCCGTCCTGCGCCCCGACGACTACGTCATCGCCGGCTACCGGGAGCACGGGCATGCGCTGGCGAAGGGCGCCGACCCGCGGCGGTGCATGGCCGAGCTGTTCGGCCGGCGGGACGGCCTCTGCAAGGGCAAGGGCGGCTCCATGCACTTCTTCGACAAGGAGCGGAACTTCCTGGGGGGCACGGGCATCGTGGGCGGGCAGATTCCCATCGGCACCGGCGCGGCCCTGGCCATCAACTACCAGGGCGGCGACCAGGTCTGCCTCTGCTTCTTCGGCGACGGGTCGGTGGCCCAGGGGGTCTTCCACGAGTCGCTCAACCTGGCGGCCCTCTGGAAGCTGCCGGTCGTCTACGTCTGCGAGAACAACCTGTACGCCATGGGCACGGCGCTCACCCGCACCCAGGCCGTGACGGACCTCTACCGCAAGGCCGAGGGCTACGGCATGGTCGGCGAGCGGGTCGAGGGCATGGACGTCCTCGCCGTGCGCGACGCCGCCGCCCGGGCGGTGGAGCGCGCCCGGCGGGACAAGGCGCCCACGCTGCTCGAGGTGCGGACCTACCGCTTCCGGGGCCACTCCATGCGCGACCCCGCCGCCGCCGTCTACCGGACCCGGGAAGAGGTGGAGGAGTGGCGGAAGTCCGACCCCATCGTGCTCCTCTGGGACCGCATGAGCCGCGAAGGCGTCATCAGCGATACCGAGTACAAGGACATGGACAAGGAGGTCGGCCAGGTGATCGAGGAGGCGGCGCGCTTCGCCGAGGCCTCGCCCGAGCCGTCGCTCGAGGAGCTGCTCACGGACGTGTACGCGTAAGAACGGGGGCCGGGGATGGGGGCACGTCCTCCGCCGTCCCCGATCCCTGGCCCCGGATCCCCGGTCCCTGACCCCGCTTCCGCTGGAGCCAAAGATGGCCGTCATCACATACCGCGAGGCGCTGAACCAGGCGATGCGCGAGGAGATGCGCCGCGACCCGAGGGTGTTCCTCATGGGCGAGGAAGTCGGCGTGTACCAGGGCGCCTACAAGGTGAGCCAGGGGCTGCTCGAGGAGTTCGGCGCACGGCGCGTCATCGACACGCCCATCAGCGAGGCGGGCTTCGTGGGCGCGGGCGTGGGCGCGGCCATGGCGGGGCTCCGGCCCATCGTGGAGATGATGACCTTCAACTTCGCCATCGTGGCCCTGGATCAGATCGTCAACCATGCGGCCAAGATCCTGTACATGTCCGGGGGACAGTACCGGGTGCCCATGGTCATCCGGGGCCCGGGCGGGCCGGCCGTGCAGGTGGCCGCCCAGCACTCGCAGAGCATGGAGTCCTACTTCTACCACGTGCCGGGTCTGAAGGTGGTGCGCCCCTCGACGCCGCGGGACGCCAAGGGGCTCCTGAAGAGCGCGATCCGCGACGACAACCCCGTCATCTTCATCGAGTCGGAGACCCTGTACGGGCTGAAGGGCGAGGTGCCTGACGAGGAGTACACCACCCCGCTGGGCGTGGCGGACGTCAAGCGCGAGGGGACGGACGTGACCGTCATCGCCTGGATGGGCATGTACCACCGGACGATGGAGGCGGCCGCCGAGCTGGAGCAGGCCGGGATCTCCGTGGAGGTGATCGATCCGCGGACGCTGCGGCCGCTGGACAAGGACACCATCCTCCGCTCGGTGCGGAAGACCCACCACGCCGTGGTCGTGGAGGCCGGCGCCGGCTTCGCCGGCGTGGGGGGCGAGATCGCCACGATCATCACCGAGGAGGCCTTCGACTACCTGAACTCTCCCGTCATCCGCGTGACCGGCGCCAACGCCCCCATGCCCTACGCCAAGAACCTCGAGCGGGCGAAGACGCCGAGCAAGGCTCAGATCATCGCGGGGATCAAGGACGCGCTGGCCGTCTAGCCTCGGCGGCTGAAACAGGCCCATCTGCGTCGCTGGCTCGCTCGCGCACTCGTTGCGGCGTACCCCCAGTACGCCGGGACCCACCTTCGGTGGGTACCCCGCGCCTGGCTCGCCGCCTCGCATCTGGACCTTCTTGAGCCGCCTGATCCGAAGCAGGTGCTGACCACCTCTTAGAGACCGTTGTCCAGACGGAGCTGACCACGATGGCCTCCCAAGTGATCATGCCGAAGCTCAGCGATGCGATGGAGGAGGGGCGCCTCATCCAGTGGGTGAAGAAGGAGGGGGACCGCGTGCAGGGCGGGGACGTCCTGGCCTCGATCGAGACGGACAAGGCGGAGATCGAGCTGGAGGCCTTCGGCTCGGGCGTCCTGCGGAAGATCCTGATCGGGGACGGCGAGACCGTGCCCGTCGGGAAGCTCCTGGCCGTCATCGCGGAGCCGGATGAGGACATCCAGCCCCTGCTGAAGGAGGCCGGAGTCTCCGGCGGGGTGGCCGCCCAGGCCGCGCCGGCGGCCGAGAAGAAGCCGGGCCCCGCCGCCCCG
>JBHGAX010000371.1:0-5740 GCA_041946635.1 Methylomirabilales bacterium (SeqCode)
CCGGGGGGTCAGGAGCGGGCGAGCGAGTACTCGGACAGGTCCACGCGGATGTACCTGGCCAGCAGCGGGTGCACGCGCTCCAGCTCGCGGAAGATCTGCTGGGCGACGTGCCGGTAGGCCGCGTGGCCCTGCCGGGAGGAGCGGAGCTGGACGACGTGGTGGATCTCCCGCAGGTTCCAGGTGAACAGGACCCGCTTCCGGAACGCGAGGGGGAGCACGTACTGCGCCTCGCGGGGCAGGTCCGCCGCGATCGCGTGGAAGGCCGCCTCGGCCTCGCGCATGCATGCGCGGTACGGCTCGAGGACCCCGTAGCGGCCCAGCTCCGGCGGCGTGCTGTAGCCGTGCGCCGGCGTGGCCTCCTGCGCCGTCTGCGTGGCCATGCGGTGGCGCTGCAGGTCCCGGTAGGCGCCGAAGTCGAGCAGGATCTCGAACGTGTAGCTCAGGTGCTCGAGGGCCCGGAGCGGCTGATCGTGCGGCCCGCGGCGCTTCAGGTACTCGTCCACCACCGCCTCGCGCTCCTCGGCCGAGAGCTTCGCCGCCGCCTCCCGGGTCTCGGCCCAGGGCCGGCCGGCGTAGCCGTACAGGATGGCGGCGACCAGCTCCTCCTCGGCGGCGTCCGGGTGGCGCACCAGCGCGACCGCCGGCCCGGGCGCGTGGCTCTCTGCGGCGGCGCCCAGCCGCGCCGCCGCCGCGGCCTGCATGGCCGGCGCGGTGTCGGCCAGGTACGGGCTCCGCGCAGCGTACTTGATGAGCGTGGGCACGATGGCCTGGGCCTCCGCCTTGATCCGGGCGCCCACCTCCTGCGCCTCGGCCAGCGGGTGCGAGAGCAGCTTGGTCACCAGGTGCTCCAGCGTGCGGGCGTTGGCGGTGAGCCCGATGTTGGTCAGCGTGGCGGCGGGCAGGAGGTAGCGCAGGACATCGCAGGCTTGCGCCAGGCAGGCGGCCTCGTACCCGCGCTCGGACTGGCCGGCCGCGCGCGGTCGCTCCGCCCGGATGGCCCGGACCACCGGCTCCGTGAGTCGCGTGTACGTCTCCAGCAGCCGGCCGCACGTCTCGGCGTAGCGGGCGGCGTGCGGCGACGCCAGGATGGCGGGCTCGCGATAGAACTTGTCCCGGTCGAAGACCACGTAGCGGGTGGACTTCTCGGTGAAGGAGGCCAGCCGCGCGTCCTCGATCAGCTTGCTGGCCACGATGGAGACATCCTCGATGGCGAGGTGCACCACCGCGTGCTCGGCCACGGAGGCGTGCCCGTAGCCCACGACCCATTTCTCGTGGAACTCGCGGGCCTTCCGCTGCGCCGCGGCCAGCTCTTCCGCGCTCCGGGAGGCGCGGACCAGGCGCTCGGCCAGGTCCAGGTCCCGGTCCTGGATGAGCTTGAGCAGGTTCCGCCGCAGGCTGTCGCGGCTCCGGCTGTAGTAGGCGAAGAGGACGGCCACGACTTCTTCGGGCAGGTTGCGGAGGGCGAAGACCGGCCGATCCACGTTCGTGACATACGGCTCCAGGATCGCCGCCTCGGCGGGCGTGAAGGCGTCCGGCATGCGCACCTTACGCAACGGGGCGCGACGAATCGCGCCCCATATGTCCTATGAGTCCTATGAGTCCCATGGGATCGGACTCATCCCCCGTACTCCTCGTCCTCGTCGCTGTCCACTTCCTCCATGAGGTCGAGGAAGTCCTCGTACCATTCGGTCCGGTGCTGGAGGACGTAGGCCACGCCGTCCTTGATGTAGCCCAGGCGGATCTCCCCGGTGGCGCCGATGTAGCGCTCGAAGTCCTTCAGCCGGGCCCGATCGCCGTTGGAGGAGCCGGCCGCGTGCTCCTCGACCCACTCGGCCAGGTCGCGCAGATCGTCCTCTTCCAGCACGGCGCGGCCGACGAAGATGGTCCGCATGCCTTCGGCCTTGGCGATGCCGATGAAGTCGGGCCAGTTCTCCGGGTCGCCTTGCCACCACACGAGCGGCAAATCATCGCTCACGTAGCCCGGAAAGATCAGGAGGCTCTGCCGCTCCGCGGCCGCCGTCATCTCGTCGTAGAGCTGCGATAGGTCCATCATGTCCGTCTCTCCTGGGAAAGGAGCGATGCTGCGGTCTTCCCGCATCACGTGATCGTATGCGGGTTCAGTCCCGAGGGCAAGAGGCAACTGAGCGCCGAGAGCCGAGTGCCGAGTCCTCCAGGCGCATGATGGAGCGCTGGAACGGCATGCCCCAGCCGCCGCCGCCGGGGCTCTCCAGGATCAGGACGGTCCCGGCCACGAGCTGCACGGTCTCCAGGATCCCGCCGTCCGTCTCGCGGCGTCCGGTCTCCGCGGCCTGCACCACCAGCCGGCCGACGCTCCCCCGCATGCCGCCCCGCAGCCCGGCGGCCCGGCCGGGGAGCAGCACGTCCGCCTGGGCGCGGCCCTCCAGCAGGCGAAGCTCCAGCCGGCTGCCCAGACCGCCGCGGTATTGCCCGGGACCTCCGGCGTCTGGGAGCATCTCCAGCCGGTGGATCCGTACCGGAAAGCGCCGCTCGATCTCCTCCACCGACAGGGTGCGGTAGGGCGAGAAGGCCGGGCCGGCGGCCGTCAGGCCGTCCCCGTACACGGAGGCGCCCGCGCCGCCGGGCAGCCCCAGGCGCAGCCGGTAGCGCCGCCCGTCCGCCCGTTCCCCCCGCAGGTCCACGAGCAGCGCGCCGGCGTCGGGCGCGTGGGTGAGGTGCGGCACGTGCTCGGCGAAGGCCGCGAGGACGGCGGCCGCCACGCCCTGCGCGCCCGCGAAGCGCGCCTCCCCCGCCGGCGCGTCCTCGTCGTTGTCCGAGGTATCGACCCGGACGACCTCGCGCAGGTCGCCCTGCAGCCCCGCGGCCGGGGCCTCCACGGCCAGGATCTGGCGCAACGCCGCGCGCACGGCGGCGCGGGCGCAGCCGGGCAGGACGGGCGAGCCGCCCTCGCGGGCGAGGCTGACGTCCGCGGCTTCCCCGTCGGCGCCCACCCTGACGGCAAACGGCGGCACCACGCCCCGCCCGGCCGCGCCCTTCAGGGCGGCCAGCAGGCGGGCGAGCGGCGCGCGGCAGGCCCGGCTCAGCGTCTCGCAGGCCAGGCGCAGGGGCTCGGCGCCCAGGCGCTCGAGCAGGCCCTCCAGCGCGGTGCGCCCCACCTCCAGGGCGTGGAGGTGTGCCGCCAGGTCCTGGCGGAAGGCGTCGGGCGCGTCCGTGTTGGCCGCCAGGAGTCCGGCGATCTCCGCCTGCAGCGCCCCGCGCCGGCCGAGCCGCGTCCAGGGCAGCAGGACGCCCTCGCGCCGCAGGCGGCTGACGGGGGCGAGCGTGGCACGGCCCAGGGCCGCGTGGCTCCCCGTGAGGGTGACCAGGAACGGGACCTCCTCCTCCCAGGCCACCGGGGCCACCAGGACCAGGTCCTCCAGCCCCGCGCCCGTCTCGCGGGGATCGTTCGTCGCGAACACGTCGTCCCCGCCCAGGCTCGCGCCCGCGCCGGCGTGCGCCAGGAAGGTCGCCACCGCCTCGGAGGCGGACTCCAGCAGGAGCGGGTGGCTCTCGCGCCCCCCGACGATCAGCGCCCCCGCGGCGGTGTGCACGGCCGCCGCCGTCCCGCCCTGCCGCGCCATGCCGACCGACATGGCGCCCTGGCGCAGGGCCGCGTCCATGGCGGCCGCGCTCTCGATGAGCTGCTGGCGCACCTCGGCCAGGAGCGTGGGCGCGATGGCGGGCGCGGTCATGCGCGGGTCTCCAGCACCAGGTTCCCCCACTCGTCCACCCGGTAGGGCATGCCGGCGGGCACGTGGGCCGTGGCGCCGGGGAGCACGATCAGCGCCGGCCCGGCGGCCCGGGCCCCGACCTTCAGGGCTTCCACGGGGATCTGCGGCGCGCCGTTCGGCCCGCGGGCGGCTTCCGGGGCGCCCGTGGCGGCCCAGGCCGCCTGCGCCCCGGCGAACGTGGCGCGGAGCCACGGCCCGAGGTCGGGCGTGGCGCCCGCCTGCTCCAGCCGGCCCAGGAGCCGGGTCACGCGCACCGCCGCCGGCGCGGGCCGGGTCCCGTAGGCGGCCTCGCTCAGCGCATGGTAGCGGCGCACGCGGGCCTCCACGGGCTCCGCGAGGTCCTCCACCGGCAGGAGGTCCTCCTTGGGATTGTCGCCGCGGCGGAGGCCCACGGCCAGCCGCAGCACGCCCCCCTCGGCGCCCGGAAGCGCCGCGGCCACCAGGGCGCGCAGCCGGGCGGGCGTGAGGGCCGCCAGCGTCTCCTCCACCGGGGCCGTGGCGGTCCGGGCCGGCGGCGAGAGGAGGCAGCCGAGCGCGGAGAACCCCGAGGCCAGGTACGGGATGACCACGCGCGCCAGGCCGAGCCGGCGGCCCACGCCGGCCGCCTGCACGGGGCCGGCCCCGCCGAAGGCGATGAGCGCCGCCTCCGCCGGCCGCACGCCGTGGGCGGCAAGCTGCCCCGCGATGAAGGCGGCCATGCGGCCCTCGGCCACGTCGACCACCACCCGCGCGGCGCCCGCCGGGTCCAGGCCCAGCGTGGGGCAGACCTCGGCCAGCATGGCCTGCTCGGCCGCGCCCACGTCCAGCGGGGGCAGGCCGAGATCGGTCCGCTCGCCCACCAGCCGGCCGAGGAGCAGGTTCGCATCCGTGACGGTGGGCCGCCGGCCGCCGCGACCGAAGCAGGCGGGGCCGGGGAAGGCCCCGGCGCTCTCCGGGCCCACCTGGAGCCCGCCGGGGATGGCCTCGTCCGCCTGCACCAGGCTCCCCCCGCCGATGCCCGCGGTGTGGATGTCCACCGAGGGGACCGAGACCGTCATGCCGAACTCCAGCACGCGGTCGCCCGTCAGCTCCGGCCGGCCGTGCCGGAGGATCGAGATATCGAAGCTCGTCCCGCCCATGTCCGCCGTGACCGCCGCGGGGAGGCCGAGGAGGCGGGCCAGCGCCCCGCCCGCCGTCGCCCCGCCCGCCGGCCCCGACAGGATCGTGCGGAGCGGGTAGCGGCGGATCTCGTCCGGGCTGCACGAGCCGCCCGCGGACTCGATGAAGCGAAAGCGCGCCGCCGTGCCGACCTCGGCCAGCATCCGGGTCAGGCCGTCCACGTAGCGGGCCATGAGCGGGGTGAGGTAGGCGGCCAGCGCGGCCGTGGCCGTCCGCAGCCGCTCGTCGGGGAAGGGGCAGACGTCGCTCCCCAGGACCACCGGCAGGTCGGGAACCGCCTCGCGGAGGAGCGCCTCCGCCTGCCGCTCGTGCGCGGGGTCGCGGTCGGCGTGCAGGAAGGCGACGGCCAGCGCCTCCAGGCCCGCCGCCCGGCACGCGGCCGCGGCGGCCCGCACGCCGTCCGGATCGAGCGGGACCAGCACGCCGCCGGCGGCATCCCGCCGCTCGCGCGCCTCCCAGCGCCACTGGCGCGGGACCAGCGGCTCGAAGGGCGCCTGCCGCCCGCGACTGCTGCGCCGCGATCCGTCGCGCAGCTCGAGCAGGTCGCGGAACCCCTCGGTGGTCAGGAGCCCGGTGCGGGCGCCCTTGCGCTCGAGCAGGGCGTTGGTGGCCGCCGTCGTGCCGTGCGCGATCTCCCCGATGGCCGCGGCCGGCACCCGGCTCTCGCGGAGCGCCGCCAGCAGGCCCTGCGCCACGTCCAGCGGCGTGGTCGGGACCTTGTGCAGCGCGAGGCGGCCGTCCGGCGCCCCGATCACGAGGTCCGTGAAGGTCCCGCCCACGTCGATGCCGATCCGGTAGCTTGTCATGCGTGCGGTGAAACCGTGAGCATGGCT
>JBHGAX010000372.1:0-3805 GCA_041946635.1 Methylomirabilales bacterium (SeqCode)
GCCCGGATGTCCGGGCCCTCGGTGCCCTTGGGCTCGATCTTGGCGCGGATGTCCGGGCCCTCCGTGCCCTTCGGCTCGACCACGGCCCGGATGTCGGGGCCGTCGATGCCCTTGATCGGCTGCCGCTCGGCATAGGCCGGCGCGACGGCCAGCACCGCGACCAGGATTCCCGCCCCAAGCCAACTCCAGCGCTTCATGGAAATACCTCCCGTCGTGCTGCGATGAAATCCGAAAGGTTGACTCTGCTCCGCGCATCCGGATGCATTGCTCGTTGGACCCTCTATCGGCGGCCGCCAGGTCCTGCTGTCGGCCGATAAGGAAAGCAACCACCATGCCATGCTGCAGCCCGCGCGGCGCTGCGGGCCAGCGCATCGCTGGCCGCGCCACTAACGCGTATTTCGAGCGCCGGATAACGACAAAGCAGGCCGCGCTCCGCGCCACGGTGAGCGCTCTTGAAGTTGTCCGCGTGACTTCTTGACAAACGGTGCGAGATCGAGCCGGATGGCGTGCGTCTTCTTGGCAAGACGCCCTCATCACCCTTGCGCGATGCAACGCTTCTCGCTCCGCACCCCTCCAGCCTTACCATGGCAAGCGAGATGCATGTCACCCTTGGGCACTCACAGCCTGCAGGTGTCCTTCCGCCGCTTCGCAAACCCGGAACAGGATGATCTCCTGATGACGACCCCCCGGCAGCAGCCAAGGCGACCCGCCGTGGAGAACCTTTCTTCTCCCTCCACCCCCGAGCCTCGGGCGACAAGCTCGGACCCGGCGAGTGAGCTGGAGCTTCGAGGCGCCGAGGAATGGTCCTTCCTGGTGCTCCGCGCCCTGGCGATGATCGGTGGCATGGTGGCATTGTTCATCGTGCCGCTCCGGCCGGAGCACCAGCCGCACCTAGGGCCGCTGGCCTGGGCGTTCGTGGCCTACAAGGCCCTGCTCTTCCTCACCCTCCGCGCCTGGCCTCGCGGCCTGCGTATCCTCCTCTTCGGCTCGATCGCCGTGGACCTGATCTTCGTGTCCCTGTTCGTGTGGTTCAGCGGCGGGGACACGAGCCACTTCTACCTGTTGTTCTACCTGCTGGTCGCGCTGGTAGCCGTGCACTTCCCGCCGTGGCTGGGGCTGCTCACCGCGGCGGGGGCGGGCGCGGGCTATGCGGTGGTCACCATCCTCGGCCACCTGGGGGGCGACTGGCACAGCGTCGCCTCGCGCGCCACCACGCTCTTCCTGCTGAGCGGGTCGCTCGGCTACCTCAGCGAACGCGAGCGCGTGGCTCGGGCGCGGGCCGAACGACTCAATCTCGCCCTCCGCAGGCAGCAGGAGCGCCTGGAGGAGGCGTACGGCGAGCTGAAGGCCGCGCAGGAGCGGCTGGTGCACCTGGAGCGCCTCGCGACCATCGGCCAGATGGCGGCGAAGATCTCGCATGAAGTGCGCAATCCGCTCGCGTCCATCAGCCTCAACACCGAGCTGCTGGAGGATGAGCTGCTCGCCTTGCCGGATGACCGTCGGAAGGACGCGACGAGCCTGGTGGCCGCGATCCGCGCCCAGGTGGACGTGCTGGGCGCCGCCACCGAGGAGTACCTGCGCTTCGCGCGTCTGCCGGCGCCCAGGCCGCAGGAGGTGGAGATGGGCGCCATGCTCCACCAGCTTGCGGAGTTCGTCCGCCGGGATGCGGAGTCGCGAGGGATCCGTGTGGAGGTCGAGGTCGACGGCGGGCGGCTGCTCCTGCCCGTCGATCTCGGCCAGATCCGCCAGGCCCTGCTGAACCTCATCCGGAACGGGATGGAAGCCATGCCGGCTGGCGGCATATTGCGGCTCGCGGCGCGCCGCGTCGACGCTCCACGGCCCGCCCATCCCGAGGTTCCCGCCGAAGCTTCGTTCCCCGATCCCCCGCTCCCCCGATCTCCCGATCCGGGAGGCGGCTGGATCGAGGTGGCCGTGCAGGACACCGGCACCGGCATCCCGGAGGACATCGGGGAGAAGCTCTTCGAGCCGTTCTTCACGACGAAGGAAGGCGGGACCGGCCTCGGCCTGGCCATCACCCGCCAGATCGTGACCGACCACGGCGGCCAGCTGACCTGGGAGCCGGCCCCCGGAGGAGGGACGATCTTCCGCCTGAAGCTGCCCGCCCCACCGGTCACGCGTGCGTGAGACGGGCCTTCCGCCGGCGGCGCCTGGCGGCCGCCATCCCGTCGCGCACCAGGGTCGCCAGATCGTCGGTGTACGTGTGGATCACCGGCACCACGAACAGCGCCAGCAGGGTGCCCATGGAGAGCCCGGCGATCACCACGGTGGCCAGGGGCGCGTAGGCGTCGATCCCCGTGCGGGGGAAGAAGGCGACCGGCACCAGGACGATGATGGTGATCAGCGAGGTCATGAGGATGGGCCGGAGCCGCACGGGCCCGGCCGTCAGGATCGCCTCGTCCCGCGGGATGCCGTCGGCCCGGAGTCGCAAGACCAGGTCGATCAGGAGCACGGCCACCGTCATCATCATCCCGGCCAGGATGACGATGGCCAGGATGGACACGGTGGAGAAGGTCTGCCCGGCCAGGAGCAGGCCGCCCAGGATCCCGGTGAGCATCAGCGAGAGGGAGAACACCATGTTGAACGGCTCGATGAGGCTCCGGAACTGGGCCACCAGGAGCAGGAACATGAAGATGACCGCCAGGTAGAGGCCGCGCAGGAGCCGCCGGAACGACTCTTCCATCTGGGTCATGTCTCCGCGCAGCTCGATGCCGTAGCCGGGCGGGAGCGGGATCTTCTCGTGGGCGCGCATCAGGAGCTCCATGGCGAGCTCCATGCTGGGCGGGCCGCCGGTGCGGTAGAACCCGAGCACCGAGATGACCCGCCGGAAGTTGTCGTGCTCGATGAGGGTTGCGCCGCGCCGCTCCTCCACCCGGGCCACCGAGGACAGCGGGACCACCT
Organism: Methylomirabilales bacterium (SeqCode); assembly: GCA_041946635.1. Lineage (GTDB taxonomy): Bacteria > Methylomirabilota > Methylomirabilia > Methylomirabilales > 2-02-FULL-66-22 > 2-02-FULL-66-22. The sequence goes on from JBHGAX010000372.1 coordinate 2,920, forward strand.
CGCCCTGCTTCCCCACCAGCTTCACCTGCTCCAGGTCCAGGCGGTCCCTGCGCTGGTCGCCGCGATAGCGCAGCAGGATCGTGAAGAGCCGCTTGTTGTCCACCCGGTAATACTCGGTGGTGAGCCCGCCCTTCAAGGCGTAGTAGGCTTGATCGGCCACGTCCGCCACGCCGAGCCCGATCTCCTGCGCGCGCGCCCGGTCCACCACCACGTGGAGCTGGGGGAGGGTGTTGGCCCACGAGGTGGCGGGCTGGTAGAAGCCCGGGATCGTGCCGGCCAGCGTTCGCGCTTGCTCGCCGATCGCGTACAGCTTCTCCAGGTCGGGTCCGTAGAAGATGACCTGGATGGGCGCGGCGCTCGACGCCATCACGTCCGCGCCCATCTCCTTGACCGTCAGGCGCCGGATTCCCGGGATCGTGCGCAGGGCCTCCTCCTGGATCGCATCGATGACGGCCCAGATGTCCCGCGTGCGCTTGGAGGAATCCACGAGCGTCAGCATCATGAACGCCGTGTTCACCGAGCCCATGCTGTACCCCGTGAAGTACGTGCCGGCGGGCTCGAAGCCGACCTCGGAGGACACCTTGACGATCTCCGGCTGCCGCAGGGCCAGGCGCTCGATGTCGGCGGCGATGGCCGCAGTGCGTGCGAACGAGGTCCCGGGGGTGGCCTCCAGCTGGACGAACGCCTGGCTGACGTCGGCCAGCGGCATCATTTCGCTGCCGATGCGCGGATACAGGCCGAGGCCGGCCAGGATGACGGCCAGCGCCACGGCGAACACCACGAACCGGTTCCGGATCGACCAGACGAGACTGTCCCGATACCTCACCTCGAGCCAGTCGAGGAACCCGAGGACCGGATCCAGGATCCGCCGCTGGACCGCACCCCG
>JBHGAX010000373.1:0-3795 GCA_041946635.1 Methylomirabilales bacterium (SeqCode)
GGGCAAGGAGAAGCAACCCGTGCACGGACTCTACGCCGTGTTCCGCAAAGAGCTCGAGGACCACTTCACCAGCACGCGCTCGGTCCTCTTACTCACCGTCATCCTGATGGTGGGGCTGGTCACCGCGTACACCGTGGGCGCGGGCCTCAAGAAGGAGCTGGAGGGGATCGCCAAGCCCTCGCTGGTGTTCCTCATGCTCTTCACCTCGACCGGTGCGCTCTTCTCGCTGGCGCAGTTCATCGCCTTCTTCGGGCCGCTGATCGGCATGGTGCTCGGCTTCGACGCCATCAACCGCGAGCGGTCCGCGCGCACCCTGAGCAAGCTGCTGTCCCAGCCCATCTACCGGGATGCGGTCATCAACGGGAAGTTCCTGGCGGGGATGGCCACCATCAGCATCATGCTGCTGGCCATCGTCGTGCTCATCTCGGGGATGGGCCTCAACCTGCTGGGCGTCGTCCCGGGGTGGGAGGAGATCGGCCGCCTGTGCGTGTACCTGATCGTGAGCATCGTCTACATCGGATTCTGGCTGGCCGCCTCCATCCTCTTCTCCGTGCTGCTCCGCGGCGTGGCCACCTCGGCCCTGGCGGCCCTGGCGCTCTGGATCTTCGCGGCCTTCTTCGTGCCGCTGGGCGCGCGGCTGGCGGCGGACATCGTGGCGCCCATCCCCATCGGCGCCAGCCAGGACGCCGAGGCCATCCTCAACAACGAGCAGGTGCGGGCCTCGGTGGCGCGCGTCTCGCCCATCACGCTGTACAGCGAGGCCACCAGCATCGTGCTGGATCCCCTGCGCAAGACCACCCGCTCGCTGGTCCTCCTGGGCCCGATGGAGCAGCTCTCGCTCAGCCGGTTCCAGAGCCCGCTGCCCCTCCTGCAGAGCGCCCTGATCGCCGCCCCGCACCTGGTGCTGCTCGTGGCGATCACGCTGATCTGCTTCGGCGTCTGCTACGCGACGTTCATGCGCCAGGAGGTGCGGTCGACTTAGGCTCGACTGCTGGACAGTGCCTCGCTCCCTTTCCCGCCCCGGGCGAGGGGCGCGGCGCAGGAGGAGTCTCCCGACCGGCCGGGCCCCGTGGCCCGGCCGGTCGCGTTCCGGCAGGCGGACCCCCGCCCCTTCGGCATTCCTCCCGAAGCAGTCCTTGACAGGTTCCGGGCCGCGGGATAGAAAATGGCCGCGCGCGCGATTTTGGCTCGTGGCTCATAGCTCATGGCTCATAGGAGGAAGGTTTGCCATGAGCCATGAGCTATCAGCCATGAGCCGTCAAGCGCGGCCGGGGGCCACGTGGCGACCATCCTGCTGGTGGACGACGATCCGCTCATCCTGCAGATCTGCCGGGACATCCTGGAGCCGGCGGGGTACGGCACCGTCTGCCTGGAGGAGGGCGAGCGCCTGGAGGCCACCGTGGCCGCCACGCGCCCCGACCTCATCATCCTCGACATCATGATGCCGGGCTCCGACGGGCTCACGCTCTGCCGGCAGCTTCGCAGCGGCCCCGGCAGCTTCCGCGGCCCCATCATCATCTTCTCCGCCAAGCACTACCGCGCCGACCGCGCCCTCGCCAGCCAGGTGGGCGCAAACGCCTTCCTGCCCAAGCCGTTCGCCCCGGAGCGCCTGCTGGGCCTGGTGCGGGACTTCCTGGCTCGCCGGGTGACCGTGCGGTTCTGGGGCGTCCGGGGATCCATTCCCACCCCTTCCCGCGAGACGGTGGCCTACGGCGGCAACACGCCCTGCGTGGAGGTCCGCGTCTCCGGGGTGGAGGACATCTACATCCTGGACGGGGGCACGGGACTGCGCGAGCTGGGCCGGGCCCTGAAGGCCGAGGGCGGCGCGGCGCAGGGCTACCTCTGCTTCTCCCACTACCACTGGGACCACATCCAGGGCCTGCCCTTTTTCGAGCCGGCCTACCACACCGGCAACCGCTTCACCCTGGTGGGGCCCGCGCAGCCCACCGCGGACCTGCTGCAGATCCTGTCGGGCCAGATGGCCTCGGTCTACTTCCCGATCGGCCTGGACCAGTTCGGCGCGCAGCTGGTCTTCAAGGAGATCGACGAGGGCAGCATCGATCTGGGCGGCGTGCAGGTGGACACGCTGTCCTCGCTCCACCCGGGCCGCTCGCTGGTGTACCGGCTGAGCCAGGGCGACAAGCGCGTCGTCTACGCCACGGACAACGAGCTGCCGGCCGAGTGGAAGAGCGCCACCGGCAGCGCCGCGCACGAGGTGCAGCGCTTCCTGCGCTTCTTCATGGACGCCGACCTCCTGATCCACGACGCCCAGTTCACCACCGAGGAACTGCTCCGCCGGCAGGGCTGGGGGCACTCCGGCTGGCCCGACGTGGTGGATCTGGCCATCGCGGCCCGCGTGAAGCACCTGGTGCTCTTCCACCACGACCCCGACCACTCGGACACCGTCCTGGACTCCATCCGCGCCGCCGTGCAGCAGCGCATCGCCGCCCTGGGGGTGCCGCTCGTCTGCGATCTCGCACGCGAAGGCCAGCTGATCATCCTGTGACACTCCGCCACGCGCCTTGCACCCCTCGGCCTCGCGGGCTAGAGTGAGCGCACGAGCGGCCGAGGAGTCCCATGCGACCCACTTCCGAGACGCCGGCGCTGGCCCGGGGGGGCGGCCTGGTCCACCCCGACGAGGTGGTGGAGACCGGCCGCGGGGCCGGGGACGCGAGCAAGGTCTACCTCTTCAACTGCAACTGCCACACCTTCGAAGAGGTCATCGGCCAGCTCGTGAAGGCGGTGCCCGGCATGACGCGCGGCGAAGCGGAGGAGATCGCCTGGCGCGTGCACACGCAGGGGCTGGCCGAGGTGTACCGTGGCGGGCAGCCGGAATGCGAGCGTGTGGCGGCGATCCTCGCGGAGATCGGCCTCATCGTCCAGGTGCTCTAGCGGCGGCTGAAACAGGCCCATCTGCGGAGACCCATCCGCGGCGCCCCGGCAGTGCGCCTCACTCGGCGCGTCGCGCGCCGGCTCGCCTCCGGGCCTTTTTGAGCCGCCGCGGGGAAGCCCGCGTACCCCCAGCCCGGGATAGAAGGAGGACGACATGGCGGCAGTCATCCCCCCGGCGTTCCAGGACCTCATGACCAGCAAGAAAGCCTTCGCCAGCCTGGCGACCCTCATGCCGGACGGCAGCCCGCAGGTGACCCCGGTCTGGTTCGACTACGACGGGCGACGCGTGCGCATCAACACGGCCAAGGGGCGGGTGAAGGACCAGAACATGCGCCGGTCTCGCCGGGTGGCCCTGGCCATTCAGGATCCGGACAACCCCTACCGGTACGTGGGGATGCGCGGCCGGGTCGAGGAGGTCACGGAGGAGGGCGCCGACGCGCACATCGACGCGCTGGCGCGGAAGTACCTGGGGCAGGACCGCTATCCCTACCGGCAGCCCGGCGAGGTGCGCATCACCTACAGCATCACGCCGGAGCGCGTCTGGACCATGGGCTAGCCGCGCCGGTTTGACGGCCGGGAGCGGCGGTGCTATCTTCCCGGCGATCCGGTCACACGGCGAGGCGCGGATGTCCTTGCGGTCGTTCCTGGGTGGCGGTGGCGCGCGCACGCGAACCTGTCCCGCCTGCGAGGCGACGGTCGGGAACGACGCCACCTTCTGCCCGTCCTGCTACATGGTGTTCCGCCCGGAGGGGGCCGCCGACCTCCGGCAGCACCTCCGCGGCAAGCGGATCCCGGCCGACGTCTACCTCCGGCGCAAGATGCAGGCGGTGGACCCGGACCTGGGGCCGGTGGTGTCCGTGCCCGCGGAGGAGCGGCCGGCCTCCCCGCGCCCGGCCGCCCCCC
>JBHGAX010000374.1:0-3752 GCA_041946635.1 Methylomirabilales bacterium (SeqCode)
TCGATCTCCACCAGCATGCGGCGATGGGCGATGTGCTCGTCCTCGCAGATCTGCTTCAGGTTGTTGATGGGCGAGTACGGGATGCCGTTCTTCTCCAGGATGTCGCACCACTCCTGCGCGGTCTTCTTCTCCATCTCCTGCTGCAGGATCGCGACCATCTCCTTGCGGTTGTCGCAGCGCAGGGGATTGGTCTTCAGCTTCGGGTGGTCCACCAGGTCCGGGCGCCCCAGCACGCGGCAGAAGTCCGCCCAGAGCTTGTCGTTGCCGACGGCCGCGATCACCCACCGCCCGTCCTTGGCCTTGAAGCCCTGGAAGGGGGCGATGGAGGGGTGCGCGCCGCCGAGGGGCCCCGGGATCTCGCCGGTGTTCACGTAGCGCGCCACGGCATTCTCCAGCACGGAGAAGAGGCTGTCCACCATGGCGATGTCCACGTACTGCCCCCGGCCGCTCCGCTCGCGGTAGCGGAGCGCGGCCAGGATGCCGATGACCGCCTGCATGCCCGCGATGATGTCCCCGACGGACGAGCCGACCCGGCAGGGCGGGCCGTCCTCGGGGCCGGTGATGCTCATGAGCCCGCTGTACGCCTGGGCCACCATGTCGTAGGCCGGCCGGCTGCCGTACTGCGGCAGGGTGTCGTGCCCGAAGCCGCAGATGGAGCAGTAGACCAGGCGCGGGTTGAGGGCGCGGAGCGCCTCCCAGCCGAACCCCATCTTCTCCATGGTGTCGGGGCGGAAGTTCTCGATGAGCACGTCCGAGACGCGGACCAGGTCCCGCAGGACGGTCTTCCCCTGGTCCTGCTTCAGGTCCAGGACCAGGCTCTTCTTGTTGCGGTTCAGGCTGATGAAGTAGCCGCTCCGGTTCTTGTCCCGCCCGCCGACGAAGGGCCCGAACTCGCGCGCGTCGTCGCCGTGCTCGCGCTCGATGTGGATCACCTCGGCGCCGAGGTCGCCCAGGTACATGCCCGCCGTCGGTCCGGCCAGCACGTGGGTCATGTCGATGACGCGGATACCTTCCAGCGCTCGCGGCATGGATTCACCTCCAACGAAGAGGGGCGCAACCCCGGCCGTCGGCTCCGGGGCACCAGGAGCGGCCGATACTACCCCAGAGTCGAGGACGGATGCCATGGCCCGCGGCGATTTGTCCGAGACTCAGTGCCGAGTGCCCGGCGCCGGGTGCCGGCAGGCGCTCTCTCGGCTCTCGGCCCTCGGCTCTCGGCACCCGGCACTCGGCACCTCCCCACACCGTCACACCGATTGCCCCACCGCCTCCGCCGGACCCCGCCGCGCCCGGACGGCCAGCGCCGCGCCCAGCAGCGGCATGGCGGCCACGCCCAGGAAGAGGGTGCCGAAATCCGTCACGGTGAGCAGCCAGCCCGAGGCCGCGGCGCCCAGGGCGATGCCCGCCTCCCAGGCCGTGTAGAAGGTGCCCATGGCCTTCCCGCGGTCCGCGAGCCCTGCGCGATCGGTGGTGAGCGCCATGACCGCGGGCAGCACCGCGCCGACCCCCGCGCCGAGCAGGGCCGCCGCGAGCAGGACGCCGCCCGATCCCGAGGTCGCGCCGAGAACGGCCATGGCGGCGGCGGCGACGATCGAGCCGGGGATGATGACGGCGGCCCGGCCCCGCCCATCGGACACCTCCCCGGCCTTCGCCCGCACGAGGAGCATCGCGACCGCATACACCATGTAGAAGATCCCCGGGTTCTCCAGGCCGCGCGCCGTGGCGATCAGCGGGATGAAGGCCACCACCGCGCCATACGGCACATACAGGAACAGCAGGATCCCGGAGGGCAGCACCGCCGCCCGGCTGAAGAAATCGCCCGGACGCGGGACGCGGGGCGCAGGGCGCGGCGCGGGCCGGGGCAGGGCCAGCAGGCAGCCCATCCCCGCCCCCGCCACGGCGGCGGCGAGCAGGAACAGCGCGGCGAAGCCGAACCGCGCGGCGATCCACGGGCCGGCCAGCGGGCCCACGAGGAGCCCCACGCTGTTTGCCACCCCGAACCAGCCCATGGCCTCGCCCCGCCGGTGGAGCGGCGCCAGCTCGGCCACCACCACGGTGGCCGCCGTCGGGAAGAGCCCCATGCCGATCCCGTGAAACACGCGCAGCGCGAGGATGGCGCTCACCGACGGCGTGACCACGTACCCGGCGGAGGCCAGCAGGAACACCGCCATGCCGGCCAGGAGGATCGGCCGGTGGCCGCGCGTGTCGATGAGCCAGCCGGCGGGCGGCCGCATGAGCATGGCCATGGCGGCGAAGTAGCCGATGATCAGGCCGATCTGGGTGGAGGTGCCGCCGAGGGAGGCCACGTAGAGCGGCATCACCGGCAGGATCAGGTAGAAGCTCAGGTAGAAGCAGCTCGTGGCCAGGCAGATGTAGAGGAAGGACCGGCTGAGCAGGGGCGCGGGCTTGTCCGCCCGGGGCGCCGGCGCCCCCCGCTCCGCCGTCATGCGTCGAGCAGGTCGCCCTGCGGCGAGAAGCGGAACTCCAGCGGCCCGCTCAGCACCTCCAGGTCCTCGCGCTCGCGGATCTCGGGCAGGAGCGCCTCGGACACCTGGAGGTACTCCAGCTCCAGGGTGTTCTTGATGCGGGCGACCTTGGCGTCCGGGGGCTCGGTGAGGCCGATGGTCTTCAGCGCGCCCTCCACGGCCTCCCGGTCGGTCTCGAAGACGATGGGCAGCTTGCTGCGCATGGGCGACAGCCCCGTCAGGGCGTTCGTGTAGGTGTACCGGTAGTTCACCTTGCTGGCCAGCCGCCGCGTCGTGAAGTCGGCGAAGCCCATGCCCACCGCGTTCCCCGCCGTCCGCTCGGTGAGGTCCCGCACCAGGATCCGGATGTAGCGCGGGCTCTTCGGCTCCTCGTTGGGGGCGAAGTAGATCCGCCCCAGCACGTTGGGGTCCATGCCGGTCCCGCTGATCTCCTTGCCCATCTCGTCCACGATGAGCAGGTGCAGGAACTCGAAGGGCACGCGGCCGAGCAGCGTCCAGGCCTGCTCCAGCAGCTTGGCCTCGGTCTGCTCCAGCTCCTCCGGCAGCATGGCCTTCACCGCCGCCGTCTGGTGGCGCTGGTTCTCGACGGTGGCCAGCCCGAAGAGGATGGGCAGCTTGCCCAGCGAGAACCGTGCGACCTCCGGGATCGCACGCGGCAGGCCGACATCCACCGCGGCCCGGTGGGCCAGGAGCGCGCCCTGGTGCTTGCCCAGCCCGATGACCAGCATCTTCATCAGGCCGCTCTCCACGTGCGCGCGGAAGTTGGTGTGCGGCTTCACCCGGTTCACCAGGACGATGTGGTCCGCCTCCGAGGCGTACCGGTCCACGTGGACCGGGAAGCCCCAGGGCATGCGGCCGATCTCCACGGTGTCCATGGAGGCGAGGATGGGCACGCCCATGCTCTCCGGCGTGATCTCGTAGCGGGCCAGCACCGTGAGCTGCCCCTCGGCCGTGGCGCCCCCGTGGCTCCCCATGGCCGGCACGATGAACGGCTTCGCCCCCAGCTCCTTCAGGCAGTCGCAGGTCGTCCGGAGGATCGCCGCGATGTTGGCCACGCCCCGGCTCCCGCCGGTCACCGCCACCCGTCCCCCGGGCTTCAGGCGGCCCTGGAGATGCAGGCCGTGGATCTCGGCCCGCACCGCCGCAACCACGTCCGCCACCACCGGGGGATCGATCTTCTGCCGGATGCGATACATCTTCGGGAGAATCATGGGCGCTCCGCGCGGTTCGAAGTACTGGTTACCGGTGCGAGGTGCGAGGTTCACGGTT
>JBHGAX010000375.1:0-3743 GCA_041946635.1 Methylomirabilales bacterium (SeqCode)
TCCGAGGTCCGAAGAGGCACGAGGTCCAGGGGTCGCGGCTTCGCGGTTCCGAAGTCCCCCGATCCTGTGGTCCCGTGGTCCCCGTTTCACCGCTTCCCCGAGACTCCGATTCTAACATCTCTCCGGCTCCGATGCCCGGATGCCCCGATGCCCCGATGCTCAGCGCTGCCCCTCCTCCCGCTCGGCCTCCGCGCGGACGGTCAGGCGGTGGATGCCCGGCATGCTGGCCTGCGCCTGGCGCGCCAGCTCGCGGCCCCGGTCGTGCGCCTCCCTGACGGTCAGGCCCGGATCCATCACCCCGCGGCAAATGATCCACAGGCCGTCCCGCGTGCCGCGGGCCAGGACGTCCTCCACCCGCCGGAGGCCGGGGATACCCTTCGCCAGCTCCCCCAGCCGCTCGGTGATGTAGCGGAGATCGAGGTGCACGGCCGGCGCCGGTCGCCGGGGCGGCCGGACCGGATCCACGTGGATCTGGATGGGCCCCAGGCGGGGGAACTCGCGGCGGAGGTCCGCGGCGATCCGGCGCGTGATGTCGTCCGCCTCCGCGAGCGGCATCTCGCCGGGCAGCTCCAGGTGCAGGTCCACCCCGCGCGTGCCGTCGGCCTCGTAGATCACCATGTCGTGCGCGCCGGCGGCGTGCCGCCCCACCACCACCCGCACGGCGTCTCCCAGGCTCTCCCCGGGCGGCCGGAGCGGCTCCGCGTGGATCACCACGCTGGCCTCGGGCACGATCTCGCGCACCCGCTCCTCCACCCGCGTGACGATGGCGTGGGCCGTCTCGAAACTCACGCTCCGGCCGATGGACACCGCCGCGTCCACGAAGAGCCGCGGGCCCGCGGTGCGCGCGCGGAGCGCGACGGGGCCCTGCACCTCGGCCACGCTCTGGATGGCCCCCCGGATGCGCTCCACCAGCGCCTCGGGCGCCCGGTCGAGCAGCGCGTCCACCGCCCGCTTCCCCAGCCGGCTGCCGACCAGCAGCACGAGGACGGCCACGACGATCGCGGCCGCCGCGTCCGCCAGCAGGAGCCGCGGGATGCCCCAGGTCCGGGCCGCCCACACCCCCGCCAGCCCGAGGAGCACCGTGCAGGAGCTCCAGATGTCGGTGCGGAAGTTGAGGGCGCCCGCTTCCAGCGCCTGGCTCCCGGTCATGGCGGCGGTCCGGGCGAGGGCCCGCGAGCGCCACACGTTGACGGCGATGGAGGTCAGGATCACCCCGAAGGCCAGCGCGCCGGGCTCGACCTCCACGTGCTTGACCAGCATGCGCTCCAGCGCCTCGTAGATGATCCAGAGGCAGGTCGCCAGCAGCAGGAGCGTCTGCACCAGCGCGGCCAGGTTCTCGGCCTTGGCATGGCCGTAGTGATGCTCCCGGTCGGCCGGCCGGTCGGCCACCCGGACGGCGAAGAAGGTGATGAGGCTGGCCACGAAATCCATCGCCGAGTCCGTGGCCTCGGAGAGCACGGCCAGGCTGCCGGTGCGCCAGCCCACCACCACCTTGACCACCACCAGGGCGATGGTGGCGAAGGTGGACAGCGCGGCGACCCGGATCTTCTGGCGGGTCGCGTCGGATGGCTCGGGGCTGGCCTCGGCTGGGAACATGGCCGGGAGGAATCAGGGCGCCGCGAAGAGGTCCGGGCGCGAGGCGCGCAGGGCCACCAGCGCGTCCTCCCACTCGCGGGAGGAGGGGAAGGCCAGGCTGAAGGCCAGGAGCGAGAGCGCGGCCAGCAGGTAGAAGTCGAGCAGGTAGCCGCCCACGAAGTAGAGGGCCAGCCCGAACACCACCGGCACCTCGGCCACGGCGAAGACCAGGATCTGGTGCGACGACAGGGCGGAGAGCACGTCGGGCAGCGCGTGGCCCGCCGCGCGCCGGACCACCCCCGCCGGATCGAAGAGCCACCGGCGGAGGAGGAAGACGGCCACGCAGGCGGCGAGGCCGAGCGCGAACAGCGGGTAGCGCAGCCAGTCCACGGCCGTGAAGATGTCCCGGCCCTTCGGGATCTGCCCCACCTTGCGGATCAGCTGGACCACGATCCAGTAGACCAGGATGGAGCCGACCATCGCCCCGTACACGACCCGCAGGGGGCCCAGCACGGCCCGCACGCGATCCGCGATGGCTTTGTCCACTTGGGTCATCGTCATCCCAGCCCGCCGGCTCCACGCGGCCAGTGATCCGTAAAACGTGAAGAGCCACCGCCCCTGTTCGCCGGTCTTCGGTCCCCGCGCCTTCCGTTTTACCTTCGCCGTCTTACGTTTTTGGTTGCTCTATGCCGTACAGCTTCATCTTCCGGTGCAGGTTGCTCCGCTCCAGGCCCATGAGCTGGGCGGCCCGGGTCACGTTCCACTGCGCCTCGCGCAGCCGCCGCAGCAGGTACTCGCGCTCGAAGCGCTCCCGCGCCTCCCGCAGCGAGCCGTCCCACTCCCCGCCCGCCTCGGCCGCGGCCTCCGCCGGCCCGCCGGCCCGTGCGCGCAGCGACCCCGCGAGGTCGCCGGGGCGGATGGTCTCGCCCGGCACCATGATCACCATCCGCTCGATGACGTTCCGCAGTTCGCGCACGTTCCCCGGCCACGGGTACTTTACCACCAGGTCGAGCGCCTCGGGGCTCAGGGCCTTCTCGCGCTTGCCGTACTCCTCGCAGAACAGCCGGAGGAAGTGGGCGGCCAGGAGCGGAATGTCCTCCGCGCGGTCGCGGAGGGGCGGCACCTCGAAGGGGATCACGTTCAACCGGTAGAACAGGTCCTCGCGGAAGTGGCCCTTCCGGATCTCCTCCTCCAGGTCCTTGTTGGAGGCGGCGATCACGCGCACGTCCACCGTCAGCGTCTCGCTGCCGCCCACGCGCTCGAAGGTCTGCTCCTGCAGGACGCGCAGCACCTTGGCCTGGGTCTTCAGGCTCATGTCGCCGACCTCGTCCAGGAAGATGGTGCCGCCGTCCGCCAGCTGGAACTTGCCGCGCCGCTTGGCCGTGGCGCCCGTGAAGGCGCCCCGCTCGTGCCCGAACAGCTCGCTCTCGATCAGGTCGTCCGGGATGGCCGCGCAGTTGACCTCCACGAACGGCTTGGTGGCCCGCAGGCTCTGCCGGTGGATGGCCCGCGCCACCAGCTCCTTGCCGGTGCCGCTCTCCCCGCGGATCAGCACCCGGCCGTGGCTGGGGGCCGCCGAGGCGATCTGCGCACGCAGCACCTGGATCGCGGGGCTCTCGCCCACGATCTCGTACTTGATCTCCAGGCTCTGCCGCAGGGCCCGGTTCTCCTGCTCCAGCCGCTGCCGGTCCAGCGCGTTCCGGACGGCCAGGATGGTCTTCTCCAGGCTGAGCGGCTTCTCGATGAAGTCGTAGGCGCCCAGCTTGGTGGCCTTGACCGCCGCCTCCACCGTGGAGTGGCCGGAGATCATGATCACCGGCAGCTCCGCGTAGGCGCGCTTCAGCTCCTCCAGCGCCTGCAGCCCGTCCATCCCCGGAAGCCAGACGTCCAGGATCACGAGGTCCGGCGGCGCCAGGGCCACCTGCTTCAGCAGCTCCTCCGCCGTCGGCACCGCCCGCACGCGGTAGCCCTCGTCCTTCAGGATGGCTTCCAGCGAGCTGCGGATGTTCCGCTCGTCGTCGACGATGACGATCTCTTCCTGTCCCATCTTTCCTCAATGGCCCAAGCCGGTTCGAGGTGCCTCAACAACTGCAGAGTCAGACGGCTGGTCCTTTTCAGCCGCCTGCGACGCCGGCCAGCGCCGGCAGCCGGATCACCATCCGGGCGCC
>JBHGAX010000376.1:0-3721 GCA_041946635.1 Methylomirabilales bacterium (SeqCode)
GCGGCCAGGGGCGGCGCCGCGTGCTTGGCCGCGAAGTGCAGCACGTTCACCTTGCGGATGTCCTGCGCGGCCCAGGTCTCCGTGGGGATCTTCACCCGCTCCAGGATCGTGGTGTAGGGCACCTCGTGCTCCAGCATCCAGGCGGCGTAGTGCAGCAGGCTCGCCTTGGCGTAGGCGTACATGCGGTCGGGCTGCTCGGCCTTCACGTCCAGGTACTTGCCCAGCACCTGCAGGAAGACCAGGTAGGACCAGCGCAGCTCCACGTCGGGCAGGTTGCGCGCGGCGATGTCGTCCGCCGGGTGGATGCAGCGCCGGATCAGCTCCTCGGCCTTCTCCAGGTAGCGCGCCTCCTGGGTGAGGGCGTAGGCGTCCAGGCAGGCGTTGATGGAGTTCCCGGGGCCCCGCCCCGGGCCGTGGTAGCTCCGGTCCACCGTCTCGCTGGCCAGGCCCGTGGGGCGGGCGTCCAGCACCCCCCAGCGATTCCGCCGCCCGTCGTCCATGGCCAGGACCCAGTCCGCCAGGCCGAGCACCGCCTCGCGGGCCAGCGGGTCCCCGGTCAGGTAGTAGTAGTGCAGCAGGCCCGTGGTGTAGTTGTGCTCGCAGGACGGCCCGCCGCCCCGCTGCCAGGCGTGGGCCCCGCCCGTGGTGCGGCGCGAGTAGGCGCGGTGCGTGGCCGTCCCCGCGTCCGTGTAGTGCTCGGTGTGCCAGAACAGCCCCCCGTTGAAGGCCGGGCGGTCGCGCTTGGTGTGGTAGAGGTCGATGTCCACGACGTGCCGGGCCAGGTCGTCGCAGAGCTCCCACCAGCGGGGGTCGCCGCTCCGCGCGTACCAGACGAGCAGGCCCTGGATCACGTCGTACTGGTTGTTGTAGTGGGACACCAGGGGCCGGTCGCCCTCGTGGCCCACGGCCTCGTGGTCGGCGTACAGGTCGCCGAAGTTCCGCCAGCCGTACTCGTCGATGATCTCGCGCCGCTCGACGAAGGGCCTGGGGCCGGCCACGGCGATCTTGACCAGCTCCAGCAGGTCGGCGTTCGGGTCCTTGGCCAGCGGGGTGAGGTAGGGGATGGCCTGGGTGGCCTCCCACCACTCCGGCGGGACCCGCGCCAGGAGCGGGTCGTGGGCCCAGCGCAGATCCGCCGCCCGCCCGCCCGCCTCCACCTCCAGGACGACCGTGTGGGTCTTCTGCTCGCCGCCCTGCAGCTCGAAGGGCGTGAGCGCCTGCGCGGGGAAGAGCCGCGCGATGCACGCCTCGTCCCGGATCTCCAGCGCCTTGGGGAAGTTCTGCCAGAAGCGCGGCACGGTGAGGGCGAGGCCGACCGCCGCGTCGCGCACGGCCACCTGCGGCGTGGCGCGCCGGCCCTCCTGCACGCCCAGGGCCCCGCGCTCCGTGAGCACGCGGTAGCCGGGGAAGGAGAGCGGCACGCGGTTCTCGCGGTTCACGTGGTTGGTGCTGTACCAGTACTGGCCCCCGCTGCTGTCCTGGTAGATCTCCAGGCGGCGGATGGGGCCGGGCACCGGGGGGTGGGCGAGGTCCAGCGTCCAGGCCAGCTCCGTGGGCCCGCGGTGGAGCAGGCGCGCCTGGAGCGAGAGGTCGTGGAAGCAGAGGGAGCCCGTGTCCCCCAGGTCCCAGAGGCCGCCCGGGTGCTGGGCGGCGCGCGGGTTCCGGAGCGTGAGCCGCACCTGGGCCAGCCGCCGGCCGGCGTAGAGGCTCACGCGTCCCGTGAACTCCGCCAGGTCCGCGCCGCCCGGCGCGCGGAAGACGCCCTCCATGCGGATGGTGGCGCGGAGCGGGCCCCGGGCCTCCACGCGCAGCTCCCGGATGTGCGGCAGGCAGGCGTCCCCCCGCTCGTCGGTGAGGACCACCCGGCTCGCCTCCTTGTCCAGCACCTCCTGGTCGCCCACCCGGATGCCGGCAAAGGGCCGGAAGAGGTGGCGGTCCACCATGAAGGCCGCGGCGCCGGTGTCCACGATCACGGTGTGCGGGCCCGCGGACAGCGTGACCGGCTGCGCCGGGAGCGGGCCGGCCGGCGCGCCCTCCCGCCAGTGGAGCTGGTAGGCCGCGGCGGCGAAGGGCGCCAGGCTGGCCTGAAAGTCGAGGAGCGCCCACTTCACGCTGCGGTCGGGCCAGTGGCCGAGGGCCTGGGCCTGGAGCGGGCAGGGCCGCCCGGCCGGGTCCGCCAGGGCCAGGGCCTCCGGCGCGGCGACGGCCCCGCGGGGCAGCGGGACGCCGAGCGTCACCGGCTCCTGCTCGCGGGCGAGGCCCCGCGTCTCCTCCAGGAGGAGCGCCACGCTGTCGAGGGCGGCCCGGCCGGCGAGCAGGGTCAGGCGATGGGGTCTTGCGTCCATGCAGGCCTTCCGTTCCGGGAGACCGCGGCCAGCAGGCCGTCCAGGTGCCCGGCCAGGATCCCGGTGAGGTGCGTGACGTTGAACTTCCGCCGCACGGCCGGGCCGGGCACCGGCAGCCGCCCCTCCGCCCACGCCAGGTACAGGCGGCGGAGGGCCTCCGCGATGGCGGGCACGTCCTCCGGGTCCGCCACCTCGCCCAGGCCCTCCTCGGCCACCAGGCGGGCGGTGGCGCCGCCCGGCGGGCTGAGGGCCAGGATCGGCTTCCCCATCCCGATGTACTCGAAGAGCTTGGAGGGCACCTGCGTGGTGGTGCCCGGCTGCAGGAGCAGGAGGGCCTCGGCCTCGCCGATGCGGGCCAGGCTCTCGGCGAAGGAGACCCGCCCCTCGAAGGTCACCACGTCCTGCAGCCCGGCCTCCGCCGCCCGCGCCGCGGGCGCGTAGGGCAGCTCGGCGGGACCCACGAAGCGCACGCGCAGGCCGGCGGCCGGGACGGCGCCCGAGGCCAGCGCGCGGCGCACCGCCTCCAGGAACGTGCGCGGGTCGCGCTTGCCGTACAGGAACCCGGTGTGCGTGAGCGTGAGCGCCGCGCCGCGCCCGCGCGGCCCGACCGCGGGGAAGTCGTCCGGGTCGTAGCCGTTCAGCAGGGCCGTGAACTTGGCCGCCGGCTGCCCGGGGAAGCGCGCCCGGAACTCGTCCCGCAGGTGCTCGGTGTTGGCCACGACCAGCGCGGAGCCCTCCACCACCAGCCGCTCCAGGCGGGCCTCCGCCCGCTCCTTGACCGGCGAGTAGGCGGGGCGGAAGGGGTTCGTCATCCAGGGGTCCCGGAAGTCGGTGACCAGCGGCCGGCCGGTGAGCCGGGCCACCGCCCAGCCGATGAGCAGGCCGCTCCAGGGCCGGCCGGTGGCCCAGACCGCGTCCACGCGGTGGCGCCGGGCGGCCCGCAGGCCGGCCAGCACGCCGGGCAGGAGCCAGCCCATCTCCTCGTCCGGGATCTCGAAGCACTCGGTGAGGAGGTCCTTCAGGGCGGCCAGGCCGCGCGGCCGGGCGCCGTTCGCCGGCGCCGCGGCGGCCGCGGGCGCCGCGGGCGGCCTGCCGCGCAGCCGCGCCTTGAGCCGGCCCTGCAGGCTGAGGAGCGGGGTGAGGCCGCGCAGGACGCCCGTCCGGACGGTGGGCAGGCCGGCCGGCACGCGGGAGAGCAGCGTGGGGTCCAGGGCCAGGTACGGCTCGTAGGCCGTCGCCTTCACCGTGAGGATCACGGGCCGCCAGCCGGCGGCCGGGAGGTACTTGGCGAACTTCAGGACGCGCTGCGCCCCCGCCGCCCCCAGGCCGCCCACCGGGGGGTAGAAGTAGGCCACCATCAGCAGGCGCCGCGCCGG
>JBHGAX010000377.1:0-3720 GCA_041946635.1 Methylomirabilales bacterium (SeqCode)
CCGTCTGCGCCGCCGCCTCCGGCGCCAGCGCCCGCCGCTTCCGCCACTGGTAGAGCAGGCCCACCGCCAGCATGACCAGACCGATCACGTCGGTCAGGACCCCGGGGTCGATGAGCATCAGGCCGCCGATCACGAACCAGACGCGCTCGAACCAGTTCATGGGCGCCAGGCAAAAGCCGATCATCGCGACGCCGAGGCCGAACATCCCGCCCGACGCCGTCACCAGGTTGAGCGTGAGGAGATACGGCGTCGTGCCGATGAGCACCATGGCGGGGTTGTAGACGAAGATGTAGGGCACGATGAAGGCGCCGACGGCGAGCTTGGAGGCGTTGACCCCGGTCCAGAAGGGATCCGCCTTCGCGATGCCGGCCCCGGCGTAGGCGGCCAGGGCCACCGGCGGCGTGATGTCGGCGATGATGCCGAAGTAGAACACGAAGAGGTGCGCCGCCAGCGTGGGGACGCCGAGCAGGACCAGGGCGGGGGCGGCGATCGTGGCCGTGATGACGTAGTTGGCCGTGGTGGGCGCCCCCATCCCCAGGATGAGGGACGCGATCATGGTGAAGAACAGCGTGAAGAAGAGGTTGCCGCCCGCCAGCTCGATGAGCCCGTTGGCCATCTTCAGGCCCAGGCCCGTCAGCGTGACGACGCCCACGATGATGCCGGCGGTGGCGCAGGCGATGGCCACCCCAAGCGCGCCCCTGGCCCCCGCCTCCAGGGCGTTGAAGATCTCCGGGACCGACATCCGCGTGGCCTTCTTCAGCATGCCGGCCGCCACCGAGAGCCCGAGCCCAACCAGCGCGGCCCGCGTGGGGGTGAAGCCCTCCGTGAGCACCCAGATGATGGCGATGAGGGGCACGAAGAGGTGGCCCCGCTCCTTCAAGACGTTCCACACGCGGGGGATCTGCTCCCATGGCATGCCGCGCAGGCCGCACCGCTTCGCCTCGAAGTGCACCTCGATGAAGATGCCCATGAAGTAGAGGCACGCCGGGATGGCGGCCGCCTTCGCGATCTCGATGTACGGGATCCCGATGAACTCGGACATCAGGAACGCCGCGGCGCCCATGACGGGCGGCATGATCTGGCCCCCGGTGGATGCGGCTGCCTCCACCGCGCCGGCGAACTCCGGACGGTAGCCCAGCCGCTTCATCATGGGGATGGTGAAGCTGCCAGAGCCGACGGTGTTGCCGACCGAGCTGCCCGACACGGTCCCCTCGAGAGCACTCGTGATGACGGCGACCTTGGCCGGGCCGCCGGAGGCCCAGCCCGCGATCGCGTCGGCGATGTCGATGAACAGCTTGCCGATGCCGGTCTTCTCCAGGAAGGCGCCGAAGAGGATGAACAGGAAGATGAAGGTGGCCGACACGCCCAGTGGGATCCCGAGGATCCCTTCCGTCGTGAAGTACATGTGCGAGACGATGCGCTCGACGGAGTACCCTCGATGGGTCATGAAGCCCGGGAAGTACGGCCCCAGGTACGCGTAGACCAAGAAGCTACTCGCGATGACGACGATGGGCGTGCCGACGACGCGCCGAGCGGCCTCGAGCGTGAGCAGGGTGCCGATGGCGCCGACCAGCATATCCAGCCGAGTGTAGTCGCCGGCGGTCTCCATGAGGCGGGTGTAGTTGTACGTGAGGTACAGGCCGATCACGACCGTGAACGCCGCAAAGGCGTAGTCGTGCCAGCGGAGCCGGTTCAGCGCCTTGCTGCTGCGGAAGGGGTAGAGCAGGAAGACGAGGGCGAAGGCGAATGACAGGTGGATCGATCGCTGGATCTGGGCCGGGTATGCGCCCAGCAGCCCCGTGTAGAGCTGAAACACGGAGAACGCCACGGCCAGCCAGTAGACGACCCGGTAGTGGACGCCCGTGAGCTTGCGGAAGGTGGACTCCTTGTCCACCTTCGCGAGCAGCCTGGTCAGCTCCTCTTCAGTGACGTCCGTCCGCATCTCCGAGGTGCGGACGCTATCGGGCTGCTGTGGGCGCTGGGGTGACTGCTCCCTCTCACTCACCGGAGGCACCTGCCTTTCACCGCATCGTCAGCGGACACCCGACGGACCCGGAAGGCGAGGGCGGTGCCGGGCGCGGCCACATCCGCCAGGGCGATGCTCGTGTTCCTGATCTGCAGCTCGTGCCGGGCGACCAGGCCGACCCTCACGATCACCTCGGGGACCGGCCGGTTCACCGTCCACTCCAGCCAGCCGTCCGGCAGGACGCGAAGCGTCCCCGCGTCCGTGGAAGCTTCCGGCATGCCCGCCCCGAAGCTGTCGAAGCGCGACTTGAGGATCACCAGCTCCCCGTCGCGAACCTGAAACGTGTCGTACACCGGGCGGCGGTTCACCGAGTGGACGAAGGACAGCACGAACTCCTCGCCCTCCGACGCCTCGGCGCAGAGCACGACCTGCTCCGCGGGAACCGCGATCAACTCGAGCACCATGCCGCCCTCGGCCCACGCGACGAGGGCCAGGGCGGCCAAGAGCAGGCCGCTGGATGCCATCCCGAACACAGCGAGAGCCGGGTCGGAGGCCGACCCGGCTCTCGCTGGCCGCATCGCCGCTTACTTCGCGACGCCCTTTTCCTTGAAGTACTTGGCCGCGCCGGGGTGGAACGGGATCGAGATGCCCTTGATGGCCGTTTCGAGCTTCAGCTCCTTGCCCTTGGCGTGCGCGGCCGCCAGCTCCTTCTGGTTCTCGAAGAGCGTCTTGGTCAGGTTGTAGACCGTCTGCTCGCTCAGCTTGGGGTGCGCGATGAGCACGGCGTTCACGGCCACGGTCTTCACCGCCGCCGCCACGCCCTTGTACGCGTTGGCCGGGATCGTGGCCGGGCTGAGGAAGGGGTACTTGCTGGTCAGGGCCGCGATCTTGGCGTCCTCGATCGGGAGGATCTTGATGCTGCGCTGCGTGGCCACGTCCATGATGGCCGAGGTGGGCACGCCGCCCGTCACCATGAACGCGTCGATGCGCCCATCCTTGAACTGGTCCGCGCTCTCGGCGAAGGAGAGGTACTGGGTGTTGACATCAGCCTTGCTGAGCCCGAAGACGTCCATGAGCTGGCGGAAATTTGCCTCGGTGCCGCTGCCCGGCGCGCCGACGCCGATCTTCTTGCCCTTGAGGCCGGCGAACGAGTTGATGTCCAGGTCGCCCCGCACCACCACGTGGATCACCTCGGGATACAGGACGGCCAGCCCGGCCATCTTCGTCAGCTTCTCCTTGAACGCCTCCTTGGCGTTGTAGGCGAAGTCGATGGTGTCGCTCTGCACCAGCGCCAGCTCCACCTCGTCGCGGTTCATGAGGCGCACGTTCTCCACCGAGGCGCCGGTGGCCTGGGCCGTCACGTTCATGCCGGGGATCTTGGAGTTCCAGATCTTGGCCATGGCGCCGCCGAACGGATAGTACGTGCCGGCCGTGCCGCCGGTGGCCAGGATCAGGTTCTCGCCCGCGTGCCCGAGGGACACGAGGCCGAGCAGCGCGATGCCGACGACGACGAGCGTGAAGATTCGCTTCATGCGACACCTCCTGCGGTTGGGGTGTGCCCGGTCGGGCAGATGCGCATCCCCCGGCCGCGCGCCGGGCGGCAGGGCGGCCGGGGGAGGATTCGCGTTCCGAGGTGCAGCCGGCGCCGTGGGCCAGGGCGCCGGGAAGTCCGCAATGCCAACGGCTTTCGGAGCATCCCCCAGTTGCGGGCCGCGTGTCAAGTAAAACCCGGCGCGTGCTGGCCGGGGAAGGGG
>JBHGAX010000378.1:0-3707 GCA_041946635.1 Methylomirabilales bacterium (SeqCode)
CGGGGAGCGACCCGTTCGATCCCGACCGCTGGTGGAAGACCGCCAGCGGCCGGCGGCAGGTGGCGCACGAGTACCTGGGGCTGCTGGACTACTGGCGGCTGAAGCTGTGGGAGGCGCTCACGGGCGGGGGCTGGCTGCCGGCGGCCGGGCCCGTGCGCATCGCGTGACAGGGTGGCCGGGGTGGCGACGGTGCCCGTGGAGGTGGGGCGGCTGCAGGAGCTGCTGGCGCGCCGGGACGAGCTGGTCCGGGCCATCGCCAGCGGGGTCGCCGCCGAGGAGTGGGATCGCGTGATGGCGGCCTTCGACGCCCTCCTGGCGGCCATCGCCCGGCTGGAGGCCAGCCTGCCGCCGGGGCTGGCCGTCCGGACTTGACCGCCGCAGAACGGGAGAGTAGAGTTCCGCGCACGTGGCGCCCGGGTACGGGTTCAGAGGGTCGAGAGGAGGCAACCATGGCGCAGGCAAAGCGCGGAAGCACGCCCCGGCTGGTGTCGCTGATCGTGGCCTTCCTCGGCTGCGTGGTGACCGCGGTGCCGTTCTTCTTCCAGGTCGGCGGCGACCCCGCGCCCCTCATCCTCATCGGCTCGGGCGTCACCGTGGTGGCGCTGGGCCTCTTCCTCTTCTTCTCGATCTGACCCGCGCCGGCGCCCTCACGGCGCCAGCCTGAGCGAGTCCACGAACACGTCCTCGAAGTGGGGGTGCTTCGACAGCTCGAAGTACTCCACCCGCCGCCCCACCGCCTCCGCCCGCTCCCGGATCGACCGTGAGAGCAGGCCCATGCGGGCGCCGTGGCCGGCCGCGTTGCCCACACCCTGCACGCGGGCGAGCGGCAGCTCGGCGGGGAACAGGCCGATGGCCTGCGCGCTCCGCTTGTCGATGTAGTTCCCGAAGGCCCCCGCCAGCGCCACCCCCGCGATCGCCTCCACCGGGACCCCCAGCTCCTCCATGAGAATGCGGATCCCGCAGCGGATGGTGCCCTTGGCCAGCTGCACCTGGCGGATGTCCTCCTGCGTCACGGCGACGTACGGCTCGCAGCTCAGGACGAACTCCCAGCCCCGCTCCCCGCGCACCAGGCGGTCCAGGAGCGCCGGCGGGAGCCGCCCGGCCTGCCGCTCCGCGGGCACGAGGCGGCCGCCCGGCTCCACCAGCCCGCACCGCAGCATCTCGGCCACCGCGTCGATGAGCCCCGAGCCGCAGATGCCCTGCGGCGGTGCGTCGCCGATGGTCCAGACCCGCACGTCGTCCCCGATCCGCACGCGGTCGATGGCCCCCGCGGTCGCGCGCATTCCCTGGCGGATCTCGGCCCCCTCGAAGGCGGGCCCCGCCGGGGCCGAGCACGCCAGGATGCGCTCCCGGGAGCCCAGCGCCATCTCGCCGTTGGTCCCGATGTCCACGGCCAGGTGCACCTCGGCGGCCTCGTCCATGCCGGTGGCCAGGATGACGGCCAGGGTGTCGGCCCCCACGTAGGCGCCGATCAGCGGAAACGCGTACACCAGGGCATTGGGCAGGTCCAGGCCCACGTCCGGCGCGCGGAGCAGCATGGCGTCCCGGGCCACGGGGATGTAGGGGCTCACGGCGATGGGGTCGGGCGGCAGCCCCAGGGCCAGGTGGTGCATGAGCGAGTTGCCCACCAGCGTGACGAAGTAGACGTGCCGGGGATCCACGCGCGCGGTGCAGTCCGCCGCGATCTGGTTCAAGGTGGCGGCCACGGCCTCTTGCAGCTCGCGGAGCCCGGCCGGCGACTCCATGGCGTGGCTCGCGCGCGAGAGCACGTCCGCCCCCCAGGGCTGCTGCCCGTTCAGCCGCGAGGCGCGCGCCACCTCCCGCCCGGTGAAGAGGTCCGCCAGGTAGCCCACCACCGTGGTGGTGCCGACGTCGAAGGCGAGCCCGTAGGCCTGCCCCCGGGAGTCGCCCGGCTCGACGGCCAGGAGCTCCGGTCCCGCGGGGTGCTCCCAGAGCGTGGCGGTGACCGCGAAGTCCGCGGCCCGCAGGACGCGCGGCAGGCGGCGCAGGACCGGCAGCGAGGCCGAGGCCGGGCGGCCGATCGCCTGGCGGAGCCGCTCCACGTCCGCCAGGTCGTCGTGCCGCACGGGGTGCGGGAGGACGAGGTGGAGCTGGGAGAGCGCCGGCTCGGGCGTGAGGCGGAGCTCGCCGGTGTCGCCCTTGTCCAGGACCTCCTGCTGCACCGTCACGGCCACCTCGCCGTGGGCCCGGGCCTGGCAGGCCAGCCGGGTGCCCGCCGCCAGGTCGTCGGGGGTGAGCAGTTCGCGCTCGAGCGGGGTGGCCGGGCTGAGCGGCCCGGCCGGCCGGCAGGTGCACTTGGCGCACTTCCCCCGGCCACCGCAGAGGGACGGCAGCATGAGCCCCGCCTGGCGCGCCAGGTCCAGCAGGGTCCCGTCGCCCTCGACGGTGAGGCGGCGGCCGTTCGTGAGGAAGGTGACGCGGGGCACCGTCATGCCTGCCGGCCCCTCACCGCCCTTCCGGCCCGCGCGGGGCCGGCGGCTTGTGCTGCTGGCGGTGGACCCAGCGATGCAGGGCGTCGCGGTACTGGTAGGCCAGGAAGGCCGCGCCGGCCGCGATGGTGAGGAGGACGGCGAAGTCCCCGTAGTGGGCGTCCCGCACCTTGGCCCCCTGGATGGAGAGGAGCCAGGTGCCCGGCATCCGGCCGAACGTGGTGATGACCAGGAACGTGCCGAACGGCTGCGGGCTCACGCCCAGCAGGAAGCACAGGATGTCCTTGGGGAAGCCGGGGATGAGGAACAGCACCAGCGTGAGGAGCTCCCCGCCGGTCCGCGCCAGCCCGTCGAAGCGGTGATAGGTCGTCTCGGACACCAGCCGGCGGACGAGGGGCAGGCCCAGCCAGCGTCCCAGGCCGAACGCCGCGGCCGAGCCGAGCGACAGGCCGATGCTGGAGTAGAGGAACCCCAGCCCGGTGCCGAACAGGAAGCCCCCCAGGAAGCCGGTGGCCTCGCCCGGGATGGGCGAGAGCACCACCTGGAGCGCCTGGAGCAGGATGAAGGCGAGGGGCGCGTACGCGCCGAAGCGCTGGACGAAGGCCCGGACCTGCTTGCGGCTGGAGAAGAAGCGGACGAGCTCGTGGTAGCTCGCCATCACGCGGCCGTTGCGGGAGAGCAGGTAGCCGGCGACGCCCAGCAGGGCCAGGGCGCCCGCGCCCAGCCAGATCCAAACCTGCCACCTCCGCCGCGGCCCCTCCGGGGTGTGCGTCATGCCCTGCTCATGGGTAGTCGGGTCCGGAAAAATCGGGGTAGTATAGCCGGGCCAGGGGGGGCGGTCAAACGAGGGCGGGGCGCTCAGCCGGGGGCGCCCACCCGGTGGAGCTGGATCAGGTTCGTGGTCCCCCGGACCCAGAGCGGGAAGCCGGCCACGATGACCACCGGATCCTGGGGCCGCACGCTCCCCTCGGCCAGCAGGAGGGCGTCGATCTGCTCCACCAGCTCCTCGGTGCGCTGGATGGGCGCGATGGGCTTGGGCGTCACGCCCCAGTGCAGGCAGAGGCGGCGGCGCACCGCCGCGGAGGGGGAGAAGGCCAGGATCGGCACCCGCGGGCGGTACTTGGCCAGGAGGCGCGCGGTGAAGCCGCTCTGGGTGAAGGCCACGATGGCGCGCGCCCCCAGCTCGTCCGCGGCCCGGCAGGCGGCCTCGGCGATGACGTCGGGGAACGTGGAGGCGCGGCCGAGGGGCGGCCCGGC
>JBHGAX010000379.1:0-3674 GCA_041946635.1 Methylomirabilales bacterium (SeqCode)
TGGCCACGTCGACCATGTATCGGGTCTCGGCGCGCAGCGCGTCCTCGTCGATCGAGTCGTCGGCGCGAAAGGGCGTGGTCATGGGGGGGACGATGCCGAAGATGTGCTCATGCATGGCGGCTCCTTTGCCTGGTGGCGATCTCTCCCGATGTCCCGGGACGCGGGTCCCCGGAAGATATCCCGTTTCTGACGGGTGTCAAGCGGTTCGAGCGGCAGCGGCCGACCTGCGCCAGGCGCGGTGCCCCGGAGCGGGTAGGTCTTACGCGCCCAGGGTCGTCCTTACACGGCCGGCGCGGCCGAGCGCCGGCGGGCGGCCGTAAGCCGCCAAGTCCATTGACCGCCTCCTCCGGCACGGGGCTTGCCTTGCCTGACGGGGCCCCGAACCTTTCACACCCTGACGGGAGGAGTGCACATGATGAAACTACTCGTTCTCTCGCTGGCGGCACTCGTGGCCCTCGCCCCGGCTGCCGCCTTTGCCCAGTCGAGCGGAAGCGGCACGTCGAGCGGCGGCTCGCCCACCACGCCGGGCGCGAGCGGCGGGATGGGCACGGGCAGCGGCACCAGTGGCGGAACCGGCTCCGGCTCCATGCCGGGCAGCGGCCCCACGCCGGGAACCACGGGCTCCTCTCCCTCCGGCACCACGGGCACCATGGACACCGCCACCATCATGGAAGTCCAGCAGCAGCTCAAGGCCGCCGGGTTCGACCCGGGCTCGACCAGCGGGATCATGGACCAGCAGACGCGCGATGCCCTGCGGCAGTACCAGCAGTCCAAGGGGTTGCAGGCCACGGGACAGCTGGATGAGCAGACGCGCTCCGCGCTCCTGTCCGGAAGCGGCGCGGGCACCACGGGATCGGGCAGCGGCACGGGCACCATGCCGGGCGGGAGCGGCGGCATGGGGAGCGGCTCCCCCGGCGCGGGCAGCAGCACCACGCCCGGCGCGGGCGGCGGCAGCATGGGCGGCACCGGAAAGTCGCAGTAGACCACCGCACAGATCGGCACGGCGCGGCGGGATGCAGGCTCCGCCGCGCCATGTTCTCGCGAACCCCGCCAGCCACTCCCCCTGCCATATTCGGCTTGACAGTGCCGCGGCTCTTGCGGCAGGCTCCAGTGGTTCCCTCCCCCCATACAGCCATGGAACGTCTGCCGGACGGACGGAGGACGGCATGCGACACAACCTCGCCAAGGAGAAGCTGGCGGCGGGCAAGCCGATCAGCGTGGTGGCCCCCATGTACAGCGCGCCGGGCCTGGTGGAGCTGCTGGGCCGGCAGGGGTTCGACGCCGTGTTCATCGACTGCGAACACGGCCCGGCGGGCTGGGAAGAGGTCGAGAACATGGTCCGCGCCGCCGAGCTGGTGAACGTCACGCCCATCGTCCGGGTCCAGGCGAACGACCCGCCCACCATCACGCGGGCGCTGGACCGCGGGGCAGGCGGCGTGCAGGTGCCGCACATCAACACGCGGGCGGAGGCGGAGGCGGCGGTGCGCGCGGCGAAATTCGCGCCCCTCGGCCACCGGGGCTACGCGGGCGGGCGGGCGGCGCTGGGCGTGCAGGGCAACTTCACGGTGCACGCCAATGCCGAGACCATGGTCGTCGCCATGCTGGAGGAGGTCGAGGCGCTGAAGAACCTCGACGCCATCCTGCAGGTGCCGCACATCGATGCCTTCTTCATCGCGCCGGGCGACCTCTCGCAGTCCATGGGCTACCCCGGGGAGATGGGCCGTCCCGAGGTGCAGGCCGCCGTGGATGACGCCGTCCGCCGCACGCGCGCGGCCGGCCGCGCGGCGGGCGTCCTGGCGACGAGCGGCGCCAGCGCCCGGCGGTACCTGGACCTCGGCGCGCTCTTCATCTACGTGTCGCTCGCGACCCTGCTGCAGTCCGGGACGCGCGATTTCCTGGCCGAGATCAAGTGAGCCCGCAGGCACAGACGGAGGGATGATTCGCATGCCGACTTCGGACGGGGTGTCGCGTGGCGCGGTGGTCGCCCTGACCCTGGTGGCCCTGTGCGTGTGTCTGGCGCTGCCCTGGGCGGCGGGTGCGGACGACAAGAGCGACGCGGAGGAGGTGGTGGAGCGGGCGCGGCTCACGCTCGACGGCTTCCGCAACGACCAGACCTTCAAGGACTGGAGGCAGACGTACGGCCAGGTCGCGGGGTTCCTGGTCTACCCGTCCGTCGTCAAGGGCGGCTTCCTCATCGGGGGTTCGGGGGGCACGGGGGTGCTGCTGAGCAAGGACGAGGCGTCGGGCCAGTGGGCCGGGCCGGTGTTCTACACCATCGGCGGGGGCAGCTTTGGCCTCCTGGCCGGCGTGCAGGTGGCCGAGGTACTGGTCCTGGTCTCCTCGGACCGCGGGGTGCGCCGCCTGCTCAGGACCGGTGCGAAGCTGGGCGGCGACATGAGCATCGTGGCCGGTCCGGCCGGCGCCGGCCTCGGCGCCGGGAACATCACCGCGGATCTCATGGTGCTCTCCCGCGCCAAGGGCCTGTACGCCGGGATGTCGCTGGAAGGCTCGGTCGTGGCCGTGCGCGACGACTTGAACGGGGCCTATTACGGTCGCCCGGTGAGCCCGGCCGAGATCCTGGGTGGCGCCGTGCAGAATCCCCACGCGGACGCGCTGAAGAGATCCGCGGCCGCGCTGGCCGGCAGCCGCTAGCCGCATGCCGGCAGCCGGACGCGCCGGCGCATGGCGCCGCCTGGTGTACGCCGTGTGCGGCCTGTCGCTGCTGCCGTGTGCTGCGCCGGTCGGTGCGGCCACGGTCGCGGACCTGCTCCGGCTCATCGAGCACGCGGAGCGCCGCTACGAGGCGGTACGCGACTACACCAGCGTCATGGTGAGCGTGGAGCGTCTGGGCGACGTGCTGCAGCCCGAGAAGCGCGTCCTGCTCAAGTTCCAGCGGCCGTTCAAGGTCTACATGCGCTGGCTGGAGGGGCCGGGCGCGGGCCGCGAAGGGCTGTACGTGGCGGGGGCGCACGACGGCAAGTTCATCGTCGCCGAGGCGGAGGGGATCGCGCGGTTCGTGACGGCGGCGCTGGCGCCGGATGATCCGCGGGTCCTGGAGAAGAGCCGCCACCCGGTCACGGATGTGGGGATCGGACGCCTGCTGGAGATCGTCGGCGAGAACGCGCGGCGCGGGGCGCGCGAGCACGTGCTGCGCGTGGTGGATCGCGGCGTGGCGGAAATCGACGGGCGGCCCGTCCACCAGCTGGAGGGCATCCTGCCGCGGGATCCGGCCGCCGGGTACTACGGGTACCGCGTGATCCTGGCGTTCGACCGGGAATACGGCCTGCCCACCCGCGTGGTGGTCTACGACGCGGCGGACCGGCTGGTCGAGGACTACACCTACCTGCAGCTCCGGCTGAACGCCGGCCTCACCGACCGGGACTTCGATCGGAACAACCCGGAGTACGCCTTCGCGCGCTGGCGGCTCAGGCTCCCCTGACGGTGAACGTTCCACGTTCCGCGTTGAACGTTGAACGCGGAACGTTGCGCGCCCACCCCTGGATTCCCGATCCGACTCGACCCGCTTGCCCTGGCCCAGGCTGCCCAAAACGGTCCAGATGCAAGGCGGCGCGCCGGAGGCGGGGTACCCAGCGAAGCTGGGTCCAGGCGTACTGAAGGTACGCCGCAGCCCTTCGACTTCGCTCAGGGCCGTGAGCCTGTCGAACGGCGAGCGC
>JBHGAX010000038.1:0-17361 GCA_041946635.1 Methylomirabilales bacterium (SeqCode)
GCCAGGAAGAGGCGTTGCCCGTCCTCCAGCGCGCCGAGCAGCCAGAGCACCGGCGGCCGGGAGAGGCTGGCGGACGCGGGGAAGAGCGCGAGGGGCGGGCGGGAGGCGCGCCGCACCTGCCGCTCCAGCGCGGACCCGGCGCGCAGCTCCGCCCGGGATACCTCGCTCGCCAGCGGGGCAAAGCGGCCGTCCCGGGCCGCCAGCCACGCCAGCCGGGCCGCGCCGGCCGCGTCCCAGGTGAGCGAGTCGAGAAAGCCGGGATTCCCGGCCGCCGCGTCGGCATCGTGGCCCATGGCTGCCTCCGGAACGGTCGCCTGCGGGGGTGAACGGTCAGGGAAGCGGCAGCTCGCCGCGACAGATGCGCTGGAGCGTCTCCACGTAGAGCCGGTGCTCCTCCCGGAGGACCCGCTCGGCCAGCGAGTCCGGGGTATCGGTCGGCAGCACCGGCACCCGGCGCTGCGCCAGGATCGGGCCGGTGTCGTAGTGCTCGTCGATCAGGTGGACGGTGACGCCGGTCGTGGTCTCGCCGGCCGCCAGGACCGCCTCGTGCACCCGCTTGCCGAACATGCCCTGGCCGCCGAAGCGCGGCAGGAGCGCCGGGTGGATGTTCAGGATGCGGCCGCCGTACGCCTGCAGCACGGCCGGACCCAGCTTCCGCATGTAGCCCGCCAGGATGACGAGGTCCACGCCGTGCGCGCGGAGCACCCGGAGGATCTCGGCATCCAGGGCGGCCGGGTCCGGATGCGTCACGGCGCTGAGGTGGTAGGCCGGCAGCCCCTCGCGCCGCGCCCGCTGCAGCGCCATGGAGTCCGAGTTGTTGCTGATGGCGACGCACGGCCGGGCGTCCAGCCGCCCCTCCTTGCAGGCGTCGATGATGGCCTGCATGTTGCTGCCGCCGTGCGACGCGAGGAAGCCGAGGCGGGGACAGGCGGGAACGAGGGGGGGCGCCATGGCCGTGGGTCAGTTCTGGCTGCCCCGGCAGCGTTCCTGCAGCATCGAACGCAGCGCCGCCGGGATCTGGAGGCCGGGCCCTTCGCCCCGCGTGGCGCGATCCAGCATGCGGAGCAGGCGGGCGCCGGGCACGGAGACGAGCACGTCGTCGGCGCGGAAGCCATGCAGCCGGCGCCCCACGTGGCTCATGAGGCTCACGTTCAGCCGGCCGGTGACCAGGGGGTAGCCGATGGCCCGGTGGCAGGTCGGCCCGCGCATCTCCATGCGAGCCGGCGCGCCGGTCTCGGGCACGTCCAGCGCGATGAGCTGGCAGGCCTGCTCGAACCCGCAGATGAAGAGCAGCACGTCGGGCGGGTCCTCGAGGTCCCTCACCGGCGAGAGGATCACCAGGCTCCCCTGCCTGGCGGGCGGGGGCACCGTGGTGCTGTCGGCGCCCGGGACCTCCTCGATGAAACAGGCACTGCGCCTCTGGTCGAACACGAAGTCCTCGAAGGCGCGCCGGCCCTGCTCGGGGGAGAGCCGGTCCAGCCCCAGGTAATGGCTGCCGAGCGCGCAGGCGCCGTCGCTGGCCAGGATCACGGTCTCACCCTGGCTGGCGCGCAGGAGGGCCTCGCAGGGCTCCGGCGCGCCACCCCGCGGCGCAGGCGGCGGGGACGCCACGTAGCGAACGGCCACCGGCTGGCGCTGCAGGGCCAGCCGCTCGACCAGCTCGGCCAAGCGCGTCCGCCACCCCATCCGCGTCTCCTTCCACGGCGAGCGCCGCCGCGCCGCTCACTCCTCGCCCAGGCGGCCCTCGTCCCGGATGGCCGTGCGCACCTTCTCCCGCACGGCGGGCGCCGCGGCGTCCAGGCCGTGCACCTTGCTCGCGTGCGCCGCCACCTGCTTCAGCAGTTCGCTCTCCGTCTGGGCCCGGGCGATGAAGTCGCAGTCCAGGCCGATGTCCCGACAGTGCAGCACCTTGGCCATGGATGCCTCCCGGCGGCCCGCCGGGCAGTCAGCCGGCACGACCCTCCCGGTTGCGTGCGCCTCCCGCCCGGGCGTCCCCTCGCGGCACGAGGCCGGGCGAAAGACCACGGCCCTTCGGAGGGCGCGCTGCCCCCGAAGGGCCGTCCCGGTACTGCCCGAGCCCGATGCCGCTCCACCTGCCCCGCGCTTCGCATGGTGTGGGCGACCGCCGAGCGCATCGTAGTCAGCGCCTCCGCCGGTTGTCAACGCGAAACAGCCGCGGAACGGCGCGGGCGGGGTGTCCGGATCACAGGACCGCGATCGCCTCCACCTCGATCATCCAGTCGGGATGGGCCAGCGCGGCCACCGCCACCAGCGTGGACGGCGGCATCTTCTTGCCGAAGAAGGCCTCGCGCACCGGCAGGAGGTCCGCCCGGTGGCGGATATCCGTGAGGTAGGTGGTGACCTTCACGATGTCCGCGAGCGTGCCGCCGCCCGCCTCCACCTGGGCCTGCACCGCCTGGAAGACCGCCCGCGCCTGGGCGGCGAAGTCCCCCCGGTGGGCCGGCTTGCCCTCGGCGTCGTAGGCCACCTGTCCCGACAGGAAGAGCAAGGTCCGGCCGCCTGTGACCTTGGCCGCCTGCGTGTAGCTCGGCGGATCGAAGATGCCCGGCGCGCAGTAGCGTTCGATGCTGGCCATCCTGCCCCTCCGCGTCAGCGCTCCCGCAGGTCGAGGATGATGTCGGCGGCGATGCGGGCGGCCTCCGCGCAGACCACGGGACAGCCCTCCGGGCCGTGCCCGCCGGCCTCGTGGAAGGCCTTCAGCTCCGCCGGCTCGTAGAGCGGGTACCAGCGGCCGAACCTGCGCCGGTGGATCTCCGCGCACAGCGTGTGGCCGACGGCCCGCTGGAAGCGCAGGTACATCTCGGTCGCGGGCACGAAGGACTCGCGCAGCTGCGGCACGTCCTCCAGCCGCTCGCGGCCCACCTCGTTGCCGATGGCCAGCAGGCCGCCCGTGAGGGCGCCGCACGTCTCGCCGCGCCGCACCACGCCGCCCGCCAGGCAGCTCCCCGCCTTGAACACCCGATCATCGATCCCGCCGAGCGTGGCCTGCAAAGCTGCAAGCACGGCCTGCGTTCAGCCGAAGTAGTGCATCTCGTTGTGATGCGCCAGCCCCGCCGCCCGCTCCACCAGCGTCTCGCGCGTCGCCATTGCCTCTCCGATGCGGTGCGAGGTTCGAGGTTCAAAAACCGGCGACCTCGAACCTCGAACCGGTCAACCTGTCCGTCACATCACCACGCCGCCGTCCACGTGCAGGGCCTGGCCCGTGATGTTCCGGGCGTCCTCGGAGGCCAGGAACACGGCCGCCCGGCCGATGTCCTCCGGGGTCTGCTCGCGCTTCAGCGGGATGACCGCGTTCACGCGGGCCTCGAACACCTGGCGCGGCGTCATCCCCGCGGCGGGGCCGCCGGCCTTGATCAGGCGCTCGGCCGTGAGCTGCCAGAAGGGCGTCCAGAGCATCCCCGGGCAGATGGCGTTCACGTTGATGTTGTGCGGCGCCAGGTCCTTGGCCACCACCTTGGTGAAGGTCACCACGCCCATCTTGGACACGCTGTAGGGCGGCATGTTGGGCGAGTTCATCGTCCCCGCGATGGAGGCGATGTTCACGATCTTGCCCGCCTTGCGCTCCATGAAGTAGGGCGCGATGGCCTTGCAGGCGAAGAAGATGGACTTCACGTTCACGGCCCAGACCAGGTCCCAGTCCTCCTCCACGTTGTTCGTGAAGGGGTTGCCGGGGCGGCAGGCGGTCCCCGCGTTGTTCACCAGGATGTCGATCTGGCCGAGCTCCCGCCGGACCCGGTCGAAGCACGGCCCGAACTCGGCCTCCTTCGTGACGTCCAGCGGGAGCGCCACGGCCTTGCGGCCCAGCGCCTTGACCTCGTCCGCCACCCTGCCCGCGGCCTCGACCTGGAGGTCGGCGATCGCGACGTCCGCCCCCTCGCGGGCCAGGCACAGCACGATGCCCCGCCCGATGCCCTGCGCGCCGCCGGTCACGACGGCGACCTTGCCTGCCAGTCGCATGGAAGCTCCTTCGTGCTGGCTCATGGCTCATAGCTCATGGTTCTTGCCATGAGCAACCGGCCATGAGCCACGAGCCGCCCCTACCAGCCGTCCCCCGGCCGGGCGGCCCACTCGATGCCCAGCTCGGCCAGCTTGGCGAACGTCGGCCAGCCGGTCTCGGGGTCCCAGCCCTCCATCTGGTGGTACAGCCGGAGGGCGCGCTGGAAGGTCTCCGGCTCGATGCGCACGCCCTTCAGCGGGCCGTCCGTGAACGCCTCGTGCAGCCGCTGCGGCAGCCGGTCGTCCTTCGGGGTGAAGCCCTCGCGGCAGTTGAAGGCGCGCGCCAGGGCCTTGGCCCGCTCGCCGACCTTCACCAGCTCCCACAGGCTGGTGTCCCAGCCGGTCACGGCCCGCATGGCGTTGGTCACCAGCGTGAGGCCCACCGCGTCGATGGGCGAGGCCGCCAGGTGGCAGACGCCCACGCAGCTGCACAGCGCCCACCAGTGGTTGGCGTACAGGAAGGCGCGCACCTTGCGGGGGGACAGCTCCAGGCGCTTGAGCGGCTCGGCCAAGCCGAGCGGCTCCAGCGCGTGCGCCCCCTCCGGGTGGAAGCCCTCGTACACGGGGTCGTGCGGCGCCCGCATGTGGTCGGCGCCGGCCGGCGCGGTGGCGTAGGCCAGGGACAGGCCCTGCTTGCCCCGCGGCTCGTGCATGGGGATCTCCTGCTTCTTCACCGTGAGCGCGAACCGCTCGGCGCCCCGGCCGATCTTCTGCGCGGCGCGCTCGGCCCCCAGGGCCAGGACGTCCCCGAAGCCCTCCCGCTTCACGATCTTCTCCGCCATCCGGAGGAGCGCCTCGCTGCTGCCGAACCGGAGCTCGATGCCGTCGGTGTCCCCGGTGGTCAGGATGCCGTTCTCGAAGCACTCCATGGCGAAGGCGATGGTCATGCCCACCGAGATGGTGTCGATGACGTGCTCGCCGCAGATCTGGTGGAACTTGGCGATGGCCTTGAGGTCGCCCACGCCGCAGGACGGCCCGCTGGCGCCGATGGTCTCGTACTCGGGCCCGCCGTACCTGGAGGTCACGCCCAGCTCGGGCACGTCCACGTCGCGCTTGCAGGCGATGGCGCAGGCGTAGCAGGTGCCCTCGTCGGTGAGGATGGTCTCGGCCATGGTCTGGCCGCTCACCTGCTTGGCGTGCTCGAACTGCCCCTTCTGGAAGTTGAAGCTCGGCAGGATGCCGTCGGCGCTCATGGCCACCACGTTCCGGGAGGTGCCGTACTTGTGGAGCGCGTCGTGCTCGCGGTCGTAGTGGGTGCGCATCCACTTCAGGACGGCCTGCAGGCCCTCCTTGTCCTTGGGCTCCAGCTTGTCCTTGCCGCGCACGGCGATGGCGCGCAGCCGCTTGCTGGCCATCACCGCGCCGAGGCCCGAGCGGCCGTTGAAGTGCTTCAGCTCGTTCACGATGTTGGCGTGCAGGCAGCCCTTCTCGCCGGCCGGGCCGCACTGCAGCACCCGGGCGCGCTTGTCGGTCTCGGCGGTCAGGAGGTCCTGCACCTCCCCGGAGAGCTTGCCCCAGAGGTGGGCGGCATCCCGCAGCTCCACCTGGCCGTCCTGGATCCAGAGGTAGACGGGCTTGGGGGACTGGCCCTTGACGATGATCCCGTCGAAGCCGGCGAACTTCAGCTCCGGCCCCCACCAGCCGCCGGCCTCGCCCTCGCCGTAGCCCCCGGTGAGCGGCGACTTGGCGGCCACGCTGAAGCGGTTGGTGCCCGACAGGGGAATGCCGTTCAGGGGCCCCGTGGCGATGACCATGATGTTGTCCGGCCCGAGCGGGTCCACCCCCGGCTTCAGCTCCTTGTACAGGAACTGGGCCGCCATGGCGGCGCCGCCCATGAACGTCCGGTAGGTGAGCGCCGGGACCTCCTCCACGGCGGTCGTGCCCGTCGTCAGGTCCACCCGCAAGTACTTGCCCGTGAATGCACCCTGCATCGTCGCCTCCTCTTGACCCGTAGGCACGGACGTCGGCAGACGTCCCCGCGATCACCCAAGGCGGCCGCCGCCCTGAAAAACGGCGCAGCGGCCCCCGGCATGCGTACAAAATGCGCGCCACTCTACCCGGTGCGTCACACCCGCGCAAGGGCGCCCGGGAAAAGGGCCATCCGTCCAGACATGGGGTCGCGGAGGACGGTCGGACGCCTTGCCGGCCGCTCAGCAGGCCCAGGGCGAGATGCTTCGCGGCCGGGGCCGGAGGCGGGCCAGGCGTGCCGAGGGAGGCCGCAGCGCAAGCTGTGCGCTAGGAGGACGTGGGTTCGCGCGGCCCGTAGGTCCGCGCCTGCTCCACGATGTCCACGCCCACGGCCTCGCTCCACGCCGCCAGCAGCCGCCGCACGACGGGCCCGGGCGCGCCCGTGCCGATGGGGCGGCCGTCCACCCGGGTCACCGGCAGGACGCAGGGGCTGGTGCTGGTGAAGAAGGCCTCGTCGGCGGTGTAGAGGTCGTAGGGCTGCAGGTCCTCCTCCAGCACCGGGATCCCGAGCCCGTTGGCCAGGTCCATGACCATGCCGCGGGAGACGCCCTGCAGCACGCTCCGGTCCCCCGGCGTGCGGAGGGTCCCGCGCGTGACCAGGAAGAGGTTGTAGCCGACCCCCTCGGCCAGGTTGCCGCGGGTGTCCAGCAGGATGGGCCAGCCGCTCCTGTCCACGTCGGCGGCTTCCAGCTCCGCCATGTTGAAGTTCATGCGGCTGAAGTGCTTGACCTTGGGATCCACCGCCTCGCAGGGAAGGCTGCGCGTCCGGACGATGATGCCGTGGGCTCCCGTCTCGTAGAGGTGGGCGAAGCGGGCCAGGCCCAGGGAGCGGATGAACATGCCCACGGCGGGCGGGCCGGCGCTGTGCGCCCAGCGGCCGCGGCCGCGGGTCACGAACTGCCAGATCGCAAAGTCGCCCACCTCGCCCCGCAGCGGCTCGTTCCGGCGGACGATCTCCTCGCTCAGGTCGGTCATCTGCTCGCGGGACAGGCCCGGGTCGAGCCGGACGTACTGCAGCGAGCGGTAGAGGCGATCCAGGTGCGCCTGCAGCCGGAAGCTCTTCCCGTTGAACGTCCGGAACACCTCGAACACCGCGTCGCCCACCAGGAACCCGCGATCCATCGGGTCGATCCTGACCTGGCTGGCGGGCAGCCATTCCCCGCAGAAGTAGGCGATGTATTCCCCCATGGCCCCACCTCCTGACAGCGCGCCCATGGCCGGATGCCGAGCGCGGCGATGATACCCCGCAGCGGGATCAGGCGCAAGGCGGCGAAGGGCGGCGCCGCGGCGCCGTGCCGGGCGCGCGCGGCCTTTGACCCGGTTCCCTCAAGGTGCTAGAGTCCGGGCATCCCACAGGCCGTCAGGATCCGGTCAGGGGGTTGGGGCATGTGCACCGCGTCCCCCGTCCCGCCGCCCGCCGACCGCCGCCAGCGCCGCTGCGGGAGTCGCCGCGCCCCCTGCCATTCGCGGGGCCCCGACGCCGCCGGCCGGGATCCGCCCGCCGCCCCATCGCCATGGCTCCACGGACACCGCTCGGTCACGCCTACAGCGGGGAGGAAGCTTCCATGAGCAGCGCATCGCGACGGACGTTCCTCAAGCAGGTCGGCGCGGCGGGCGTCGTCGCCGCCGCCGGGCTCCCGTGTCGGGTCACCGCTGCGCCCGCGCCGGTCACCCTGAGCATCTGGACCGGCTACCCCGAGCTCGAGCCGTTCTACAAGAAGGCTGCGGAGGAGTATGCCAAGACGCACCCGGGCTTCAAGGTCGAGACGCTCAGCAGCCAGCTGCGCGAGATGGAGCAGAAGCTCACCACCGCCATCCCGACGGATACGGGGCCGGACCTCTTCGACATCGGCCGCAACATCTGGCTGCTCTTCGCCGACGGGGGGCTGCTGCCGCCCAACCCGCCCAAGGTCATGTCGCTGGTCAAGAGCAAGGCCTTCCATCCGGTGGTGGTGGACTACCACACCTGGAAGGGGCAGGTGTACGGGATCCCCTTGCAGGAGGGCTCCAAGCCCGCGCTGTTCTACAACACCCGGATGTTCCGCGAGGCCGGGCTGGACCCGAAGAAGCCGCCCAAGACCTTCGACGAGCTGATGGAGTACGCCCGCAAGCTGGCCAAGAAGGACGCCGCCGGCAACCTGACCCGCGCCGGCATCAGCCTGCGCCTCTCCGGGCAGGGCGCCGGGGTGGCGGAGAAGTGGTGGTACGTGCTCCACGCCATGGGCGGCGACCTGATCGTCAAGACGAAGTCGGGGAAGTGGCGGAACGACTACGACAACGACGCGGGCCGGGCGGCCCTGAAGTACTACGTCGACGCGGTGCACAAGTACCAGGTGGACGACCCGAAGCTGCCGCACGACGCCGGGGCCTTCGCCAGCGAGCACGCCGCCATGCTCATGCGCGAGGCCTGGGTCATCGGCGAGCTCAAGGCCAAGGGCCCCAAGGTCGAGTACGACACGGTCGCGATCCCGCGGGCCAAGCGCTGGGGCGCCATGACCCAGCCCTGGGGCCTGCTCGTCACCAAGAGCACGAAGCACCCGGACGTGGCCTGGGACTTCGCCATGTTCCTGGTCAGCCCCGCCATGGCGGTGCAGCTGGTGAAGATGACGGGCTGGACCTCCATGCGGGACGACGTGGACTGGTCGGGCGTGCTGAAGGAGACGCCCCAGTTCAAGCCGTTCCTCGTCTGGGACAAGGGGCGCGGCCTGTACACCGAGCCGGCCCTGCCGGTGTTCGACGAGCTGGAGACCAAGCTCGCGGACAAGCTGGTCGCGGCCTTCGCGGACAAGTCGCTGGTGGACAATCCGGACGGCGTGGCCAAGCGCGTCAAGGAGATGGCGGCGCAGACGGACGACCTGCTGAAGAAGGCGGGCGTGTACGGCACGCAGTAGCCCCCGCTGCGCAGCACGCCCCCCGCGCCGGGACGGCCGGGGGGCGTGCTGCGGCGGAGACCCCGACTGGCCGAACGACGGGCCGGCGCGGCGCCGCCCGTGGAGGAGGTGGGGCGTGGCCCGATCTGCTTTGCCACCCCGTCCCCGGAAAGACGCTCTCCCGGCGCGCGGGCTCCTGCGGGCCCGATCCATCAATCGCCTGACGCGCTCGAAGTACCTGTTCTGCTACCTGGGGCTCCTCCCCGTCCTGGCCATCTACTGGGTGCTCCGCCTGGAGCCCATCGGCCGGACGTTCATCCTGAGCTTCTACGACTGGCACCTCATCCGGCCCCTCAAGCCCTTCGTGGGCCTGGAGAACTACCGGGCGCTGCTGGAGGACGAGAACTTCCGGCTGGCGCTCTGGAACACCACGGTCTTCGCCGTCTTCGTGGTCGGCGTCAGCGTGGTCCTGGGCCTGGCGCTCGCCGTGCTGCTGGCCGGCAGCCTGCGCCTGACGGCCGCGTACCAGGCCATCTACTTCCTGCCGGTCATCACGCCCATGGTGCCCATGGCCATCGCCTGGAAGTGGATCTTCGACGCCCGCTACGGCATCCTGAACTACGCCCTGTCCTGGTTCGGCGTCCAGCCGGTGGGCTGGCTCACGTCGCCCGAGGTGGCCATGTGGGCCATCATCATCATGAGCGTCTGGAAGGTCCTGGGCTACAACATGGTGCTGTTCCTGGTGGGGCTGAAGAGCATTCCGGCGATCTACTACGAGGCGGCCAGCATCGACGGGGCGGCCGGCTGGCGCATGTTCCGGCGCATCACCCTGCCCCTCCTCAGGCCGATCCTGCTGTTTGTGCTGGTCATCTCCACCATCAACGCCTACAACGTCTTCACGCAGGTCTACGTGATGACGCAGGGCTCCCAGGCCGCCCCCGGCGCGCCGCTGCGCGTCCTGGTGTTCGACATCTACCAGAACGGCTTCCAGTTCTTCAAGATGGGCTACGCCTCGGCCGAGGCGGTCGTCCTGACGCTGTTCATCCTGGCCCTGACGCTGGTCCAGTTCCGCGTCATGCGGGCCGAGGGGGAGTGAGCCATGGACACCCGGGGCGCCGCGCCGCGCGGGGCGGGCTGGCGGCAGGTGGGCGCGCCGGCCGTGAGCCACGCGATCCTCCTGCTCGGCAGCCTGAGCATGCTCTTCCCCTTCCTCTGGATGCTGGCCACCTCCCTGAAGCCGGCGCACGAGACGGTGCTCTGGCCGCCCCGGCTGCTGCCCATGGAGTGGACCTGGTCGAACTACCCGGTGGTCCTGGAGGCCGCGCCCTTCGTCCGCTACTTCCTGAACAGCCTCGTGGTCTCCATCGGCTCCACCCTCGTGGTGCTCGTCACCTCGCTGATCGCCGGCTTCATCTTCGGCAAGTACACGTTCCCGGGGAAGAAACCGCTCTTCCTGCTGATCCTGGCGTCCGCCATGTTCCCCTTCGAGACGTACATGATCCCCCTGTACCTGACCATGAAGTCCCTGGGATGGATCAACACCTACCAGGGCATCGCCGCGCCCTACGTCATCATGAGCTTCGGCATCTTCCTCATGCGCCAGCACATCGCCCACAGCATCCCGGAGGAGCTGCTGGACGCCGCCCGCGTGGACGGCGCCTCGGAGCTGAAGATCTTCCTGCGCCTGGTGGTGCCGCTCTGCTCCTCGCCCATCGGCGCCCTGGGCATCCTCGCCTTCATCCAGGCCTGGGCCGCGTTCATCTGGCCCCTGCTCATGGCCACGCAGAAGAACATGTACCTCATGGAGCTGGGGCTGAGCACCTTCCAGTTCCGCTACACCGCCGACTACCACCTCCTCAGCGCGGCGTGCGTGCTGAACACCCTGCCCATGCTGATCGCCTTCATCATCCTGCGCCGGCGCATCATCGAGTCGGTGGCCCTCACCGGCCTGAAGGGCTAAGATGGATGCTGATCTTCCATTCCGCATCCCGCGTTCCGCATGCCGCATTTGAAAGCGAGGAGCCATGAGCGACGAGCGAACGTTGACCCCGGAAGAGGCGGCGGCCCTGCGCGAGTACATCGGCTACGGGGCCAGCTGGCTGGGGCCCGCCCTGGTGAGCGGGCAGGGCTGCACCGTCACCGACATCGAGGGGAAGTCGTACCTGGACTGCACCTCGCAGGCCTGGTCGCTGGTGCTGGGCTTCAACCACCCGGAGGTGACCGAGGCGGCCGTGACGCAGATGCGCAGGCTGGCGCACGCGCGGGCCGGCTTCCCCACGATCCCGCGCCTGCTGCTGGCCCAGAAGCTGGCGGAGATCGCGCCCGGCCGGCTGAACCGCGTGGTCAACGCGCCGACCGGCTCGCTGGCCGTGGAGGCGGCGCTGAAGCTGGCCATGATCAACCGGCCGGAGGCGCACCGATTCGTCACGTTCTACCACGCGTACCACGGCGGCACCCTGGCCACGCTGGCGGCGGGCTGGATGCCCACGCAGACGCCGGGCCACTTCGGCCCCGGGGTCAAGTTCCTGCCCTTCATGCAGGGCTTCGTACGCGTGCCGAACCCGTACTGCTACCGCTGCCCGCTGGGGTTGGCGCCCGACGCCTGCCAAGCCGCGTGCGCGGCCATCCTGCGCGACACGATCCGGCGCGGCGTGGACGGCCCCGTGGCGGCGGTCCTGCTGGAGCCGGTGCAGGGGAACGGCGGCCAGATCCCCTTCCCGCCCGCCTTCGTCCAGGAGGTGCGGCGCATCTGCGACGCGTTCGGCATCCTGCTGATCTTCGACGAGATCCAGACCGGCTTCGGCCGCACGGGGACCATGTTCGCCGCGGAGTGGCTGGGCGTCACGCCCGACATGCTGGTCGTGTCGAAGTCCCTGGGCGGCGGCTTCCCGATCGCCGCCGTGGTCGCCGACGAGCGATTGAAGCCGTTCCAGCCCACCGGCGAGGACGTCTACACCTTCGGCAGCAACCCGGTGGCCCAGGCGGCCGCCCTGAAGGTCATCGAGATCCTGGAGCGCGACCACGTTCCCGAGCGGGCCGGCAAGATGGGCGCGCTCTTCACGCAGGGGCTCCTGGCGCTGCAGCGGCGCTACCCGCAGATCGGCGACGTGCGCGGCCCCGGCCTGTTCATCGGCGCGGAGATGGTGCAGGACCCCGCGACCAAGGAGCCCGCGCCCGCAGAGGCCCGGCGCATCGTGGAGGAGGCCTGGAAGCGCGGCGTGATCCTCGCCACCGCCTCGGCGCTGCCGAACGTCCTCAAGATCAAGCCGCCGCTCATCATCACCGAGGCGGAGGTGGGCCGGGTCCTGGAGGTGCTGGAGGACTGCCTGCGAGTCGTGTATCCTTGACGGCGTCCCGCCACGCTGATCCGGATCGAAGCCGGAGGACCGAAGGAATGGAAAAGAAGAAGCCTGCGCCTCCGCCGTCTTCTACCCCTTCTGAAACTCCCGGATGCAGGCCAGGAACCGCGGGCCCAGCTCCTGCAGCTTGCGCTGGCCGACGCCCTTGACCGCCAGGAAGGCCTCCTCCGTGGTGGGCCGCTGCCGGGCCATGGCGCGCAGGCTGGCGTCGCTGAAGATGAGGTAGGGCGGGATGCCGCGCTCCTCGGCCATGCTCCGCCGGAGCGCGCGGAGCGCCTGGAACAGCGCCTCGTCGCCGGCGTCCCCTCCGGCCTGAAGCACCCGCGCCGGGCGTGCGCTCCCGGCGCGCGGGGCGGCCGCCCGGGGTGCCACCGTCCGCACCAGCGCCACCGTCTCGTCGCCGCGCAGCACCTCGCGGCCCCGCGCGGTGAGGCTGAGCGTGGGGTACTCGCCGTCCTGCCGGGCCAGGCAGCCCCGGCTTTCGAGCTGCGCGATCCAGCCGCGCACCACGGCCTTGGGGTGCCGCCGCAGCCCGCCGTAGGCGTCCAGCCGGTGGTGGCCCAGCCGGGCGATCCGCGCCGTCTCCGCTCCCCGCAGCACGTCCGTCACGTAGTCCGCGCCGAAGCGCTCGCCCATCTCCAGGATCCCGGCGAGGATCTCGCGCGCCAGCGCCGCCCCGCCGTCCTCCGTCGCCACCTCGGCCAGGCAGACGTCGCAGGCGCCGCAGGCGCCCCCGGGGTGCGGCTGGCCGAAGTACTCCACCAGGAACCGGTGCCGGCACGTTCCGCTCTGGCAGTAGTCGTACATCTCCCGCAGCTTGGGCAGCGCGCCCGGGGCGGGCAGCCCCTCGGCCATGAGGATGGAGCGCCACAGCCCGAAGTCGCCGCCCGAGTAGAGCAGCAGGCACTCCGCCGGCAGGCCGTCGCGCCCGGCGCGTCCGGCTTCCTGCTGGTAGTGCTCGACGGACTTCGGCATGCCGGCGTGGACGACGTAGCGCACGTCGGACCGATCGATCCCCATGCCGAAGGCCACGGTGGCCACCACCACCTCCACGCGCTCCGCGATGAAGTCGTCCTGCGCCCGCTTCCGCTCCGCGTCCGCCAGGCCGGCGTGGTACGCCGCCGCGCGCCAGCCGCGGCGGCGGAGCGCCTCGGCCAGCTGGTCCACCTCCGCCCGGCGGATGCAGTAGACGATGCCCGCCTCCCCGCGGTGGCGCTCCAGCGCCTCGGTCACCTGGCGCAGGCGCTCGGTGCGCTGCCGGACGCGGTAGATCAGGTTCGGCCGGTCGAAGCTCCCCACCAGCACGGCCGGATCGCGCAGGCCCAGCTCCGCGGCGATGTCCTCCCGCACGCGGGGCGTGGCCGTGGCCGTGAAGGCGTGCACGGCCACCTCGGGAAAGGCCTGGCGCAGCACCTTGAGCTGCCGGTACTCCGGCCGGAAGTCGTGCCCCCACTGGCTGATGCAGTGCGCCTCGTCGATGGCGAAGAAGGCCACGCCCGCCCGCCGCAGCAGGCCCAGGCACGTGGGCAGGACCAGCCGCTCCGGCGCGACGTACAGGAGGCGGTAGCTCCCCCGCGCCACCCCGGCCTCGACGCGCCGGCGCTCGTCCGCCGTCAGGCTGCTGTTCAGGAACGCCGCGGGGACGCCGGCGGCCGCGAGCCCGTCCACCTGGTCCTTCATGAGCGAGATCAGCGGCGAGACCACCACCGCCAGCCGCCCCATGGCCGCCGCCGGTGCCTGGTAGCAGAGCGACTTCCCGCCGCCGGTGGGCAGGATGACGATCGAGTCGCGCCGGGCCAGGACGGCCCCGATGGCCTCCGCCTGCAGCGGCAAGAGGTCGTCGTAGCCCCAGACCTGCTTCACGATGCGCCGGACGTGGTCCACGGCTCCCCCAGCGATCGGCTCTCAGCGGTCAGCGATCAAGCTCGGAACGGATAGACCAAGCGTCATGGTCGTGGCGAGAGAAGCACGTGGGGCGGGAAATGTGGCCGGCTCGGGTCGTAGCTGACCGCTGATCGCTGACGGCTGCCCTAGGGGCTGCGGATGATGATGCCCTTCCCGCCCGTGCCCTCGGTCTTGGCAGGCTGCCCGGGATCCCTGCGGGCGGCGGGCGTGGGCGTGGGGATGTCGCGGCGCCCTTCCAGCGGGATCTCGAAGGCCAGGGCTCCCCCCGCCCGGCCCACCGGGAGGACGACGCGGCTGCCCGCCAGGTTCATCTCGTTCTCGCCGAGCTGGAAGTACAGGAAGCCGCTGGTGGAGCCGCCCGGCGGGACCGTCTGCGCGGTGAGCGCGCGCGCCTGGATGTCGCGCCGGCGCGCCTCGTTGCGGTAGGCCTGGGTCGAGCCGCCCACGTAGCCGGCGCCGAGCGCCCACCAGCCCACCGGCAGCTTGATGAGGGCAAAGGCGTCCTCGGGCGCCAGGCTGGACGCCCGGCCGCCACGGGGGGAGATCAGCGTCGCCTCGCGGGGATCCACCCGCACCTCCGCCTGGCTGTGGTTCTCCAGGATGACCTGCACGGGCAGGAGGCCGTGCTCGGCGAAGTCCTCCCCGCCCGTGAAGGCCTGGCGCGCCCGCGCGGGGAGGAAGAACGGGTCCAGCGCCACCTGCACGCCGGCCCGCGCCTCGCGCAGCCGGTAGGTGGCCATCGCCGCCGTGGGGATGGCCGGGGGCGCGCCGGCACACGCGGCCAGGAGGCCGAGCACGCCCACGACCACTGCGGTGCGCGCGAGGCGCCGCGGGCGGCCCCCTGCTATTTCCATGGCGTGAGCCACCAGAAGGTCTTGCGGGCGATGGGCGCCGGCGTGACCACCGGGACGCGGGCAACCTCCTTCTCGCCCGCCCGCACCACCAGGGTGCCGACCCGGTGCCCCTGCGGCAGGGGCGCCCGCAGGTCGGGCTGCAGCTCCACGCTGCTCTTCAGCGCCTCGCGCTCCTCGCGCTTCACCAGGACGGCCACCTCGCCGCCGGGCACGGGGCGGAAGTCCGTCCTGGCGCGGCCGATCCACACGGGGTCGCCCACCGGGGCGCCGGCCTTGGCCACGGTCACCTTGACGTAGCGGGCGAAGCCCTCCTCCAGGCGCCGGGCCGCCTCGGAGAAGCGCGCGGCGTTGCTGGGGGCGCCCATGATGACCGAGATGATGCGGACGTCGCCGCGCTTCGCCGTGGCGGCCAGGTTGTAGCCGGCCTCGTGGAAGTGGCCGGTCTTCAGCCCGTCCACCCCGGCCACGCGGCCGACCAGCTTGTTCACGTTCTGCATGTGGAAGGCGCCGCCGCGAAACGGGGCGTCCGGCGTGGAGGTCCAGCGCAGCACGTCGGGGAACTTGACCAGCTCCTGCGACAGGCGCGCCATGTCGCGGGGCGTGGTCAGGTCGCCGGGCTGGCCCGGCGAGGGTGGCAGGCCGTGCACCGAGCCGAAGCGGGTCTTGGTGAGCTTCAAGGCGGCGGCCCGCTCGTTCATGCGATCCACCGCGCCCTGGAGGCTGCCGGCCAGCCGCTCCGCCAGCGCGGCGGCCGCGTCGTTGGCCGAGCCGACCATCAGGGCGCCCAGCAGGTCGTCCACGCTGAAGCTCTCGCCCTGCTTCAGGTAGACCTGCGACCCGCCCATCTTGCTCGCCACCGCGGAGGTGGTGACGGGGTCGCTCAGCTTGAGCTGGCCGTCCCGCACCGCCTCCACCACCAGGAGCGCCAGCATCATCTTGGTCATGGAGGCCGGCGCGCCCTCGCGGTCGGGATCCTCGGCGCCCAGCAGGTCGCCGTCCGCCGCATTGATCGTGATCCAGGCCACCGTGCCGGGCCCGGCGGCCGGCCGCCCCTTGGCCGCCAGCCCCGGCGTCGCCGCCCCGAGCACGACGCCCACCAGGAGGACCCCGACCACCCCCCATCGCCGAATGCTGCGTGCCATGATGCCTCCGCGGGTGCTGCGTATGAGAGCAGGCAGCCGGCGCCGCGCGCCCTGCCAGGCGCGTCGCCCCGGCCTCCGGCTGCGTCCGTGTTTCGAGTGCCGGCAGCATCGCACGGGCGCCAGGACGGGTCAACGCTCTCGGGGGAGTGGGATGGGAGTCCGAACTTGTCGTCCACCGGGCGAATAGGTAGACTCTGGCCGGAGGCGGATATGCTGTCGCTCGGCATCGCGTTCGCGGCCCGCGAGTGGCGCGTGGCGCTCTGGGACGAGGACCACACGGCCGACCTGCACGCGCTCCGCGACCCGGACGCGCTCTGGACGTTCCTGCAGGAGACCATCGGCAACCACCCCGCCATTCCGTGCGTGCTGCCCTCCGGGCTGGGCATTCCCGTGACGCGGGCGCGGGACCTGCTGGATCGGGATATCTTCGAGATGACCTTCCGGGCGGAGCCCGAGACGGCCGAGCCGCTGTCGGCCTTCCTGGCCCATGCGCGGCACCGGCTGCCCACCGCCTTCTGCATCCCCGGGGTCAAGGGGCTGCCGACCGTGCCGCTGCCGCGGAAGCTGTCGCGGGCGGACCTGGGCGGCGCGGAGCTGGTCTGCGCGGCGGGGTGGAGCCTGCACCTGCTGGCGCGCAGCGAGGCGCCGCGGAGCTTCGTCCTGCTGCACGTGGGCCCGGGGTCGCGCGAGCTGCTGGCGGTGGACGGCGGCCGCGTGGTGGACGGGATCGGCAGCAGCGTGGTGGGGCTGGGCCCCGACCGCGGCCTGGACGGGCGGGGGCCGGCGCCCGGATCGAGCCCGGCGGCCTGGTGGGTCCGCGAGGGCACCCGGGTGACGGAGGCCGAGGCGCGGAGCCCCGGCTGCGGCCGGGCCGCGCGCTGGGAGGCGCTGGAGAAGGAGGTCCTGGCCCTGGCCGGCGCCTACGGCCTCCCGCACGTCATCG
Source organism: Methylomirabilales bacterium (SeqCode) (assembly GCA_041946635.1). GTDB lineage: Bacteria > Methylomirabilota > Methylomirabilia > Methylomirabilales > 2-02-FULL-66-22 > 2-02-FULL-66-22. The sequence goes on from JBHGAX010000038.1 coordinate 17,059, forward strand.
TCACCGGCGAGGCGCGCGCCGTCGCGCTGGAGGCCCTCCCCGGCCGGATCGAGTACCGCTCGCTGCCTTCCCAGCTGGACGGCTACGAGCCCGCCCTGGGCGCCGCCGTCCTGGCCGCCGGCCTGACCGGCGGCCCCACCGCCCCCCTGGTGGACCGCCTCGCCCTCCGCGAAGCCCGCGACCGCGTCCTGGACTTCCTCCGCCCGTAGGGCCGAACCGCCGAGACGCAGAGACCGCAGAGGCAGGCGAATCTCGGGGAAGAGCCCTGAAGATCCTCTGCGATGCTCCGCGTCCTCTGCGCCT
>JBHGAX010000380.1:0-5697 GCA_041946635.1 Methylomirabilales bacterium (SeqCode)
GCAGGTCCGCCTGCTCGACGAAATCCAGGACGGCCTCATCCACCAGCCGGCCGATCCGGCTGCTCCCGCCGTCCACGACCCCGAACAGCAGGTTCTCGCGCCAGGTGAGGTGCGGGTGCACCGACGCCGCGGCGAACGCCTGCCAGGCGTCCCCGAGCAGCGGCGCCACGGCGTCCTGCACGGCGGCGGCGAGCGGCTCGCGGCTCCCGGCCCGGAGAAGCGCCTCGGCGCGCGGATCGCTCAGGAGCTCCGCCGGGGCGGCCGTCAGGCAGACCAGGCAGAGGGACACCCGCTCCCGCGGGGACGGGCTGGCCGTGTCCGCCAGCGAGGCGCAGCCGGCGCGCAACTCCCAGAGCGGCTCGTCCAGGGGGAAGGGCGCGAGCTGGGCGTAGACGTGGTAGTTGGGAATGCCGAGCAGGGCCCGATGCTCCCGCAGCAGGGCCTGCCCCAGGGCGGTGAGCACGGCGCCCGTCTCGGATTGCGCCAGGCGGCGCAGCCGGCGCCGGGCCTTCTCGCCGGTGAGGAGCCCCGCGGCCTTCGCGCGATCGCACCGCCCCCCCAGCAGGCACTCGAGCACCCAGTGCTGCGGGTCGGCGTGGCCCGCCTCGAAGGGCCGCACCTCGACCTGCCCCTTGTCCCGGAGCCGGCGGCGGAGCTCGCGCCGGGCGTCCGGGATGCGGGGCGCGATCTCCGCGGCCTCGCCGGCGGGGAGCATCTCCAGCGCCTTGAGCCGGCAGACCCGCCCGAGCCCCGCCTGCTCGACGACGTCCAGGTCGGCCTCGTCCAGCCGCGGCTCCGCGCGCCCGAACAGGAGGTTCTCGCGGATCGAGGCGTTGAGCAGGACCGGCGCCTGGGGCATGAGCGAGAGCCGCGCGGCCCGCCCCGCGTCGCCGAGGGCGTCGAGGGGCGCGGCGCCGTAGCGCAGCTCGCCGGCCTGCGGCTTCACCCGCCCGAGCAGGAGCTTCAGCAGCGTGGACTTCCCGGACCCGGCGCCGCCCACGATGGCCGTCCAGCGGCCCGGCAGGAAGGCGGCCGTGACGTCGCTCACGCCGCCCTGCGGGGTGCCGGCGGGGCCGACGTAGCGATAGGTCGCCTGCTCCAGCCGGATGGCCTCGGCCGCGCCGGGCCCCGCCGGCGCGGCGGCCTCGGCGTCCGCCGCCGGGGCGTGCGTCTCGTACTCCAGCAGCCGCCCCATGCTCACCCGGGCGAGCTGGAAGTCCAGCCGCAGGAAGACCAGCTCCGAGGCCTCGCCGAAGAGGCTGGGGAGGCGCAGGACGATCACCGGGACGAGCGCCAGGGCCGCGTCTCCCGCGCCCCGGCTCCGCAGGTACAGGACCACGATCAGCATGGCGGCGAAGGCGGCGAGGTAGGAGAGGGTGTTGCCCACGCGCAGCATCCCGTTCAGCCGGATGAACTCCAGGAAGGTGCGGCTCCGATCGCCCAGGAGCTGGGTGAAGTAGCGGCGGATCTTCGCGTGCAGGTTCCCCACCTGGACCTCGGGCGCCGCCCGCAGCAGGTCCTCGAACCGGGACTTCACCCCCTCGTCCTGTGCCAGGTAGCTGCTGTCCAGCGCCGCCGCCGGCCCGGTGGTGCGGATCGTCCAGAGCACGCCGGCGCCGCAGGCCGCCACGGCGGCCACGGCCAGGCGCCAGTCCTTGGCCGCGAAGAAGGCCAGGTTGCCGGCCAGCACCAGGAGGCTCCACCAGGCGCGCATGAGGGCGGGGCGGCGCTCGCTCACCCGGTGCAGGTCCACCGCCAGGCGGTTCACCATCTCGGCGGGGGAGTGCCGGCTGAAGAAGGCGTCCTCCTTGCGGAGCAGGTGGAGGAGGACCTCCGTCTCCAGGTCGTCCTTGGTCTGGATGGTGAGCCGCCCGTTCAGCCGGGTCTTCCAGAACTCGACCGCCCCCGAGGCGAGGCGGCTCGCCGCGAAGAGCGCCAGGGCGAGGAGCGGCAGGCCGACGGGCAGGCCGGCGGCCAGCCGCACGAGGGGGGCGGCTCCCGGCGGGCTGCCCGTCTCCGCCAGCGCGCGGGTCAGCAGGTCGAGCAGCGCGTTCTCCGCGTAGACGAGCGCGGAGGCCAGCGCGGCCGCGGCGACCAGCCCCGTCAGGGCGGGCCGGTAGCGCGGGTGCCACAGGGCGAACCACGAGGAGAGGGTCATGCGCGCCGCCTTCCACCCCGGCCGGGGCCGCCCGGCCGGCGTGGCGCGGAATGTACCGGAAATGCGACCCCGCGCCAAACGCAAAGCGGCAAAGGTACCGGAACCAGCCGCCGGCGGGCGCCACCGCTCCGGCGCGCCGCGGCGTGCAGCGCCACCCGCAGGCTGAGGCCGGCCGGCAGCCCGTGGGCCGTCCAGTCGCGGCCGTCCACCAGGTCGCAGAGGTCGAGCGCGAACCGGCCCGCCTCGCGCGCGCTCCGGAACACGAGGTACAGGCCGTCCCCCCAGGTGTTCCTGCTGACGGGCGCGTACGGCGGGTCGGCGCCGGCCGCCCGGGCCGCCAGGGCCCCCACGGCCCCCAGGAAGTGCTCCACGAAGCGGCCGACCTGCTCCTCGGTCAGCCTGGAGTAGCCCACCGCGTCGGCGAACAGCACGGCCATGACGGTCTGCGGGCCGCGCCCGAGGAGCGCGGGCCCGGCCGCGGGCTCGGCCGCCGCGGCCGGCGCGTGGGCCGGGGGCCGCGGGCGGCCGGCCTCGCCCCGCAGCGCTCCCAGGTCGATGATCTGGACGTCGTGCCCCAGCTCGCGCCAGCGCGCCACGGCGGCCGCCGTCCCGCCCGGCCCATCCCCGGGCTTGCCGTCCCACACCGCCAGGGGCACGAGCGGCGTGTCGAGCTGCTCCGCCCAGAGCTTGGCCCAGCCGTAGAGCAGCGTGGCGGCGTACGCGAAGACCGCGCTGCCGTTCGGCCGCGACTGCTCGGAGGCGACGACCACCTCGGCGGCGGCGGCGACGACGCGCGCGTGGCGGGCCTCCCAGTCCCCGCCGGCGTCCGCCTGGTCCGCGCGGAATTGCGCCGCGCCGTACGGCAGCACCACGTGGGCCTCGCCGGCGCGGGCCAGGAGCGCTTCCAGGAACAGGATGTCGGCGCCGCTGGCGGCCGAGGCAAAGCCGATCCGCGCGCCCGCCTCGGCCAGCCGCTCGGCCAGCGCCTTCGCCACCGCCGGCGCGAGCGCCGGGGGGAACCGCACGTCGGGCCGGCCGGGCCGGTCGAGCCGGTGGCCGGCAAAGACCACCACCGGGCCGATGCGGAAGCAGGCGTCGTACCGGCCGGGGTCGCGTCGAAGGTGCCGGAGCAGGAGCCGCGCCTGGCGCCGCGTGGACGCGAGGTCCCCGAGATTCCCCTCGCCGAGCGCCGCCGCGCGCCGGAAGCGGCGCCCGGCCTCCGCCCAGTCCCCGAGGATGAGCGCCGCCTCCGCCAGCGTCGCCTCCGCCCAGTAGTCCGGCGAGCGGGCCAGCCGCCGCTCGCACCAGGCGCGGGCCTCCCGGGCAAACCGCTGCGCCGCGGGCCGGTCGTCCAGGAGCAGGGCCGTGCTGGCGGCGTTGATGCCGGCGTAGAGCGCGCTGTCGGGATCCTGCCGCACGCCCGCCAGCCGGTAGGCGTCGCCGTAGCGCTCGTGCGCCCGCCGCAGCCAGGCGCGCCGCGCCTGGGGGTCCACGGCGGCCGCGGAGAGGTCCTTGCACGTGCGCGCCAGGATGCCGAGCGTCTCGCCGTCGGCGTGCCCCTCCGCGAAGAGCGCCTGCAGGAGCTGGTGGGCCTTCGCGGCGGCCCCGCTGCGCGCCAGGGCGAGCGCCTGCAGCTGGCGGAGCCGCACGTCCGCCGGGTGCGCCACCAGCCCTTCGGCGAGCACGTCGTGCGCGGGCAGCGGCGCCCCCAGCCGCAGGATGCGCTCGCCGAGGCGGGCGTACGGCTCCGGCGAGGCGGCCCAGGCCTCCCGGTCCCGCGCCTGCCAGAGGGCGAGCAGCCCGCGCAGGTCGAGGCGGGCGGCGGTCTGCAGGAGATCGGGCGGCATCGCCGCCGGCGGGTGCGCTGGGCGGGTCGCGGGCTGTGCGGCCGCGGCGCCGGGAGGCTCGAGGCGATAGCCCAGCGCCAGGAGGGCCCGCAGCAGATCGCGCGTGACGCGGCGGTCGTACTCCTTCTCGGAGTCCGGCAGCTCCTCGTAGGGGACCAGGCCGGGGTGCTCCTTCCTGCCGTCATCCCGCTCCGGCCCGTAGCGCCACCCATCCTGCAGCCGCTGCCGGGCCCAGGTGTCGTGCGTGCTCCTGGCCAGCTGCTCGGTCAGTGCCTCGAGCGCCGGGCCGAGGGTGATGCCGTCCGCGTCGATCGGCTGCGGCTCATAGCTCATGGCCAAGCCCCTCGGGCGGGACCCCGGTCCCGCCGCCCGCAAGCTTCGCGCCGGGCGCCGTGCCCTTTCGGCGGGCCAGCCACTGCAGCGTGAAGTCCGCGATCTGCTCGGCGCCGCCCGGCGGGTTCACGGCCATCAGCCGCAGGCTCATGGCGAGCACGTCCGCCCGCATCGCCGCGAGCAGCGTGTCGAGGTCGAGGTCCGCCTGCCGCGCGACGAACGCCAGGCCGCGGTCCACGAAGAAGCGCGCGTTGTGGTACTGGTGGTCGCGCGCGGCGTGCGGGAACGGCACGAAGAGGGTGGGGAGGCCGTTGGCCACCAGCTCCCACAGCGTGCCGCCGCCCGAGCGGCTGACCGCGAGATCCGCGGCGGCCATGCGGCCGGCCATGGCGCGATCGAAGGGGAAGACGTCCGCCGGGATGCCCAGCCGTGCATACCCGCTCGACACGCGCGCGAAGTCGGCCTCCCCCGTCTGGTGCGCGAGGGCGATGCCCCGGTCCCGGAGCGCCGGCGCCACGGCGAGCGCGAAGTCGTTGAGGGACCGGGCGCCGTGGCTCCCGCCGAGAAACAGGAGGCGCCGCACCTCGGTGCGCGGCCGGGCCAGGTCGAAGAAGCGATCGTCGACGGGAAACGCGGTCACCGGGGATGCCGGGTCGTACGAGCTGAAGACGCCGGCCGCGTACGGGCGCAGCAGGCGGCTGAGCGGACTCACCCGGGCGCTGGGCTCGTGGATGAAGAGCGGGACCCGCCGGACGGCCGCGGCGAAGCTGGCCGGCGCCGCCGCGTAGCTCCCCACGTTCACCACCGCCTGGGCCGCATGCCGGCGGATGACGCGGACAGCGGTGGCCGTGGCCCGGACGATGAGGCCGAGGGACGCCAGGCCGGCGGCCGGCCCGCGATCCACCACGCCGCGCGTGTCGAGGAAGTAGCGCGCGTCGAAGCCGCCGTCGGTGGGGAACCAGCGCTGGTCCTGCCCGCGCGCCGTGCCGATGAAGACGGAGGGGACGCCCTTCCGCTTGAATGCGTCGCGCAGGAGGCGCGCCACCTCCAGGTGCCCGCCCGTGCCGCCGCCGGTCAGGACGATCACGGGGCCTCCGGTCGCCCGCCGCGGGCGTCCCGGCCCGCGCCATCGGGGCCGGGGAACCAGGCGTCGGAGCGGTTGAGGACCCGGTACGCGGCCAGGCCCGCCCACTCGCGCGCCGCGAGGGAGACGCGCTCCAGCCCGCCCTTCAGGTCGAAGCCCCGGTAGGCGATGCCCACGCCGTTCGTGCGGTAGTCCACCGGGTAGGGCATGACGCTCCAGCCCGCGCGGCGGAAAGTCCCGACGGCGCGCGGCATGTGCCAGGCCGAGGTGATCAG
>JBHGAX010000381.1:0-5747 GCA_041946635.1 Methylomirabilales bacterium (SeqCode)
CGGTCAAGGAGGCGCAGAGCGCCGTCCAGAAGGACACGGACGGCAACCTGCTCTTGCTCCTCCGCCGCGGCGAGTCGAGCCTCTACGCGGCCCTGGAATCTAGGTAGACTGGGAACGGGCGGCGGCCATGGCGGCCGCCGTCCTCCAGGGGAGCATCATGGAGAACATCATCGAGTTCCGCGACGACATCCCGGCGGTGAACGAGTATCCGCGTCGGATCGTCTCGCCCTCCGTGCCCTCCGCGTGCTGCACGGACCACATGGAGCGCATCGGGCATCCCGAGATCGACGCGAACTGGCGGTTCTACTACAAGCGCTGCGCGGTCTGCGGCTACAGCGTCCGCTGCTTCTACGCGCCCAGCCTGGTCTCCGTCCTGGAGCAGGCGCACCAGATCCGCCTGACGCTGGCGGAGATGAACCTGGGCACCGGCAAGCGCAAGCGGCGCACCCGCGAGGAGATCGAGCGCGAGATCGCGGCCGCCGAGCGGCGCTCCATCCGTCGCGCGGACTCGTCCCCCGCCCCGCTCCGCACGCGGAAGCCGGCGGCCGCCTGAGGCCGGGCCGGCCGGCCCGCACGCCCCCACGCGCCAGACAACCTCCGCCACGCCGGCCGGGCTGTCTTGCCCGGCCGGCCTCCCTATAGTAAGGTGCAGCCCGGCCATTGCCGGGCGAGATCGCCCCTCCCCCTTCCGCAAAGGGGTTGGGGGGATTCGAGCATCGCCCCGGCGGGCCGGCCGCTAACCGCGTTCGCACGCCATGATCCAGCTCCAGGGCATCAGCAAGTCCTTCGGGGGACAGGTGGTCCTCCGCGACCTCACGTGGCACATCGCGCGGGGGCAGCGCATCGGCCTGGTCGGGCCGAACGGCGCCGGCAAGACCACCCTGTGCCGGTTGCTCACCGGCGAGATGGAGCCGGACGCCGGCGAGGTGCGCCGCGCGAAGGCTGCCACCATCGGCTACCTCCCGCAGGAGGTGACGGCGGTCGGCGACGGGAGCGTCCTGGGGCACCTGCTGGCCGGCTTCGGCGACCTCCGCCGCATGGAGGAGGAGCTGGAGCGCCTGGCGGCCGAGATGGCCGACGGCGAGGATGGCGCCTCGGCGGCGCTGGTCCAGCGCTACGGCGAGCTGCAGCACCAGTTCGAGCTGGGCGGCGGCTACAGCCTGGAGGCCAAGGCCAAGGCCATCCTCGGGGGCCTGGGCTTCCGGCCGGACGAAATGCATGCGCCCCTCTCCGCCCTCTCCGGCGGCTGGCGGATGCGGGTAGCCCTCGGCCGCCTGCTGCTGCAGGCGCCGGACCTCCTGCTGCTCGACGAGCCCACGAACCACCTGGACCTCGAGTCGCTGCGCTGGCTGGAGGACTTCCTGGCCGGCTACGACGGCACGGTGGTGATCATCTCGCACGACCGCTACTTCCTGAACCGCGTGGTGGAGCGGATCGCCGAGCTGGAGCTGGGGCGCTTCGCGCTCTACGTGGGCGACTACGACGAGTACCAGGCGCAGAAGCTGGCACGGCAGGAGCAGGCGGAGGCGGCGCTCCGCTCCCAGGCCGAGCAGATCGAGAGGATGGAGCGGTTCATCCGGAAATTCCGCTACAAGGCCACCAAGGCCCGCCAGGTCCAGAGCCGGATCAAGCAGCTGGACAAGCTGGAGCGGGTGGAGGTCCTGCGGGCGCCCAAGCGCATCCACTTCCGTTTCCCCCAGCCCGGCCGGAGCGGCACGGTGGTCTGCGAGCTGCGCGGCGTGCGCAAGGCCTACGGCGAGAACGTAGTCTACGCGCGCCTGGACTTCCGGCTCCTGCGGGGCGACCGGGTCGCGCTGGTGGGGGCCAACGGCGCGGGGAAGAGCACGCTGCTGAAGATGGCCGCCGGGGTCCTGGCCCCGGACGCCGGCGAGCGCGTGGTGGGCCACAACGCGGCCGTGCACTACTACGCGCAGCACCAGCTCGACGCCCTGAATCCCACGCACAGCGTGCTGGAGGAGCTGGCCGAGTCCGCGGACCTGGCCATGCAGCCGCAGCTCCGCGCCATCCTCGGTGCGTTCCTCTTCAGCGGCGACGACGTGGACAAGCCGGTGGCCGTCCTCTCCGGCGGCGAGAAGAGCCGGCTGGCCCTCGCCAAGATGCTCCTCCGCCCCGCAAACCTGCTCTGCCTGGACGAGCCCACGAACCACCTGGACGTCACCGCCCGGGAGATCCTGGAGGAGGCGCTGGACCAGTTCGAGGGCACCATGCTCTTCATCTCCCACGACCGCTACTTCATCAACCGCATCGCGACCCGGGTGGTGGAGGTGCGCGACCACCGCCTCTGGGAGTACGCGGGCGACTACGACTACTTCCTGGAGAAGCGGGCGGAAGAGCAGGGGGCGGGGGCCGGGGGCCGGGGGAACGGCGGACCACGAGACCACAAGACCACGGGACCACGAGAGACTCGAGAGCCGGGACCGACAGGCGGGAATCGGGGAGCCTGGAAGCACGAAGCGCAAGGGCCGGGGCCCCGGGGCCAGGGGACGGGGAAGAGCGAGAAGCAGGGGGCGGCCGGCAAGAGCGAGGCGGAGAAGGGCAGGACGCGGGACGCCAGGCGGGCGCAGGCGGAGGCGCGGCAGCGGCGGGGGCGGGAGCTGGCGCCCCTCAGGGCCCGCCTGCGCGAGGTCGAGGCGGATATCGCGAGGGCCGAGGCCCGGGCGCAGGCGCTCACCGACCTGATGGCGGATCCCGACCTGTACAAGGACGGCGACCGGGCTCGCGACGTGGCGCGCGAGCGCAAGGAGCTGGAGGAGGCGCTGGGCGGGCTCTACGGCAAGTGGGAGGAGCTGGCCCTGCGCATCGAACACGCGCAGGCGGCCGGGGACGCGTGATGGCGCCGGCCGCCGCGGGCACCGCCGCGTCGCGGCCCGCGTGGCGGCCGCACTCGCGCCGCTGCTCCGTGAGTCCGACAAACGAAAAACCTCCCCGGGCGAGCCGGATTCCTGTTGCCGGGCTCCGGGGCGATGGATAGACTGGAGGCATGAACACCCCAGCACGACGCAAGACGGCCATCAACGCGCCGGCGCGGCGCAAGGCGGGTTCCCGCCAGGCCGCGGCGCCCCCGCCGCCGTTGCGCCTGAATCACTACAAGCACGTGTACTGGGTCACCGACGACGGCCCCATGACGGCCGCCTATCGCGCGGTGGTGCTGCACGACGGATGCGAGCGCTGCCTGGTGTGCGAGGGGACGACCGACTGGTTCATGGAGTTCGCGCGGGTGGCCCGGCACCTGCTCGGCATCAACCTGCGCGACTGCCTGCACTGGGGGCCGCTCCACGACAGTCCGCGGCCGCTGATCGCGCCGGCGTGCAACCTGGACGTCTGCAACCGCACCACGCTGGAGCGTCTTCGTCGCGCCTACTACCGGCTGGAGGAGCGGGACCGCCCGACGCTGGAGAAGGTGCCGGCGCCGTTCCGGCGCGTGAGCCAGGCGCAGCGCTTCGAGATCTCGCTGGCGATCCTCGGCCGGATGATCGACCTGTGGGAGGACGGCCAGTACATCGGCTGGCCGAGCTGAGGCAGGGCCGGCCGCACCGTCAAGACGCCAGGAGCGCCGAGGATCTCGTATGAGACAGCGAGGCCGGGCACTCAGCCCGGCCTCGTGTCTTCCGGAGCCTCTGCGACTCCGCGTCTCTGCGTGAGGAGTCCCGGTGCGCCTGGTACGCCGACCACGCCTCGGCAAAGGCGGACAGCACCGGGAGGTCGTCCTGCGCCGGGTAGGGCTGGCCGTCGCGCCGGCCCTGCAGCGCGCCGCCGCGCACCTCGGTGCCGCGGTAGAAGGCGAGCAGCGCGGCCAGCGAGAAGCTCAGGGCGCGGGGCGGCTGCCCGAAACGGGCGCGGTGCTCCAGGAGGGACGGGAGCACGCGCACCCGGAACTTGGCCACGCTGTTCAGGGCGATGCTCAGCAGCGCGTGCCGGATGAAGGGGTTTCGCAGCCGCTCCAGGACGTCCGCGGCGAAGGCCCGCTTCTCTGCCTCGGGAAACGCCAGGACGGGCAGGATCTCCTCGAAGACGCCGCGGCGCAGGAACCGGCCGAAGACCTCGTCCTCCACGGCCTCGCGTACCGTGTCCAGCCCGGCCAGGAAGGCCGGCAGCGCCAGCATGGTGTGGGCGCCGTTCAGGATCCGGACCTTCAGCGTGCGGTAAGGCTGCAGGTCGTCCGTCCACACCACGTCCAGCCCCGCCTCCACGAGCGGCAGCTCCGCCCGCGCGTTCCCCTCGATCACCCAGATGTGGAAGATCTCGCCGGTGGTGAGCAGGCGGTCCTCGTAGCCCAGCTCCTCCTGCAGGCGCGGGGCCTCGTCCCGGGGATAGCCGGGAACGATGCGGTCCACGAGCGTGTTGAAGAAGCGGTTGTCCTGCGTCACCCACCGCTCGAACGCCGCGCCCAAGCCCCAGGCGGCGGCGTGCTTCAGGATGCAGGTGTGGAGCTGCTCGCCGTTCCGATCGATCAGCTCGCACGGGAGGAAGATCAGCGCGCTGTCCGGCGTCCCGCCCAGGCGCCGGAAGCGCTCGGCCAGGAAGGCGGCAACCTTGGCCGGGAACGAAGCCGGCGGGCGTCCCGACGGCGCCGGCTCCTCGCCGTACGCGATGCCGGCCTCGGTGGTGTTGGAGACGGCGAAGCGCAGCCCCGGCTGCGCGGCCAGCTCCAGGAAGCCGTTCCAGTCCCGGTACGGGTCCAGGCCGCGGCTGACGGCCGTCACGATCTCGCGGTGCTCCACGACCCTCCCCTCCTGGAGGCCGCGCAGGATCACCGTGTAGAGCCCGTCCTGCGCGTTCAGGACGTCCACCATCCCCCGCTCGATCGGCTGCACCACCACCGCCCGCCCGCGGAACAGCCCCTGGGCGTTCATCCGGTTCAGCATCCAGTCCACGTGGGACCGCAGGAAGTTCCCCTCGCCGAACTGGACCACGCGCTCGGGCAAGGGGTCCACGGGACCGACCACCACCGACGACGAAGCGCGAAGGTGCGGAAGCGCGGCTCGACTCAAGCGCATAGGGAAGTCTCCGTTCGCCCCAGCCCATCCCAAAGCTGCGGGAAACCTACCCAATTGGCCGGGGACGGTCAAGGCGGAAGGGAGAGGGTTGCCCTGCGGACCCGGCTGAGTATAATGCCGCGACATTCACGCTAGCGGTGGCCGGAGGAGGCAGGCATGGCGAGGATCGAGGCGCGCGAGGCGGAGCGGCAGGCGGCGGTGCTGGCGGCGGGACTCATGGCGGCGGCGGCGCGCACCGCGCCGAAGACGCGGGGACTGGACTCCCTGCGGACCCTGATCCTGGACGGGGAGGACCTGGAGTCGCTGGCCAAGGCCATGGAGACGAAGCACGACACCAAGCGCACCAAGCTGGCAACCATTGCGCGGGACGCCAAGAACGTGCGGGCGTCGGCCGCTGTGCTCCTCCTCGGCGTGACCGGTGAGCCGAAGCGGCCGCAGGCGCCGCTGGACTGCGGGGGCTGCGGCTGCTCGGGGTGCCAGGAGTTCATCGCGGCGAGCAAGGAGGAGGGGCAGGACTTCCGGGGCCCGCTCTGCATCTACCAGGTCATGGACCTGGGCATCGCGCTCGGCGTCGCCGCGAAGATGGCCGGCGAGCTGTGCATGGACAGCCGGATCATGTACAGCATCGGCGCCGCCGCGCGGCAGGCGGGATATCTGGGGGAGTGCGACGTGGTGATCGGGCTCCCGCTGTCGGTGACCGGCAAGAACCCCTACTTCGACAGGCCGTGA
>JBHGAX010000382.1:0-3633 GCA_041946635.1 Methylomirabilales bacterium (SeqCode)
GCGGCCCGGGCGCTGGAGCTGCCGGCGGGCCGGGCCGCCGGGCTCGACCGGGTGTGGATCAACTTCCGCGGCCCGACCGGCACCTTTCCCACCTACCCCTACTACCAGGTCTACCGCGGGGAGGTCCCGCCCGAGACCTTCGCGGGAAGCATCGTGCTCGTGGGCGTGGCCGCCCTCAGCCTGCACGACCGCCACCCCGCGCCCTTCTCGGGTGCGAACTGGCTGCCGGGGGGCGGCGCGGCGGGTGGCGAGGACGGGCAGCTCATGCCCGGGACCGAGATCCAGGCAAACTTGCTGGACGCCCTCCTGGCGGACGATCCCATCCGGCGGCTGCCGGGGGCGGTGTCGCTCCTCGGCATCCTGCTGGTGGGCGTGGGCGCCGCCTGGCTGGCCCAGCGCTTGCGCCCGCTCCTCGCCATCACGGGGACCCTGGGGCTCGGGGTGGGGTACCTGGCGGCGGCCCAGGCCGCCTTCGCCCGGGGCGACCTCTGGCTGGAGGTCGTGCCGATCACACTGGCCCTGGGCCTCGCCGCCGGCGGCACCATCGCACTGAACTACATGCGGGAGGAGCGGGTGCGGCGCGAGTACGCGCGCTTCTTCTCGCCGGCCATCGCGCGGCAGATTGCGGAAGACCGGAGCGGCGCGGCGCTGGCGGGCAAGCGCCGCCGCATCACGGTGCTCTTCTCCGACATCCGCGACTTCACCTCCATCTCCGAGGCGCTCCGGCCCGAAGAGGTGGTGGATCTGCTGGGCGAGTACTTCAACACCATGGTCCCCATCGTGCTCAAGCACGGCGGGACCCTTGACAAGTACGTCGGGGACGCCATCATGGCGCTCTTCGGCGCGCCCCTGCCCCAGGAGGACCAGGCCGCCCGCGCGGTGCGCGCCGCGCAGGAGATGCTGGCCGCGCTGCCGCGGCTGTCCCCGCGCTGGGAGGCGCTGTCGGGGCGTCCCCTGCGCATCGGGGTCGGGATCAATACCGGGGACGCCGTGGTGGGCGTCATGGGCGCGGACCATCGGCGCGAGTACAGCGCCATCGGGGACACGGTGAACCTGGCCTCGCGGCTGGAGAGCGCCACCAAGGAGCTGAAGACCCCCCTGGTCATCAGCCAGTACACGGCGCAGGCGCTGGCCGGGGCCTTCGCCCTGCGGCCGCTGCAGGAGCTGCACGTCAAGGGCCGGGCCGAGGCCGTGGCCACCTTCGCGGTGGAGCCGGCCGAGCGGGAGGGCTGAATGGACGAGCTCGAACAGGAACTGAACACCCGGCTGCAGGCCGCGCTCGGCCGGCCCGCGGAGGACCGCCGGGCCGAGGTGCTGCGGGTGTTCGCGGCCGCGCTGGGTCGGGCGTTCGGGCTGCAGCCGGACGAGGTCGCCATCCTGCGGCTGGAGAGAGACCGCAGCATGCTGGCCTTCGCCTTCCCTGCCGCCCTCGCCGAGGGCGGCCAGAACGCCTTCCCGCTGAGCCTGAACAGCCTGGCCGGGCGCGTGGTGCAGAGCGGCGCCGCGCTGCACGAGAACGAGATGCGCCAGATTCCCCACCTGGCCTTCTACGAGCGGGTCCGCGGCCACGAGCGCGATCCGCTCCCCATCCAGAAGATCATGGCCGCGCCGGTCAAGAATGGGACGGGCGGGGTGGAGGGGGTGGTGGAGGTGAGCCGCCGGGGCCGCGCGCCGGCGGAGGCCGGCGCGGATTTCACGGCGGGCGACCGGGGGCGCCTGGAGGCCCTCACCGGCCTGGCCGCCGCGGCCGTCCTCCAGGTGCTGCCGCCGGCCGGCGGCCGGGGTGCGCAAGCGTGATCCGATGGCTTGACAGCGGCGTGGGACCGCTGATATATGGGGGCCGCCGCGCGGCGGGGACGCCCGGTGCGCGACAGGGACGGCAGGGGGATGCATGCGGGGCCGCCGCGCGGCGGCCCCGTTGGCGGTGTCCGATGGGTCTCGGCAGCTTCCACCCACAGGGAGCCTCGCATGCTGCGGACAGCGGCCTCCGGCATCCTCCGCGTCCTGCTGCTGGTGACCGGCCTCGCCATCACGCCAGCCGCTGCCCAAGCCCCCTCAGAGTCGGATGTCTTCGTCGACCTGGGTGTGCTCGCGTATGACGAGCGACAGTATCCCCGGGCCCTGGAGGCGTTCCAGGAGGCGCTCCGGCTGAACCCGGAGAACGTGAACGCCCTCTACTACAGCGGCCTCACCTACCTCGCCCTGGAGCAGTACCCCGCCGCCCGTGCCGTGCTGGAGCAGGCCTACACGCTGGCTCCCGCGGATCCCGACGTTGCGTTTCAGCTGGGCGTGGCGCGCTTCCTGGAGCAGGACTACGCGGGGGCCGAGGCGGTGTTCCGGCAGGTGCAGGCCGCGCAGCCCGGGCGCCAGAACCTGGGCTACTACCTGGGGTTCCTCGAGTATCGCAAGCAGAACTACCGCGAGGCGCTGCGCGCCTTCCGGGCCAACGTGCCGAGCGACGAGAGCTTCGCGCAGCTCACGCGCTTCTACGCGGGCCTCTCCCTCTCCGCCCTGGGCCTGGCGAGCCAGGCGCGGGCCGAGATCGAGGAGGCGCTGCGGCTCCAGCCCATCTCCCCCCTCACCGGCCCCGCCGAGCGCTTCCGGGACGTGCTGGGGACGGCGGCCCTGGCCGAGCGGCCCTGGCGCATCGACGCCAAGCTCAGCTTCTTCTACGACGACAACGTCACGGTCAACCCCGAGATCAGCGACGACGCCACGGCCGAGGCGGCCCGCGCCAAGGAGCGCCGGAGCTCCGGCGAGCTGGGCTTCGTGCGCTTCGAGTACGTGCCGCTCCGCACGCCGGACTGGGAGGGCGCGCTCTCGTACGGGCTGCTCCAGACCATCAACAACGACGTCTCCGACTTCAACATCCAGAACCACACGCTGTCCGGCAGCCTTGCGTACAAGACGAGCCTGCGGGCGATGCCCGCGGTGGGCAGCCTGATCTACCAGTACGACTACGTCGCGCTGGACGACCGAAACTTCGTGAGCCGCCACACGCTGGCCCCCAGCGGCACGCTGGTCTGGAACGCCGCGCACCTCACCCAGGGGCAGGCCCGCCTGCAGTTCAAGGACTTCCTCCACGAGCGGGGGCTGGTGGATCGGGCGGACCGCCGCGACGCCTTCAACTACCTGATCGGCGCCACGCACTACCTGCGGTTCCAGGCGGACCGCCACTACCTGCGCGGCGGCTACCAGTTCGACTGGGAGGACGCCGAAGGCGGCAACTGGGACTACCTGGGCCACCGGTTCCTGGTGGGGGCGCAGTACACCGCGCCCTGGGACCTCCGCCTGCGGTACGACTTCGACATCCACCTGCGGGACTACCGGAAGCTCCACACGTTCCTGCCCACCGGCATCGCCGCGCCCGCGATCCACCGCATCGACCGGGACATGAACCACCTGTTCAGCGTGTCCAAGGACCTGCCCCACAACCTGACGCTGGCAGTCGAGTACCTGCTGAACCGGAGCGTCTCGAACCTCGCGGTGTTCGACTATACCCGGAACGTGGTCTCGCTGAGCCTGTCCTGGCACTACTGAGCCGCGTCGCCGGCGGTCCGGCGCCGCGGGGTTCGAGGTGACTCGCTTCGAGGTTCGAGGTCTGGCGCGCCCGCAGTGACACAACCTCGAACC
>JBHGAX010000383.1:0-3630 GCA_041946635.1 Methylomirabilales bacterium (SeqCode)
GGCCTCGGCGACGGCCGCCTCCTTCGGCCAGACGGTCACCTGCTTGCCCTTCTGCCACTGGAAGATGAGCGGGAACGCCCGGATGTCCTGGCCGGCGATCTTGTCGCCGGGAGGCGCAAACTTCACCCCGTAGCCCATGGGGGTCTTCGCGATGTCGGTGGCCAGCGCGGCCTTGCGGATCGCCTCGGGCTCGGTGGAGCCCGCGCGGGCGATCACGTCGAACAGCACGGTCGAGCCCATGAAGTTCATGAGCGAGTGGCCGGAGCGGGGCGCCTCCTTGAAGATCTCCCGGTAGGCCTCGGCCGCCTCCTTGGCGCCCGGCGCGAATGTGGGATTGATCAGATACTGGGTGTTGTCCACGTTGAACACGCCGGTGGCGTCGTCGCCCAGGGCGTTCGCGAAGTCCGCCATGGCGTACCCGCCGCCGGTGCCGAGCACGGCCTTGGGCCAGAAGCCCAGCTCCCGGGCCTGCTTCCAGAAGATCAGCAGGTCCTGGATGTAGGAGGTGGCGATCAGCACGTCGGGGTTGGCCGCCTTCAGCTTCAGGATGAGGGGCGACAGATCGGTGGCCTTGGAGCTGTAGGGGTCCCGCCCCAGCAGGTGCAGGCCGAGCTCCTTGGCCCGCCGCTCGGCGCCCGTGCCGCAGGTCGTGCCGTAGAGCGCGTCCTCGTGGACGATCGAGACCTTCAGCTTGTCGGGCGCGATGCCGAACTTGGGCGCCAGCACCTCCTTGCTGTAGTCGACCGCCTTGGCCCCGTACATCGAGCCCATGGGCGTGATGCGGAACAGGTACTTGAACCCGCGCTCCACGATGGGATCCGAGATGCCGCCCATCTCCCAGTAGATGACCTGGTTCCGCTCCGCGACCTCCGACGCCGCCATGGCCAGCGGGCTGGCGTAGGTGCCGATGAGGATGGTCAGGCGCTGGCTGGAGATCAGGCGGTTGGCCTGCGAGACGGCCGCGTTCGCGTCGGGCGCATCGCCCCGCACGAACTCGATCTGCTTGCCCAGCACGCCGCCCTTCCGGTTCTGGAGCTGGCGCGCCACCTCCGCGCCGCGCCAGCTCTCCTCGCCCAGCAGGGCCATGCCGCCCGTGAGCGGATAGATCGCCCCGATCTTGATCGTGCCGCCGCTCGCGGCGGCGAAGGCGGGGGTGCGGCGGGAGACGACCGCTCCCACTGCGGTGAGACCGAGGCCCTGGAGCAGCTGGCGCCGAGTCATGCCGGTACGCATGTCTCCCTCCTTCTGGTTGTATGGGGACGCCGAGAACGACGGGCAGAGGACCGAGGCCGGTCCCCCGAGCGGAAGGTCCGTGCGCTGCGGTGTCGGGACAACACGCGCACCTCGCGAAGAGGTGATCAGCGGCCGGAAGAATGTGCGATCGAGGGTACGGATAGCACAAGTCTACCGAGCGAGTCAATATCCGGACGGCTGCAGCTCGACGGCCGCCCTGAGTACGGTCAGCGGCCTGATCGGAAGGCGCGAGGGACGCGCAGCGGGCGGCTGTGGGTTCGGATTGGCGGGCAGACGCGATTCCTCCACAATGGTGCCATAATGGAGGACGAGCATGGCGACCCTGAACATCAAGGGAATCCCCGATGCGCTCTACCGCAAGCTGCAGGCAAGGGCAAAGCGAGAGCGGCGCTCCGTCGCTCAGGAAGTCATTTACCTCGTGAGCCAGGCGGTGGAATCGCCCGCACCACTGTCGGTGCTCGAGTTGAAAGGCCTGGGCAAAGAGGTGTGGCGCGAGCGCTTCCGCCTTTGTCATGAACGACCGGGACCTCCCGCCGATCCCCGGCCTGCGCATTCTCCAGCTCCGTGATTATGCCTCTCCGCGCCGCCCCCGTCGCAGTTAGCAGTACCGCCTCGGTATGGTGAGGCCTCCGGCACGATTATGCTTGAATTGCATAATGCTCGTGCAGCATAATCCTTTCTCCCCTTGGCCGGAGAATAGGAGAGAAGGATGCGCCTCCCATTTCTCGATCGGGCCGAGGAGCTCAGGCGGCTCCGAGCGGTGTTGGCTCGAGCCGAGCCGGCCATGGCCGTCCTGTACGGACGCCGCCGCTGCGGGAAGTCCCGGCTCCTCGTCCGCGCTCTTCCGGAAGGTCGCAGCGTCTACTACGTCGGCGATGAGCGGGAGAGCGCGCTGCAGCGGCACGGCCTCGCTACCGAGATGGCACGTCTGCTCCCCGGGTTCGACCGCGTGGCGTATCCAGAGTGGGATGCGCTCCTCGCCCGCTTTTGGCAACAGGCGCCCCGCCGGACGGTTCTCGCGCTGGACGAGTTCCCCGCCCTGGCGGCCGCAGCTCCGGAGCTGCCGAGCCTCCTGCAGAAGTACATTGACCGGGCCGAGCGCGGCGCCCCAGCCGTCATCCTCACCGGGTCGTCTCAGCGCATGATGTGCGGGCTCGTCCTCGATCGGACGGCTCCGTTATACGGCCGCTCTGCGGAGGTTCTCAAGATCGGTCCGCTGCCATGCGCCTGGATTCGGCGGGCGCTCAACGTGTCGGACGATAAACCGGCGATCGAAGCGTATGCGCTGTGGGGCGGGATCCCGCGGTACTGGGAGCTCGCGGCCGATTTCCCCGATGTGTGGGCGGCTGTGCACTCTCTGGTCCTGAGTCCCTTGGGTGTCCTTCACGATGAGCCATCCCGCCTGCTGCTCGACGATCTTCGCGAGCCGACGCAGGCCGCATCGATCCTGACGCTCATCGGGCAGGGGTGCCACCGGCTGTCCGAGATCGCGGGGCGGCTCGGAAAGCCGGCGACCTCGCTCTCGCGGCCCCTGGAGCGCCTGCTGGAGCTGGGGCTCGTGCGCCGAGATCTCCCGTTCGGAGCATCTCCCCGGGACAGCAAGCGGTCGCTCTATCGCATCGCCGACCCCTTCCTGCGCTTCTGGTTCCGGTTTGTGCCATCCAACCGCTCTCGGCTGGAAGCACAGCAGGCGCCGCGCGTGCTCCAGGATGTGCGGGCGCAGTTCCCGGCGCACGTGGCTGGCGTGTGGGAGGAGCTCGTACGCAGCAGCGTGCCGCGCAAGCGATACCTCGGCCAGTCGTGGGGCGAGGCGCGATCCTGGTGGGGCCCGGGACGGGATCGCCTGCCGCTTGAGATCGACGTGGTCGCCGAGAGCACCGACGGCGAGGCGCTCCTCCTCGGGGAAGTCATCTGGTCGGCGACAGTCGATCTTGGGCGCCTTGCCACGGAGCTTCAAGCCAAGGCCGAGCGATTCCCGGGCGCGGAGGGGCGGCGGGTAACTTTGGCCATCTGGACACCGACTGGCGGGGTGTCGCCCGCCCGAGGAGTCAGGCGCTTCGGCCCCCGCGAGGTACTGAAGGCGCTCAGGTAGTGGCTTAGCTCCTGCCCCGCAGGAAATTGCCCGCCGTACACCCCGGTGAAGTCCTCCTGGAGGAGTTCCTGAAGCCGATGGGTTTCGCAGTACCAGGTTGCGAAGAACATCGGTGTCCCAAGATCCCCGCCCTCGGCGGCGGTGGCGGCGTGATCGTCCTCGACCGC
The DNA here is from genome assembly GCA_041946635.1 of Methylomirabilales bacterium (SeqCode). GTDB lineage: Bacteria > Methylomirabilota > Methylomirabilia > Methylomirabilales > 2-02-FULL-66-22 > 2-02-FULL-66-22. Next base: position 3,514 of record JBHGAX010000383.1, read on the forward strand.
CACGGCCACCACGCCTTCGCCTTCACCGACGCCCTCATATACCGCGGGCGCCATCGGCGCTGACGGCCGCCCGTCGCCTGCATCCCTCGGGCGCCAGCTCTTTTCCCATGACTATAA
>JBHGAX010000384.1:0-3629 GCA_041946635.1 Methylomirabilales bacterium (SeqCode)
CACTACAACGTGGCCACGCCGGGGACCCGCACCCGGTTCCTCTGGATGATGGCGGCCGTGCGCGAGGAGACCGATCGCGTCTTCACGACCGTCACCGTGCAGCCCGAGTTCGACGGCCGCTTCAAGCTGTTCTGACGGAGCCTGGACCGCCAAGACGCCAAGAGCGCCAAGAAGAACCGTCGAAGGGTTCTGGGACAAGAGGCGAACGACCGAGTTTCGTGCTGATCTTCCCGCGCCGCAGGCGCGGCCATCATGCCTTGGCGCTCTTGGCGTCTTGGCGGTTCATGTTCTTAAGGAGGACGACATGGCCGATGCGAAGCCGAAGTACTACTACACGATCACGGACGTGCCCCTGGTGCCGCTGACGGACAAGGTGGGCACCCGCTTCATCAAGGGCGACAACGTGCTGCTCAGCTTCATCGAGCAGCCGCCGGGCGCCAAGTTCCCGATCCACAGCCACCCGGTGGAGCAGATCCTGGTCATCCTGGAAGGCTCCGAGGAGCACGTCTGCGGGGATCAGAAGTTCACCATGAAGGCCGGGGACGTGTGCATCCACCCCGCCAACGTCCCGCACGGCGGGGAGACGCCCACGGGCTTCAAGGGCATCGACATCTTCATCCCCCCGCGGGAGGACTACCTGGAGCTGATGCGGAAGCACGGCCTGCTGAAGTGAGCGCTCCATGGACGCGCGGGCGCGGAGGCGCGGAGGCGCCGCACCGGAGCCCGTGCATACCGGGGGTGCATCGTCGGAGCCTCGCCGGGGCGCGAGGGGAAGGGAGGACGGAGTCATGAGCGGGCGGTTGCTGCGGAGCTTCACCGTCGGAGCCCTGGTGCTCGCCCTCCTCGGCTGGACCGCGGGCTGGGCCGGGGCGCAGGTGCAGATGAAGTTCGCGCACTACGTGGAGGAGTCGCACCCCGGCCACCTCGCCGCCAAGCAGTTCGCCGCCAAGGTGGAGGAGCGCACCAAGGGGCAGATCAAGATCGCCATCTACCCGAACAACACGCTGGGGTCCCCGCCGGAGCAGGCGGAGCAGATCAAGCTGGGCGTGATCGACATGGGCCTGCCGACCCAGGGGCAGCTGGACAAGTACGTGAAGGCCTTCGGGGCGGTGATGACGCCCTTCCTGTACGAGGACTACGAGCACGCGCACCGCGTGCTGGACGGCCCGGCCATGGGCTGGCTGGGTCCCCAGGCCGAGCAGCAGGGGTTCGTCCTCCTGGCCAACTGGGAGTACGGCTTCCGGAATCTCACCAACAGCAAGCGCCCCATCCTCAAGCCGGAGGACGTGAAGGGCCTGAAGATCCGGGTGCCGCCCGAGATCCAGCTGCAGGCGGCGATGGAGGGGCTGGGCGGGGTGGTGACCAAGATCGCCTTCCCCGAGGTGTACATGGCCCTGGCCCAGGGCGTGGTGGACGGCCAGGAGAACCCGATTCCCGTCATCTACCACATGAAGTTCTACGAGGTGCAGAAGCACCTGGCCCTCACCCGCCACGTCTACAACAACATGATCAACGTGGTCAGCGCCAAGACCTGGGCCAGGCTCACGCCCGAGCAGAAGGCGATCCTGAAGGAGGAGAGCCGGGCGGCCGGCGCCTACATGCGGAAGACGCTCATCGGCCAGGAGGCCGAGCTGGTGGCGAAGATGGAGCAGGCCGGCGTGAAGGTGACCCGGCCCGACCTGGCGCCCTTCCGCGCCGCCATGGCCGGCGCCTACGAGAAGATCGGCAAGTACTCGGGCGAGGAGAACGTGAAGACCTTCATGAAGATGGTCGAGGACACCCGCAAGAAGTGAGGCCGGGCGGCGCCCCGGCCCGGGACCGCCGCCGGGCCGGGGCGCCCTGCCCCGAGGGCCGCGTCGCATGATGACCGCCGCCATCTTCCTCTGCCTCTTCGCCCTGATCCTCCTCGGGCTTCCCATCGCCGTCGCCATGGGGCTGACCGCGGTCGTCTTCTTCGTGGTGCTGGGCGAGGTGCACACCCTCACCATGCTCCCCGCCCGCATGTACGCCAGCACCACCAGCTTCACGCTCCTCGCCATCCCGTTCTTCATCCTGGTCGGCGTCCTCATGAACACGGGCGGCATGACCACCCGCATGTTCCGGCTGGCGCAGGCCCTGGTCGGGCACATCCGGGGCGGCCTGGGGCACGTGAACGTGGTGAACAGCATGATCTTCGCCGGGATGTCGGGCGCGGCGGTGGCGGACGCGGCGGGCATCGGCATGGTCGAGATGGAGGCCATGACCAAGGGCGGCTTCGACCGGCGTTTCGCGGCGGCCGTCACCGCCTCCTCCTCGACCATCGGCCCGATCATCCCCCCGAGCATCCCCTTCGTCATCTTCGGCAGCATGACCGGGACGTCCGTGGGGCGGCTGTTCCTGGGCGGCTTCGTGCCCGGGCTGGTGATGGGCGTCGCGCTGATGATCACCATCTACATCATCGCCGGGCAGCGCGGCTACCCGCGGGAGCCCAAGGCCACCTGGGGCGAGCTGTTCCGCGCCACCTGGCAGTGCTGGTCCGCCCTGCTGTGTCCCGGCATCATCATCGGCGGCATCCTGGCCGGGATCTTCACGCCCACGGAGGCCTCCGTGGTGGCCGCGGTGTACGCCCTGATCATCACCGTCCTGGTGTACCGCGAGATCGGCGCGGCGGACCTGCCCCGGATCCTGTGGGAGGCGCTGCAGCACACCGTCCGGGTGATGTTCATCATCTCGGCGGCCGGGATCTTCGGCTGGCTCCTGATCCACCAGCGCGTGCCGGAGGCGGTGATCCAGGGGCTGATGAGCGTGAGCAGCAACAAGTGGGTCCTGCTGCTCATCATCAACCTCATCCTGCTGCTCCTGGGCTGCTTCATGGAGGGGATCTCGGTCATGCTCCTCACCATCCCCATCTTCATGCCGCTGATCGGCCGCGTGGGCATCGACCCCGTGCACTTCGGGGTGCTCATGACGCTGAACCTCATGGTCGGGCTGCTCACCCCGCCCGTGGGCATGGTGCTGTACGCGGTCGCCTCCGTCGGCCGGGTGCCGCTCTGGGACCTGGCGGCCGAGCTGAAGTGGCACATCGCGGCGCTGATCGTGGCCCTGGCGCTCATCACCTACGTCCCCGCCCTGGTGACCTTCGTGCCGGACCTGGTCATGGGAGGCTCCCGGTGACGGGCCGCAGGCCGACAGGGGCGGTGGCCGCGGCGCTCAAGTGGGGGAGCGTGGGCTGGCTGCTCGCCCTGTGGGTCCTGGTGGCGGCCGGCGTGTTCGTGCGGTTCGTGCCGGTGGCGTCCATGGGCTGGGCGGACGAGATCGTGGAGCTGGCCTTCGCCTGGATGGTCTTCATGGGGGCGGCCGCCCTGTGGCGCGACGGCAGCCACTTCTGCGTGGACTTCCTCCTCTTGCGCTGGGGCGACTCCCCTGCCGGGCGGGCGCTCCAGCTGCTCGTGCGGCTCCTGTCGCTGGCCTTCCTGGTCGTCTTTACCTACTACGCGGCGGTCCTCACCCTCAACGCCAGCGATCGGTCGCCGATCCTGGAGTACCCCAAAGTCGTCTTCTACATGGTCATGCCGATCACCGGCGCCATCATGACGGCCTACACGCTGCGCGATGTCTGGCGCTGCCTGGCCCGCGGGACTGCGGGCAGG
>JBHGAX010000385.1:0-3606 GCA_041946635.1 Methylomirabilales bacterium (SeqCode)
AGCCACAAAAAGGCACAAAGGGCACAAAGGGTTCCGGACGGCGAGCCACAAGAAGCACAAGAGGCCCAGGAAGTTCCGGACCCTGGTCCGGCCCCTCGTGCGTCTCGTGCCGCTTGTGGCTAGGGGTGGCCGTCGTTCTTCCCCTTTGTGTCCTTTGTGCCTTTTCGTGGCCGGAAGCTCTTCCGGGTTCTTGCTTTACAGCCGGGCGCCGCCTCCGATACACTACCCGGTTGCCGGACACGGGAGGCTTCGCGGATGGGCGGCTGGCACCTCAGCCTGCGCGGCAAACTGCTCGCCATGATGTTCGGGCTGCTGGTGCTCGTGCTGGCGACCCTCTTCCTGCTCTACTGGCGGGCGGAGCGGCAGCTCATCGCCCAGGTGGAGCGGCACACGGCCGACCTGAGCACGGCCATCCAGATCAGCGTGGAGCAGCTCACCTCCAAGGGCCGGACCAGCGAGGCGCGCCTCCAGGACTACGTCCAGCGCCTGCAGCGCCGCGGCGTGCGGGAGATCTCCATCGTCAGCAACGAGGAGGAGGTGGTGGCCTCCTCCAACCCGCGCCGGGTGGGCATCCGGGTGGACCCGCGGCGCAAGGACCTGCTCATCACGGCGCGCCTCGGCGAGGAGACGCCCGGCGGGCGCACGCAGAAGACCTACAACCTCTTCGTGCCCATCGTGGTGGGCAACCAGCGCACCGGGTACATCCTGATCAGCATGATCCTGGACGACTTCGCGCAGCTGGCGCAGGCCAACTTCCTGAAGCGACTCCTCGCCACGGTGGCGGTTTTCGGGGTCGGCATCATCGGCACGGTGGCCCTGGCCTGGACCTACGTCACGCCGATCTCCCGGGTGGTCGCCGCGGCCCGGCGCGTGGCGCAGGGGCACCTGGACGAGCGGCTCCCCGAGACGCGCCGGGACGAGATCGGGGAGCTGAATCGGAGCTTCAACGAGATGGTGGTGCGGCTGAAGGAGAAGGCCGAGCTGGAGGCCCGGCTGCACCAGGCCGAGCGCCTGTCGGCCATCGCGCACCTGGCCTCCGGCATCGCGCACGAGGTGCGGAACCCCCTGAACCTCATCAACCTCAGCATCGACCACCTCCGGGCGCGGTTCAGTCCCACGGCGGCCGCCGAGCGCGAGGAGTTCGGCCGGGTGGCCAGCGAGATCAAGAAGGAGGTCCACCGGCTGAACGAGATGATCGAGACGTTCCTGAAGTACGGCAAGCCGCTGAAGCTGACCCGGCAGCCCGCCGACGTCCGGGCCCTGCTGGACGAGGTGCTGGAGGTCGCGGGCCGCAAGGCGGCCATCGAATCGGTGACCGTGGAGCGCCGGTACCCGGACGAGCTGCCGCCCGCCTGGGTGGACGTGCCGCACCTGAAGACCTGCTTCCTGAACCTCGTCCTGAACGCCGTGCAGGCCATGCCGGGGGGCGGCCGGCTCCGCGTGACGGCGCGCCAGGTCCCCGGCTCGAACCACGGGGAGCCGGCCGCGCGGCCCGGCGGCGACGCGGGGATCGAGATCGCCTTCGAGGACACCGGGACCGGCATCGCGCCGGAGCACCTCCCCAAGGTCTTCGAGCCGTACTTCACCACCAAGGAGGTCGGCATCGGGCTGGGGCTGGCGCTCACCAAGAAGATCGTGGAGGAGCACGGCGGCAGCATCCGGCTGTCCAGCCAGCCGGGCCAGGGCACGCTGGCCCGGCTGACCCTGCCCCTGGGGGCCGCGGCGTGAGCAAGGGCCAGATCCTGGTCGTGGACGACGAGGCCGCCCAGCGCGAGATCCTCCGGGCCATCCTGTCGGCGGAGGGCTACCGGGTGGAGGCCGCGGGCAGCGCGGCCGAGGCGCTGGAGCAGAGCGGGCGGCAGCGCTTCGATCTGGTGCTGTCCGACCTCCGGATGCCGGGCGTGGACGGGCTGGCCCTGGTGCGCGAGCTCACGCGGGAGGACCCGCCCACCCTGGTCATCCTCATGACCGGCTACGGCTCCATCGACTCGGCCGAGCAGGCCATGAAGCAGGGCGCCTTCGACTACCTCACGAAGCCGCTGGAGCGCGACGAGCTGATCCTGACGGTCAGCCGCGCCTTCGAGCGCATCCGCCTCATCGAGGAGAACCGGCTGCTCCGGCAGCAGCTGGAGGCGCGCTTCCGGGTGGACGGCATCGTGGGCAGCCACTACCGGATGCAGGAGGTGTTCGACCGCCTGCACAAGGTCTCGCCCAGCAGCTCCACCGTGCTGATCTATGGCGAGAGCGGCACCGGCAAGGAGCTGATCGCGCGGGCCATCCACCGGCACAGCCCGCGGAAGGACCGGCCCTTCGTGGCGGTGAGCTGTGCCGCCATCCCGGACACGCTCATCGAGAGCGAGCTGTTCGGCCACGAGAAGGGCGCCTTCACCGGCGCGGTCAGCCGGCGGCAGGGCCTGTTCGAGGCGGCCGACCGGAGCACGCTCTTCCTGGACGAGGTCGGGGAGCTGAGCGGCGCCATGCAGGCCAAGGTCCTGCGGGCCCTGCAGGAAAGGGAGGTCCGCCGGGTGGGCGGGCGCGAGGACATCAAGGTGGACGTCCGCATCCTGGCGGCCACCAACAAGGCGCTGGAGCAGGAGGTCGAGGCGGGGCGCTTCCGCGAGGACCTCTTCTACCGCCTGAACGTGGTGAGCATCACGATCCCGCCGCTCCGGGAGCGGAGCACGGACATCCCCCAGCTCGCCGAGTTCTTCGTGGCGCGCGCCTGCAGCGAGGCGGGCCGGCCGGCCATGCCGATCACCAAGGAGGCCATGCGCCTCCTGATGCAGTACGAGTGGCCGGGCAACGTCCGGCAGCTCGAGGCGGTGCTGCAGCGGGCGGTCCTGCTCTCGAACGGGCGGGCCATCGACTACCTGGACCTGCCCATCGAGGTCCGCTTCTCGACCCTGCCGTCCCGGTCGCCGGACGCCGGCGGGGGCGAGGGGCACCGCCGCTTCCGCCTGCCGCCCCAGGGCATCCAGCTGGAGGAAGTGGAGCGGGACTTCCTGGTCCAGGCCATGGAGCAGTCGGGGTGGGTGATCGCGAAGGCCGCCAAGCTGCTCGGCCTCAGCTACCGGACCCTGCAGTACCGGCTGGAGAAATACCAGATCCGGCGGGACGGCGCGGGCGAGGCCGAGACGGAGGGGATGGAGCCGGAGACAGGGAAGGAGTGACTGCGGATTGCAGATTTCAGATTTTGAGATTTCAGATTTCGGGCCGCGTGCGATGTCTGAAATCCGCTGTCCGGAATCTGCGGTCCCACGAACTGATTGCGATTGAGGCTGGCGGAGAGGGAAATCTGAAATCTGCAATCCGAAAATCTGCAATCCGAGAAAGGGGGGATGGCATGAGCAGCGTCGTCAAGAAGCGCCGGAAGAAGATCGCGAAGCACAAGTACAAGAAGCTGCTGAAGCGCACCCGGCACCAGCGCCGCAGCAAGTAGGCCGCTCGGGTCCGGCCGGCATGCCGGACCCGCGGCATGGCTCCGCCGGCTGGGGGCCGGACGGGGGAACTCTCCCGGTCCGGCCCCCAGGCGTTTCCGGCGGCGCGCCACGACCGGTTGGGGGAGCGCATGAATCGCAAGTCGAGAAGTCGGGCGGGACGAATGGT
>JBHGAX010000386.1:0-3595 GCA_041946635.1 Methylomirabilales bacterium (SeqCode)
TTCCTCGCCAAGATGGACAAGGAGCGGGCCGACTTCACCCGGGCCCTGGAGGACGTCCGCAAGAACCTGGCCCCGGGCGCCGTCCCCATCCAGATCCCCATCGGGGCGGAGGCCGGGTTCAGCGGCGTCGTGGACCTGGTGCGCATGAAGGCGCTCCGCTACACCCCGGACGGCAACGGCAAGCCCGTCGAGGAGGAGCCGCCGGCGAACCTCCGCGAGCAGGCCCAAGCCGCGCGGGCGGCGCTGGTGGAGGCGGTGGCCGAGGCGGACGACGGGCTGCTGGAGAAATACCTGGAGACCGGGGAGCTGTCCGAGAGCGAGCTGCGCGAGGGGCTCATGCGCGGCATCCGGGCGGCCAAGCTGTTCCCCGTCCTGTGCGGCGCCCCGGCGCGGAACGTGGCGGTGAGCCCGCTGCTGGACCTCGCCGTGGAGGCGTTCCCCTCGCCCCTGGACCGGCCGGCGCCCGCGGCCAGCGACCCGAAGACCGGCGAGGCGGTGCCGCTCGCGGCCCAGGACGACGCGCCGCTGGCGGCGCTGGTCTTCAAGACCATCGCGGATCCCTTCGCCGGCAAGGTCACCATGTTCCGGATCTACTCCGGCACGCTGAGCTCGGATTCCAGCGTGCTGAACGTCAGCAAGGGCGTCAAGGAGCGGATCGGGCAGGTGCTGCTCCTGCGCGGCAAGCAGCAGACCGCGGTGGAGGCCCTGGGGGCCGGCGAGATCGGCGCGCTGGTGAAGCTGAAGGAGACCGCCACCGGCGACACGCTGGCGGACGAGAAGCGGCCGGTGAAGCTCTTCGACCTCACCTTCCCCGCCCCCATGATCTCCTTCGCCGTGGAGCCGAAGGCCAAGGGCGACGAGGAGAAGATGAGCACGTCCTTCGGCCGGCTGCGGGAGGAGGACCCCACCGTCCAGATCCGCTACGACCCCGAGACCCGGGAGACGGTGGTGTCCGGCATGGGGCGCGCCCACGTGGAGATCCTGGCCGAGCGCCTGAAGCGCAAGTTCGGGGTGGACGTGACGCTGAAGACCCCGCGGGTGCCCTACAAGGAGACCATCAAGGCGCGCGTGCGGGAGGTGCAGGGCCGCCACAAGAAGCAGACCGGCGGCCGGGGCCAGTTCGGCGACTGCTGGATCCACATGGACCCGCTCCCCCGCGGGGGCGGCTTCGAGTTCTCCAACCAGGTCGTGGGCGGGGCGATCCCGCGCAACTTCATCCCGGCGGTGGAGAAGGGCATCCTGGAGGCCATGGAGCGGGGTCCGCTGGCCGGCAACCAGGTGGTGGACGTGAAGGTCACGGTGTACGACGGCTCCACCCACCCCGTGGACTCCTCCGAAATGGCCTTCAAGCTGGCCGGCCGCCTGGCCTTCCGCAAGGCCATGCAGCAGGCCCGGCCCGTGCTCCTGGAGCCCATCATGACCGTGGAGGTGGTGGCCCCGGGCGACTGCATGGGCGACATCGTGGGCGACCTGAACAGCAAGCGGGGCCGGGTCCTGGGCATCGACGCCAAGGGGCGGAACCAGGTGGTGAAGGCCAACGTGCCGCTGGCCGAGATGCTGGAGTACGACTCGCGCCTCCGCTCCATCACGGGCGACCGCGGGGACTACAGCATGGAGTTCTCCCACTACGAGGAGGTGCCGGGGCCCATCCAGGAGAAGATCGTGGCCGAGGCCAAGCGCCCCATCGAGGAGGAGGAGGAGTAGCCGGAACGCCTTTCCCCTTGCGCGGTCGCGGCGTTCGTGGTATCGTCTGCCCATCGAGTGGGCGATCCGCCCACTCTTTTTTTTGCGGGTGAGCCATGGCGGGCGGGGCGGCGGCAGAGGTGACGGCGCGGGTGCGGGGGATCGCCGAGGCGATCCTGCCCGAGGCGGGGCTCGAGCTGGTGGAGGTCGAGTTTCGCCGCGAGGCGGCGGGCTGGGTGCTCCGCCTGTACATCGACCGCGCCGAGGGGGGCGTGACCCTGGACGACTGCCAGCGGGTGAGCGAGGAGCTGGGGGACCACCTGGACGTGGCCGACCTCATCGACCACCCCTACCACCTGGAGGTCTCCTCCCCCGGCCTGGACCGGCCCCTCACCCGGGAGGCGGACTTCGTGCGCTTCGCCGGCCGCGAGGCGCGGATCAGCACGCGCGAGCCGCTGGACGGGCGGAAGAGCTTCCGCGGGCGGCTGGCGGGCCTGGAGGCGGACCGGGTGCTCCTCGACCTGCCGGAGGGGCCGCGGGTCGCGATCCCCCGCGGGCTGATTCACAAGGCCCGGCTGGAGCCGGAGCTGTAGACGGCGCGGGCTCGGCGCGACGACGGAGGCAGCATGGACCTGTTGCAGGTCATCGATCAGATCGGACGCGAGAAGGGGATCGAGAAGGGGATCCTCATCGAGGCGGTGGGGGCCGCGATCCTGTCCGCTTCGCGCAAGGGCTTGCCGCCCGCCCAGGCGGCGCTGGACCTCCGCGTGGACTTCGACGCCAAGACCGGCCAGTTCATGCTCTACGCGGTGCAGAAGGTGGTGGAGGCGGTCGCCAACGACAAGCTGGAGATCGGCCTGGACGAGGCGCTGCGCATCGACCCCGGGGCCAAGGTGGGGGACGAGGTGAAGACGCCCGTGCCCGTGCCCACGGGGAGCTTCGGGCGCATCGCGGCGCAGACGGCCAAGCAGGTGATCATCCAGCGCGTCCGCGAGGCCGAGCGCGACTCCGTCTACCAGACGTTCAAGGAGAAGGAGGGCGAGCTGGTCCACGGCGTGGTCCAGCGGGCCGTGAAGGGCAACGCCATCCTGAACATCGGGAAGGCCGAGGCCATCCTCCCGGTGCGCGAGCAGCTCCCCCGCGAGGAGTTCCGCGTGGGCGACCGCGTGCGGGCCTACATCCTGGACGTGAAGAAGACCTCCAAGGGCTCGCAGATCGTGGTCTCCCGCACCCACCCCGGCTTCCTGAAGCGGCTCTTCGACCTGGAGGTGCCGGAGATCTACGAGGGCGTGGTGGAGGTCCGGGCGGTGGCCCGCGAGCCGGGCGAGCGCGCCAAGATCGCGGTGGTATCCAAGGACAGCAACATCGACCCCGTGGGGGCCTGCGTGGGCTACCGGGGGGCGCGCGTGCAGGCCATCGTGCGCGAGCTGCAGGGCGAGAAGATCGACATCATCCCCTGGCGCGAGGACGCAGCCGCCTTCGTGAAGGCGGCCCTGGCCCCGGCCGAGGTCCAGCACGTCACCGCCGAGCCGGAGGCGCGGACGCTGCGGGTGGTGGTGAGCGACGACCAGCTGTCGCTGGCGATCGGCAAGCGCGGGCAGAACGCCCGGCTGGCGGCCAAGCTGGTGGGCTGGAAGGTGGACATCAAGAGCACCTCGGAGCTGCAGCGGGAGGCCCAGGCCACGCTCTCCGGGCTGATGAGCGGCGGCGGCGAGGCGCCCGCGGAGGGGGCCGAGCCGGCGCCGGAAGCCGGGGCCCAGCCGGAGGACCTCACCGCCCTCCCGGGCGTCGGGGAGAAGCTGGCCGCCCGCCTGGCCGGCGCGGGGTATGGCACGCTGGCCGCGCTGGCGGATGCGAGCGCCGAGGATCTCCAGGCCGTGGAGGGCATCGGCGCGAAGAGCGCCGAGCGGAT
>JBHGAX010000387.1:0-3569 GCA_041946635.1 Methylomirabilales bacterium (SeqCode)
CTCACTCGGCCTCCGGCGCGGCGCCTTGCATCTGGACCCTTTTGGGCGGCGCATGACCAGCTTCCCTTCATCCGAGGGTCTTACGTGTGGATAACTCCTTGCGGGAGGCTCCCGCGGACCCGCGGTCGTCCGGAGGCCGCGTCCTGCTCCACCTGCACGGGGCAGCCGTAGGCGAGCTCCAGATACCGCGGCGTGATGACCTCCTCGGGCGCGCCGACGGCCGCCACCTCCCCCGCGGCCAGGAGAAGGAGGCGATCGCAGTGCTCGGCCGCCAGGTTCAGATCGTGCGACACGAACAGGGTCGTGCGGCGCGGCGCGGCGCCGCGCCGGAGGAGGATCTCCAGGACACGGCCCTGGTGCTTGAGGTCCAGGTGCGCGGTCGGCTCGTCCAGCAGCAGGATCGACGGCTCCTGCGCCAGGGCGCGGGCGATGGAGACCAGCTGGCGCTCGCCGCCGGACAGCTCGTCCACGCGCCGCCCGGCCAGGCCGGCCACGCCGGTGGCCGCCATGGCGGCCTCCGCGATCGCGGCGTCGCGGGCGCCGGTCCAGCCCGCCGCCCCGCCGTGCGGGTAGCGGCCCATGAGCACCACCTCGCGCACGCTGAACGGAAACGCCACCTGGAACTCCTGCGGCACCACCGCCACCCGGCGCGCCAGTTCGATCCGGGAGAGCCGGGCCGCGGCCTGCCCCAGCAGGCGGATGGCGCCGGACTGCGGCGCGAGGATCTTCGTGAGCAGCCGGAGCAGCGTGCTCTTCCCCGCGCTGTTGGGCCCGATGATCCCGAACAGCTCCCCCGCGCCCACCGCGAACGACACGTCGCGCACCCCGCAGCCGCTCTTGTAGCGGAAGGTCACGCCGTCCATGCGGACGGCGTCGGGGCACTCCGGCACTCCGGCACTCCGGCACTCTGGCACTCGCGCATCGCGGGTTGCCGGATTGCCTGGCTGCCGGAGCGCCCGATCGCCGTTCATGAGAGCTCCCCGCCGCGCCGAGCCCTGAGCAGGTAGATGAACAGCGGCGCGCCGCAGAACGAGGTGATGACCCCCACCGGCAGCTCCATGGGCCGCGCCACCGTCCGCGCCAGCAGGTCCGCCAGCATGAGGAACGCCGCGCCCAGCAGGGCCGCCGCCGGCACCAGGCGCCGGTTGTCGGGGCCCAGCAGCAGCCGCGCGGCATGGGGCACGATCAGGCCCACGAACCCGATGGAGCCGGCCGCCGAGATGGCCGCCCCGGTGGTGAGCGAGGCCGCCACGAAGATCCGCCGCTTCACCTGCTCCGCCTCCACGCCGAGCTGCAGCGCCTGTTCTTCGCCCAGCGCCAGGACGTTCAGCCGCCCGGCCTCCCGGGCCAGCACGGCCAGACCGACCGCCAGGACGACGCCGAGGACCGCCAGCGTGCTCAGGCCGGCGGGCGCCAGGCTGCCCATGAGCCAGAAGACCACGCCCTGCAGCTCCCCGGCCGCGAGCAGCACGGTGGCCAGCATGACGCACGAGGTGAAGAAGAGCCCGATGATCACGCCGGAGAGGAGGAGCGTGGCGGTGGGCAGGCGGCCGTCCACCTGGGCCACCGCGTACACGCTCACCGCGGCCAGGAGCGCGCCGGCGAAGGCGAAGAGCGCCATGAGGGCCGGGTGGGCCGCCGGGCCGGCCAGCCCCAGGAGCACCGCCACGGTCACGCCGAACGAGGCGCCGCTGCTGACGCCGAGCACGGACGGATCCGCCAGCGGGTTGCGCGAGATGGCCTGGAAGCCGAGCCCGGCCAGCGAGAGGCAGGCGCCCACCACGCCGGCCAGGAGGGCCCGCGGGAGGCGGATGCGCCGGACCACGGTCGCCACGGCCTCATCGTGCCCGCCGACCAGCCCGCGCAGCACGTCCAGGGGCGCCGCCGGCATGCTGCCCACCAGCACCGACAGCAGGAGGCTGAGGCCCAGGGCCGCCCCGAGCCAGGCGAACACCCGGACGGCCCGCGCGGGCCGCCGCTCGGCGCCGCTCACGGCGCCACCTCGGCCGGGTGCAGCGCCCGGGCCAGCACCTCCACCGCCTCGGCCACTCGGGGCCCGGGCCGCAGGATGAGATCGGCGGGCGCCGAGACGACCCGACCCGTCCGCACGGCCGGCACCGCCCGCCAGCCCTGCCAGGCCCGGCGGAGCGTCTCGGCCACGTCCCCGCGGTGCGAGGCGACCACGATCACCTCCGGTGCGGCCGCCAGCATGTCCTCCCACCCCAGGCGGGGATAGGGCGCCTGGCCCCGCGCCAGGTTCTCGCCTCCCGCCAGGCCGATGAGGTCATGCAGGAAGGTGGACGGGCCGGCGGCGATCAGCGGATCGGTCCAGATGAGCACGAGCGCACCGGGGCGGGGCCGATGCGCCAGGCGGCGCCCGAGGGCCTCCACGCGACGACGAATGCCGGCGGCAAGCTCCGCGCCGCGCGCCTCGGCGTCCGTCACGCGCCCCAGGCGGGCGATCGCCTCCAGGATCCCGGGGAAGCTGGAGGGCGTCACCGCAAACGTCTGGATGCCCAGGCGGTCGAACTGGAGGACGAGCTGGCGCGAGTTGGCCTCCGCCGTGATGAGCACGAGGTCCGGCCGCAGCAGGACGATGCGCTCCAGGTCCGGCGCGCCGATCCCGCCGACGCGCGGCTTCTCCCGGGCCGCCTCGGGGTAGTTGCAGAGATCGCTCACGCCGACCAGCCAGTCGCCACGGCCCAGCGCGAACACCGTCTCGGTGAGGCTGGGCGCCAGGGACACCAGCCGGAGCGGCCGGTCCGGGATCGGCACCGCCCGCCCGAGCATGTCCGTCAGCGTCGCCGCAGCGGCGGGCGCGGCGGCCAGCAGCGCGAGCGCGGCGACGCCGGCCAGCAGTTCATAGCGCAGGCAACGGGGCATTCGAGGTTACTCCCCGGGAGATCGCGGCGCCTGAGAAAACACAGAGCCCCGGTCCACGGGCGTGGATCGGGGCTCCTGGCGCGACAGTCGATGAGGACCGCTCGGCAGTGGCCGTCCCCTCCCCGCGGAAGGATCACGTGGCCCGAAACGCCGAGCAGGTTTCCTGGCTTGCGGCTTGGCTTACTCTCTGCGCCTTCCCATCCCTGCGGCCGGTGATGCGGGACAGTGGCTCCTGCAGATTTCAACGCCGCTCACAGTTGCGGGGCAGCAATGGATTCGCCCGGGTCCGCGGCGACCCGGCACTCAGGCACTCCGGCCCTCGGGACGAACCCGTCTTCGTTCTCCCCGATTGCCCGAGTGCCGGACTGCCCGGGTGCCGTCCGGCCGGGATCACCATTTTCCCTCGAGGCCCATCCTGGGCACTCGGCGTCGCGTATTCGATTGGTTGTCGCCCGCGGCCCTCCCTGTAAGGAAACGTAGTGAAAATTTCTAGTCGAACGCCGTGGCGAAGTCAAGGCGTATTTGCCGCGGGAAAACACAAGGGCATCCCGAGGGATGCCCTTGTGTCGCGCAACGGAACGGATGACGACTAGCTCTTCTTCTCAGCCTTCTTCTCTTCCTTCTTCTCGGGAGCCGGAGCGGGAGCCGGGGCCTCCTTCTTCTCGGCCTTCTTCTCGGCCTTCTTC
>JBHGAX010000388.1:0-3547 GCA_041946635.1 Methylomirabilales bacterium (SeqCode)
GAGGGGCTGCAGAACGACGTGGTGGCGGTCACGGACAAGTACGCGGACCGCGGCTACCTCTTCGCGGACGTGATGCCGGTCACGGACGTGCAGCGGGCCGAGACGACCGTGGACGTCACGCTGGAGATCACCGAGGGGCCGCAGGCCTTCATCCGGCGCATCGAGATCGCCGGCAACGCGCGAACCCGCGACAAGGTGGTGCGCCGCGAGCTGACCCTGGTCGAGGGCAACGTCTTCAGCAGCAGCCGGCTGCAGCGCAGCCGGCGCAACCTGGAGAACCTCGGCTTCTTCGAGGACGTGAAGCTCGACACCCGGCGGGCCGCCGCGCCCGACCAGGTCGACCTGTTCGTGGACCTGAAGGAGAAGTCCACGGGCGCCTTCACCATCGGCGGCGGCTTCAGCTCGGTGGACGGCCCGATCGGCGTGGCCAGCATCTCGCAGGGCAACCTCTTCGGGCTGGGGAAGCGGGCGGCCATCTCCGGACAGATCGGCACCCGGGCCAACCGCTACAACGTCGTCTACACCGACCCGCACCTCCTCGACTCGGACTTCCTGTTCGAGGTCCGCGGGTTCAACACGGAAACCGACTTCCGGACGTACCAGGGCTTCAACCAGGACACGCTGGGCGGCTCGGTGTCCCTGGGGCACCGGCTGTTCGAGGAGGTCCACGGCCTGGTCAGCTACGGCTTCGAGCGGGTGAAGATCAAGGATCTGGCGGACGACGCGCCCTTCCTCATCCGGCGCCAGGCCGAGGAGTCGGGCGGCGTCTCCAACACCAGCTCGGTCTCCTTCGCGCTGAGCCGGGACACGCGGGACTCCTTCATCGAGCCCACCCGCGGCCTCCGGGTTCGCGTGGCCGCCACGGTGGCGGGCAGCGTGCTGGGCGGCGACAACGAGTTCACGAAGTACAGCGCCGACGCGTCCCAGTACTACCCGCTCTTCTGGAAGGTGGTGGGACACCTGCGGGGCAACTTCGCCTACGGCGAGGGCTACGGCGACACGGACGTGCTGCCCGTGCAGGAGCGGTTCTTCCTGGGCGGCTCGAACAGCATCCGCGGGTTCCGGAACTTCAGCGTGAGCCCGAAGGATCCCTCGGGGGTCGGGGACGGCCTCACGGGCGGCAACAAGGCCTGGTTCGCGAACGCGGAGCTGCTCTTCCCGCTCTACGAGCCGCTGCGCATGCGGGGCGTGGTCTTCTTCGACGTGGGCCAGGTCTACGACGAGCGGCACGACTTCGCGGACCTGTTCAAGCGGACCATCAAGCGGTCGGTCGGCATCGGCATCCGGTTCAACTCGCCCATCGGCGCCATCCGGCTGGAGTGGGGCTTCAACCTGAACCCGAGCGAGGGGGAGAAGTTCCAGGTCCTGCACTTCAGTGCGGGCGCATCGTTCTGAGCCGGCGCACGCCGGAATCGGGAGGGAGCAGCTACGGTGAGCATTCCACGAGGCGGCAGGCAGGCGGTGGTGGCGATCCTGGCGGCGGCGCTCCTCGGCGTGTGGGGCGCGCCCGGCGGGGCCGCGCAGGCGCCGAAGATCGGCGTGGTGGACGTGCAGCAGGTGCTGAACGCCTCCCAGCGCGGCACGGCCGTGCGGCAGCGGCTGGACCAGGAGCGGGCCGGCCGGCAGAAGGAGCTGGACGCGAAGCAGCAGGAGCTGCTGAAGCTGCAGCAGGAGCTGGAGAAGCAGGCGGCCGTGCTCTCCGAGCAGGCGAAGCGCGAGAAGCGCGAGGCGCTGGAGCGGCGCGTCCGCGACGTGCGGCGCATGGCGGAGGACTCGAACCGCGAGCTGGAGAAGCGCATCCGGGAGGCGGAGGTCGAGATCACCCGCGAGATCTTCGCCGTGATCCAGGAGTACGGCCGCGATCAGGCCTACAGCGCCATCCTGGAGCGGAGCAACATCATCTACGCCGCGCAGGCCATCGACCTCACCCCCGACATCATCAAGCGCTTCGACGCCAAGGCGAAGTAGGAGGGCGCGGGCGTGCGGCTGGGGGAGCTGGCCGAGCGGCTGGGCTGCCGGCTGGAGGGCGATGCCAGCCTGGAGGTGCAGGGCCTGAGCAGCCTGGAGGGCGCCGGGCCGCAGGACCTCACCTTCGTCACGGACGCCCGGCACCTGGCGCGCCTGCCGGCCTCCAAGGCGGCGGCCGTGATCGCGGGCGAGGCCTGGCCGGGCGTGGACCGGCCCGCGCTCCGCACGCCGAATCCGCTGCTGGCCTTTGCGCGCGCCCTGGCCCTCTTCCATCCCGCTCCCCCCGTCATGCCGGGCATCCACCCCAGCGCCGTGGTGGCGGCGGACGCGCGCGTGGCCCCCACGGCCGGCGTGGGCCCGCTGTGCGTCGTCTGCCCCGGGGCGTCGGTCGGTCCGGGCAGCCTGCTGGAGGCGCAGGTCTTCGTGGGGCCCGGCGTGCGCGTCGGGGCCGACTGTCGCCTGTATGCCCACGTCACGCTCCGCGAGGGGACGCGGGTCGGGGATCGGGTCATCATCCACAGCGGGGCGGTCCTGGGGGCCGACGGCTTCGGGTATGCGCGGGACGGCGCCCGCCACGCGAAGATCCCCCAGGTGGGGCGGGTGGTGGTCGAGGACGACGTGGAGATCGGCGCGAACACGGCCATCGACCGCGCCACCCTGGGCGAGACCCGGGTGGGCCGCGGCGCCAAGATCGACAACCTGGTCCAGATCGCGCACAACGTGTCCGTCGGGCCGGATGCCATCCTGGTGGCGCAGGTCGGCATCGCGGGCAGCGCGAGCATCGGGGCGCGGGCGGTCCTGGCCGGGCAGGTGGGCGTGGTGGATCACGTGAAGATCGGCGACGAGGCCATCGTGGGGGCGCAGGCGGGCGTGAACAAGGACGTCCCCGACAAGGCGCTGGTCCTGGGGTCGCCCGCCGTCCCCCACCTGGAGGCCAAGCGGCAGTTTGCGGCGATCGCCCGGCTGCCGCTCCTCAGGAAGGCGGTGACCGCGCTCGAGGAGCGGCTGGCCAGGCTGGAAGCCCGCCTGCGCGGCGGGGCGGAGGGATGACGCTCATGGTCGGGGCCAAGGAGATCGAGGAGGTGCTGCCGCACCGCTACCCGTTCCTGCTCGTGGACCGCATCCTCGAGGTGGAGATGGGCCGGCGGGTGGTGGGCCTGAAGAACGTCACGGCGAACGAGCCGTTCTTCCCCGGCCACTTCCCCGGCCATCCCATCATGCCCGGCGTCCTCATCCTGGAGGCCATGGCCCAGGTGGGCGGCTACCTGCTCATGAAGAGCCTGGACGCCCGCGCCGAGAAGAAGGTCATGTACTTCACCGGGATCGACAAGGCCAAGTTCCGGCGGCCGGTCGTGCCGGGCGACCAGCTCCGCTTCGAGGTCCAGGTGCTCCAGCTCCGGCGGCAGGTCTGCCGCATGCGCGGCGAGGCCTACGTCGAGGGCAAGCTGGTCGCCGAGGCCGAGCTGAGCTCCATCGTGGTGGACCGGAACCCCACGGAGCAGCCGGAGACGCCGCTGGCCGTCTGAGGCCGGCCGGCGCAGAGGCGCAGGGGCGGCGGGGCGCACGGGCGCCAGTGGCA
>JBHGAX010000389.1:0-3541 GCA_041946635.1 Methylomirabilales bacterium (SeqCode)
CAGCGTCCAGCCCACCGCCCCCAGGCCGGGCAGCAGCACGTTGTTCACCAGGCCGAACTGCACCGTGGCCCACCAGGCGGCCAGGATCAGGCCGGGCAGCAGGAAGGCCAGCGGGTCCACCCGCCGGCCGCGGGGGGCGCGGCGGGCGGGCGGCCGATCCTCCAGCAGCTCAGGACGGAAGGTACCGCTTGCCTCGCTTGTAATCGGCGTAGGAGACATAGCCCAGCGCCTCTTTCTTCTTGCCGGTGGCCCTTTCCAGGAAGCGGTAGTCCACGGCCTGCTCCAGCTCGGCCGTCACGTCGCGCTTGATGATGCCCAGCTCCAGCATCACCTCCGCGTTCCGGTAGAGCATGGTGAGGTCGAGGTCCACGCGCGGGTCGGAGTTGTCCATGGCCGCGCGCAGGATCTCGGGCGACTGGGCCAGGTAGCGCTGGGAGATGGTGAGCCAGCGGTCCCGGTCGCGCCGGATCAGCTCGGTGGCCTTCACCGTGGCATCCACCACCGCCTGGATCATCTCGGGCCGCTCCTGGATCAGCTTCTGGGTCACGAAGGTGCCGCTGTGGGTCGCCCAGGTGAGCTGGAAGAAGCGGTCCAGCTCCAGCTTCCGGATGCCCGGCCGCGCCGCGGCAATCGAGACGTTCGGCTCCCAGAGCTGGCCGGCATCCGCCTCGCCGCGCTCGATCATCACGTTGAAGCCGGCGGGCTCGCCGACGTCCACGATCTGCACGTCCTTGTTGGGGTCGATGCCCACGGCCCGCAGCACCAGCATCAGCATGACGTGGGAGCTGGTGAACTTCTTGGTGGCGAGCCTCTTGCCCTTGAGGTCCTCCAGGCGGCGGATGCCGCGATCCTCGCGGGCCACGATGGCCTGGCCCCGGCCGGCGATCCCGCAGATGCCGGTGATGGGCGCCCCCTCGGCCCGGCCGCTGATGACGTAGCTGTTGGCGGTGCTCATGATGTCGCAGAGCCCTTGCATCATGGCCGCCAGGCGGCCGATGCCCGCGATGCCGAAGTCCACCCACTCCACCCGGTAGGCGGGCGGCAGGAAGTCGGGCACCACGTACTGGGCCATCTCGTGCACGCCGGAGGTGTGGCCGTACTTCACGACGACCGGCCCGGCCGCGGCCCGCGCGCGCCCCGGCGCGCCCGCCAGCAGGCCCAGGCCGGCGAGCCCTCCCAGGCGCAAGGCCTCTCGCCGGGTGAGCGCTCGATACAGCGCTTGGCCACTCCGGTATGCGTCCGGGTCAATGATTCTGGCCATGGTGTTCCCCTCCCCCTGTTGCGTCAGGACCTTCGTGCGGATCGTGCGGATGCAGGCGTGAATGCGGCGGCGGCGAACTGCCGCTTGACGAGCGTGGAGAGCGCGCGGGCCGCCTCGCGGACTGGCTCGATCAGCCCCGCCCGCTTCTCGGCGTCCAGCCGCTCCAGGGGTCCCGAGATGCCGAGGCTGGCGACCGCCCACCCCTCGGGGCCCAGGATGGGCGCCGAGATGCCGCAGGCGCCGGCCGTGACCTCGGCCAGGCTGACCGCGTAGCCCGCCTGGCGGGTCTCCTCCAGGCGGCGCCGGAGCGCCGCCGGCGTGGCCGGGGTGTTGGGCGTGAAGCGCGGCAGGGCGCGCCGCCGCAGGATCGGCTCCGCCTCGTGCGGCGGCAGGAACGCCAGGATGGCCCGGCCCAGCGCGCCGGCGTGCAGCGCGAAGGTCTGCCCGCGCCGGGGCGCCATGCGGAGGACGTGGGGGCTCTCCACCACCTCCGCGATGACGCCGGCCGCGCCCCGGCGCTCGGTGAGGTGCGCGGTCTCGCCCGACTGCTCCACCAGCTGGCGCAGGAACGGCAGCGCCAGGGTCCGGAGGTCCGTGGGGTGCACGACCGCCGCCGGCAGCGCCAGGAGCCGCGCCCCGAGCCGGTACAGCCGCGTCTCGGGATCCTGGGTCAGGAGGCCGCCCTCCTTCAGCGTGGCGATGAAGCGGTAGGCGGTGCTCTTGGGGAGCTTGAGCCGGGCGGAGATCTGCGTCAGGCTGAGGTGGGGCTCGGCCTCGGAGAAGAGAAACAGGAGCTCCAGGCCCTTGCGCAGCGACTGGATGGAGCCGTCCGTCCCCACGGGAGTTCCTTATGGTGAGAAGTGTTCCCACCATACGGGCGCAAGGAGCGGCCTGTCAAGGGGGCGGACCGGGGATCCGGCGGGGGAGGCGGCACCGAGCCGCGTCGCGCGCTAGCCGCGAAAGCCGCCCAGCGCCTCGAGCGCGGCGCGGATGTCCGCCTCCGTGTGGCCCGCGTTGATCTGGAAGCGGATGGTCTCGTCGCCCCGGGGGACGACCGGGTAGGTGAGGCCCACCACCAGGATGCCGGCCTCGAAGAGGTGCTGCACGAGCCGCTGCGTGCGGGCGGTGTCGCGCACGAGGAGCGGCACGATGGGGTGCGGGCCGGGGATGGATTCGAGCCCCAGGGCGCCGATGCCCTCGCGGAACTGCCGGGTGCGCGCGCGGAGATCGGCCAGGCGCCGGCGCCCCTCCGGGCCGTCGGCCAGCTCGAGGGCGGCGGTCGCGGCGGCGCAGTCCCCCACGCCCAGGGGGTTCGTGTAGATGTAGGTGTCGGCCTTGTGGCGCACGGCCTCCACCAGGGCCGGGCTCCCGGCGATGAAGCCGCCGTTCGCGCCGAAGGCTTTGCCGAAGGTGCCCACGAGCACGTCCGGCTCCGCGCCCGCGTACTCCGCGGTCCCGCGGCCGGTCTCCCCAAACGCGCCGATGCCGTGCGAGTCGTCCATGACGGTGACCACCCCGTCCCGGAACCTGGCATCGTACCGGCGGGCCAGCTTCTGGATGTCCGCGACCGGCGCGCAGTCGCCCCGCATGCTGAACACGCCGTCGAAGATGATGACCACGCGCTCCATCCCCGCAGGCACGCCGGCCAGGCAGCGCTCCAGCCCCTCCAGGTCGTTGTGCGGGTAGATGGCCCGGTTGGCGCTGGGCACGCCGGCGATGCGCATGGCCCGGATGATGCTGTTGTGGTTGAGCTGGTCGCCGATCCAGTAGGACTGCGGGCCGGCGATGGTGAGGGCGAGGCCGCAGTTCGCGGTATAGGCCGAGTTGAAGATGCGGGCGGCCGGCTTCCCGAGAAAGCGTGCGATGCGGGCCTCCAGCGCGACGTGGTGCGAGAAGGTCCCGTCGATGAAGCGGACCGCGCCCGGGCCCACGCCCAGCTCGCGCGCCGCGCGGTCCGCCGCCTCGATCAGGACCGGATGGGCGGACAGCGAGAGGTAGCTGTTCGAGTTCATGCGCAGGTAGTCGCGGCCGGAGCCCGCCAGCCGGTAGCGCGGCCCGTGCGCCCCCTGCGCCGGCACCACGCCCACGATCACCCGCTCGGGCGCCTTCGCCCGGCCCTCCGCCCGCAGCGCCTCGACCTCCGCCTGCAGTGCCCGGTCCAGCTCCGCCATGCCCATCAACGTCTCCGCAATGACCAATGACCAATGGCCAATGACCAACTGGATCGGCCCTTCAGGGTGTGACGGTTCATTGGGATTTGGTCATTGGGATTTGGTCATT
>JBHGAX010000039.1:0-16819 GCA_041946635.1 Methylomirabilales bacterium (SeqCode)
TTGCGCGTCGTCCAGCGCAAAAATCACGCGAAGAGGATCGTGGTCTTGATGCTGTCCGGCTTGGCGTGGGCGGCGAGCGCGGCGACGGCCGCGGGCGCATCCGCCAGCGGGATGAACTCGGTGAGGAGGGGCGTGAGGTCGAGCCGCCTCGCCCGCCACAGCCCGATGGCCAGGCGATAGTCCTCGGCCGTGTACATGCAGGTGCCGATCACGCTCCGCTCCCGGAGCTGGATCTGGCGGGCCTCGATCGCCGTCTCGTCGAAGAACGACGCCACGATCACGAGGCGGCCCACCCGGCGACACGCCTCGATGCCCTGGCGGAGCGCCTCGGGCACCGAGACCGCCACGAAGACCAGGTCGGCGCCCACCCCGTCGGTGGCGCGCTGGATCTCCGCCACCACGTCCTGGGTGCGCGGATCCAGGGTCACATCGGCGCCGCAGGCCCGGGCCATCTCCCGCTTGGCCGCGCTCGGCTCGCTGACCAGGATGCGCTGCGGCCCCGTCGCGCGGGCCGCCAGGAGCGTCATCAGGCCGATGGTGCCCGCGCCCAGGATGGCCACCCGCTCGCCGAGCTGGGGCTGGGCCCGCCGCACGGCGTGCAGGCCGACGCAGAAGGGCTCGAGCGCGGCCGCCTCGGGGAAGCTCATGTCGTCGGGGATCGGGTGGCACATGCTCTCCGTCGCCACGACGAACTCCGCAAAGGCGCCGATCCAGTCCCCGACCCCGATGAGCCGCTTCTGCGGGCAGGCGTGGTACTGGCCCTGCCGGCAGTAGGCGCACGTCCCGCACCCCGCGTGCGGCTCGATCGCCACGCGGTCGCCCACCCGCCGCGTGGCGACCCCCGGCCCGAGGGCCGCCACCTCCCCGGCCAGCTCGTGCCCCGTGATCACCGGGGGGCAGCGGAAGCTATGCTTGCCCCTGAACGCCTCGACGTCGCTGTAGCAGATACCGGTCGCGCGTGCCCGGACCAGCACCTGGCCCGGCCCCGGGACGGGGACGGGCACCGTGACGATCTCCGCCCGCCCCGCCTCGGGGAATTTCATGGCCTGCATGGATGTCGGCATTGGGCTCCCCTGGGGAAACGACAAGGTCCAGCGGTCAGCGGGTGACGCCGAATCGTCGGGCGCGGGACCGGTCACATCCGTACGCCCTTCATCAGGATCCCCCAGATCTCGCCCCACCGGCGCCGCGTACCCGGACGGACCAGGACCGGCGGCGGGGCGGGAGGCCGTGCTTAACATCGAGACGTTGGGTGGGTCAAGCGGATTTTCCCGCGGGCGTCGAAACCCGCGGAGGGGCGGGCCGGCTCAGGGTGAGATAAAGAAGGGAGGACGCCGGGAACGGCGTCCTCCAGGGATCCTCGTGCGTCTCTTGCTTCTTGCGGCTGATCGGTGTCTACCGGGCCTTGGTCGCCCGCTTCCGCACGACCGCGTTCCGCCGGCCGGCGGCCTGCCAGCCGCGCGGGGCGGCCGGGAGGTCCCAGGCGGACTCCGAGAGACGCTGGCCGGGCTTGTCGATGATCTGCACGGAGGAGGCCTGCGGGCCCTTCACGCCCTCCTCCTCCGCGAAGCGCACCTGGGTGCCCACGGAGAGACGCTCGAAATCGCCGTTCAGCACGCTGTTCCGGTGGAAGTAGATGTCGCGGTCGTCCGGCGTCTTCAGGAACCCGTAGTCCAGCTCGGGGTAGAGCCTGGTCACGAAGGCCACCGGCTCGGCGTGGGTCTTCATCTGGCCGTGCTGCAGGTCCACCAGGCGGTCGAGCTGCCGGCGCGCCGCCCGAAAGGCGTTCAGGAGGACGGTCCGCAGATCGTCGTGCATCTCGTTGTCCTGCGGATCCTTCTTCACCAGGATGTCCTTGGAAGGCGGCACGCTGATGTCCAGCCGGACCCGGAAGGCGTTGCCCGATTCCGGCGTGCCGTGCGGTCGCTCCACGGCCACCCGGCAGCTCGTCATGTAGGGACAGAACCTGTGGAGCTTCTCGACCTGCTTCTCGATGAGTTCGACGATGTCGGGGGTCTTGTCCACGTCGCGGAAGGTGAGCTTCAGCGGCACCTGCATGGCCACCTCCGCAGGCTGCCGAGAAAGGCCCCTCTGCTCGTGCGTCTCGGCACTCGCCGCCTCGACAGGCCCGGGGCCCCGAGCGATGCCGACGGGCTCCGGCGTTCCTCCAGTACGCCTGCACGCTTCGCGGGGTACCCCGCCTCCGCACCTTGCATCTGGACCTTCTTGAGCAGCCTGACTCGCAGAAGGTTAACGGCACAGGGGTCAAAGAAGGCACCGGCGGACGGAGGGAGGGTGGCAGCTCGCCCTCCCCCCGGCAGGCCGACTACCGCCCGCTGCGGCCGGTCGGAGGCCGATCGATCTTGCCGCGCCACGCGCCGGTCTCGCGGCCACGGCTCTCGATGAACTCCTTGAACCGCTCCAGGTCGCCCTCGACACGGCCGGACACCACGCCCAGCCAGTCGCCCACCGTCTCCACCGTGCTCTCCGGCTCGTACTCCAGCTGGAGCATGATCCGGGTCGAATCGGGGGACAGGCGGTGGAACGTCACGACGCCGGCATTCGGCGCGCCGCGCGGGGAGCGCCACGCGATCCGGTCGTCCGGCACCTGCTCGGTGATCTCGGAGTCCCACTCCTTCTCCTTGCCCGCGACCTCGGCCCGCCAGTGCAGGCGCCTGTCGTCGATCTGGCGAACCTCCCGCACGCCCTCCATGAAGCGCGGGAACTCTTCGAACTGGGTCCACTGGTTGTACACCGTCTCCAGCGGCACGTTCACGTCGATGGACTTCTCGATTCTGGCCATGCCCTACTCCTCCTGGCCGGGGAACGCTCCCCGCCGCGTCGCATACGGAGGCGCACGGTGTGCCCGAGGGCACGCAGCGGACCGGGAGCAAAGGGAATGCCAGCGGGCGGCCAGCCTGGAGCAGTCGCCGCGAGCGGCCCCGGGGGCGGTGCGGGCGCGGCCGGGCGCCGCCGGAGCCAAGCGGCGGCGCGACTTAGCCAAGGTGCAGGTGGAGGCCGGAAAGATCCGCGGTCCCACCATGAGGTCTCCCGAGGACGGGCCGGAGCGTCCTTTCTACCTCACCCCGGAACTTTCTTCCCGGTGAGAGGGGTTCGCGCGCAGCCGGCTACCCCACCACCTCCCGGACGGCCGCCACGATGTCGTCCGGCCCGGGCACGGCATGGCGCTCCAGCGTCTCGTTGAAGGCGATGGGCACGTTCCGGCCGGCCACCCGCTTGATGGGGGCGTCCAGCCAGTCGAAGGCCTCCTCCGCGATGATCCCCGCGATCTCGCCGCCGAAGCCCCCGCGCTTGACGGCCTCGTGCACCACGACGAGCCGGCCGGTCTTCCGGACGGACTGGATGATCGCGGCCGTGTCGAGGGGCACGAGCGTGCGGGGATCCAGCACCTCGGCCTCGATCCCGTCGCCCGCCAGCGCCTCGGCCGCCGCGAGCGACCGGTGGACCATGAGGCCCGTCGCCACGATGGTGACGTCTTGGCCCGGCCGCTTCACGTCCGCAACGCCCAGGGGGAGCGTGTCCTGCGCCTCCGGCACCGGCCCGCGCGCGGGGTAGAGCAGCTTGTGCTCCAGGAAGACCACGGGGTTCCGCCCGCGGAGCGCCGTGACCAGCAAGCCCTTCGCGTCCGCGGGCGTGGACGGCATGACCACCAGCAGCCCCGGGACGTGCGCGAACCAGGCCTCCAGGCTCTGGGAGTGCTGCGACGCCAGCTTCAGGCCGGTGCCGTAGGGGGTCCGGATGACCAGCGGCACCTGCGCCTTGCCGCCCAGCATGAACCGGATCTTGGCCGCCTGGTTCACGATCTGGTCCATGGCGCAGGCGGTGAAGTCCATGAACTGGATCTCCACCACGGGCCGCATCCCCGTGATGGCGGCCCCCACGCCGGCCCCGATGAGCGCCGCCTCGGAGATCGGCGTGTCCCGCACCCGCTCGGGGCCGAACTCCGCCAGCAGGCCCTTGGTCGCGCCGAAGAGCCCGCCGAAGGCGCCGACGTCCTCCCCCATCACGAAGACCCGGGGATCCTGGCGCATCTCGCTGCGGAGGGCCTCCGCGATGGCCTCCGCGTAGCTCAGCTCCCGCACGGCCGCCGCCGCGGTCGGCGCCGCCACCGCCGGGCCGGTCATGGCGTCACCTCCTCGGCGTAGATGTCGCGCTCCATCTCCTCGAGCCCCGGCTCGGGGCTCGCCAGCGCGAAGGCCAGCGCGTCCTCGACCTCCCGGTCCGCCGCGGCCTGCATCTCCGCAAGGCCCGGCTCGGTGAGGAGGCCCTCGGCCATGAGCCGGTCGGCGAGCCCCCGGATGGGACAGCGCGCCTTCCAGGCCGCCTCCTCGTCCGCCGGGCGATCGGGACCCTTCACCCGCAGGCTGTGCTGCAGCCAGCGGTAGGTCTTGCACTCCAGCAGGGTCGGCCCCTCCCCGCGCCGGGCCCGCGCCACCGCGCGCCGGGTGGCCTCCCACACGGCCAGGACGTCGTTGCCGTCCACCACCTCGCCCGGCATGCCGTAGCCCGCGGCGCGGAGGGCGATGTCGGGTGCGGCCACGGCCCGCGCGTGCGGCATGGAGAGCGCGTACTGGTTGTTCTCCACCACGAAGATCGCCGGCAGGCGCCACGTGGCGGCCAGGTTCATGGACTCGTGGGTGATCCCCGCGTTCGCGCCGCCGTCCCCGACGAAGCCCAGGCTCACCTGGTCGGTGCCCCGCAGGCGGGCGGACAGCGCGGCCCCCACCGTGATCCCCATGCCGCCGCCCACGATGCCGTTGCACCCCAGCATGCCCAGGTCCAGGTCCGCGATGTGCATGGAGCCGCCCTTGCCCTTGCAGTACCCGGTGGCGCGGCCCAGGAGCTCCGCCATCATGCGGGGCATGTCCGCGCCCTTCGCCAGCGCGTGGCCGTGGCCGCGGTGATTGCTGCTGATGTAGTCCTCCCGGCGGAGCGCCGCGCAGACGCCGGCGGCGACCGCCTCCTGCCCCACGTACGGGTGCAGCGTGCCCTTGATGGTGAGGTTCCGCACCAGCTCCGCCAGCTTCAGCTCGAAGGCCCGGATGCGGACCATCATGCGGAGCATGGCTGGCCGGTCCGGCACCCCGACCACGCCGGCCTGCTCGGCCACGGCTGCCGCCGCCACGCGGCCATTGTCCTGCGTCGTCATCCCCGCTCCTCCCGCAAGGGGCCGGTCCCCCGTCCCCGACATCGAGCATAGGGTGCCAGGGCGGGGGGAGCAATCCCTTCCCATGCGGAATGCGGATTGCGGAATGCGGAATGATTCAAGGGCGGCGCCACTCTCACCCTGGCCCGCTCCCTGGGGGAGGGAGAGGGCACACCGCTCAGCGACCGTGTCGCTCGAAAAGATCCGTGACGGCCACGAAGGCGATGAGGAGGGCGGCGACCGGGACGGCGAGGTAGGCGTAGCCGGTGGAGACCTCCAGCCCGGTGTAGGGGATGTCCATGCGGATCTGGGCGATGCGCCAGCCGGCCAGGACGAGCACGAGGGCGATGGCCAGCATTCCCGCGCCGATGACCCGCTCGCTCACGCGGTGCAGCGCGGGCGGCATCTTGAGCAGGAGGTAGTCGATCACCAGGTGACGCTTCCGGAGGTGCATCAGCGCCGTGCCGAGGAACACCATCCAGATGAAGAGCAGGCGGGTGAGATCGGGGATCCAGACCGCCCCGATCCCGTAGAGGTAACGGCCGCCCACCTGGTACATGTTGAGGAAGAAGATCGCGAGCAGCGCCGACCCGATGGCGGCGGAGAGGAGGCGATCCAGACCGGCTCGGAGCGCCCGCATCATCCCCTCCCGAACACCAGGTTGGGGACGAAGGTGACCAGGGGCGGCACGTAGGTGATGAGGGCGAGCACGGCCAGCAGGGCGGCCAGGTACGGCAGCGTCGCGCGGACCAGCGCCTCGAACGGGATGTCGGCGATCTTGGCCTCGAGGAACAGGAGCGCCCCCACCGGGGGCGTGAGGAGGCCGATCATCAGGTTGAGGACCACCACCACGCCGAAGTGGATCGGATCGATGCCCAGCGTCTTGGAGACCGGGAGCAGCACGGGGAAGAAGATGAGCATCGCCGGGATGGCGTCCATGATGCAGCCGAGGAAGAGAAAGAAGAGGTTGGCCACCAGGAGGAAGCCCACCCAGCCGAGGCCGAGGGCCTGGATGGCACGCCCCACCTGGGGGCCCAGCTGCTCGTTCGCGATCACCCAGGAATAGACGCCCACGGCCGCGAAGATCGCCAGGATGGTCACCGAGGTGGCCGCCGCGCGGGCGAAGAGGCGGGGCAGCGCGCCCAGCCGGATGGTGCGGTAGGCGAACACGCCGACCAGCAGCACGTAGAAGACGGCCAGGAAGGCGACCTCCACGATGGTCACCACCCCGAACACCACGCCCGCCAGGATGATGAGCGGCGCGAGCAGCGCCAGGAAGGCCTGTCCGAGGAGCTGGAGGAACTCCCGCAGGCCGCCGTGGACCGGGGTCACGGGGAGCGGGCGCCGCAGCGAGTGCAGGTAGATGGCGACCGCGAGGAAGATGCCCATGAGCAGGCCGGGCACCACGCCGCCCAGGAACAGGCGGCCCACCGAGAGGTCGCTGATCACGGCGATGAAGACCATGGGGATGCTGGGCGGGATGATGGGACCGATGACCGCCGCCGCCGCGTTGACGGCCGCGGCGAAGCGCCGGTCGTAGCCGTCCCGCGCCATGGCGGGGAGGAGCACCGACGAGACCGCGCTCGCGTCCGCCACGGCCGACCCCGACACGCCGGCCATGATCACGTTCACGATGACGGTGACGTAGGCCAGCCCGCCCTGGATCCGCCCCACCAGGTACTGCGCGAAGCGCACCAGGCGCTCCGTGATGCCGGACTCGTTCATCAGCTCGCCGGCCAGCATGAAGAACGGGATGGCCACCAGCGTGACGATGTCCACGCCGGCCACCATGGTCTGCGCCAGGATGTTGAGGGGAACGTCGCCGCGGATGAGGAGGTAGAGGATGGCGGAGAGGGCCATGGCGGCCCAGATCTCGAAGCCGAGGGCGCACAGGCCGAAGAGCAGCAGGAAGAGGAGGGCGATCATGCCGTGGGTCGAGCGGCGGGGCGGGCCGGCGGCGGCCTCGCCCCGCCGGGCGCCTCACTTGAAGTCGCGCACCCGCTGCAGCAGTCCCTTGGGCCAGAGCTTGCCCTCGAACTGCTCCTCGTACAGCCCCTCCAGCGCCTTCCTGATCGACCCGAGGTCCGGCTCCACCACGGTCATCCTGGTCGCCAGGAACTTCGTGGCCTCGTCGATCTCCTGCTTGGTGAGCTGGGTCTCCAGGTTGCCGGCCTCCTCCGCCGCGTCCTGGATCGCCTTCTGGTGCGCGGGGCTCAGCGCCCTCCACTTGTCCGTGCTCACGAAGAAGGTCTCGACGTCCCGGATGTAGTGGGTGGGCATGAGGTACTTCTGCACCTCGAAGAACGACATGTTCTTGATCGGGATCACGCCGTTCTCCTGCGCGTCCACCACCCCCTGCTTCAGGGCCACGTACAGGTCCGCGAAGGGGATCACCTGGGGGTTGGCCCCCAGGCGCTGCATGGCGGCCCGCACCATCGCGCTCTCGGCGATGCGGATCTTCAGCCCCTTGAAGTCCGCGGCCGTCCGCACGGGGCGATCGCGGGTCGTCAGCTCGCGCGGCGCCGTGTCGCCGTTGATCGCGATCACGTGCACGCCCGTGGCCTTCTCCGCCGCCTCCAGGTGCGGCTTGAAGACGGGCGAGCGCAGGACGCCCCGCATGTGCTCGTAGTCCCGGTACAGGAACGGCACGGCGGTGATCTGGAAGGCCTCGCCCCCCTTGATGAAGCCGTAGGTGTTGATGCCGCCGTACACCATCTCCAGGCTGCCGGCCTTCATCCCGGTGAACATGTCCAGGATGCCGCCCAGCTGGCTGTTCGGGAAGACCTTGATGTCGACCTCGCCGCCGGTCTTCTGCGCGACCAGCTCCGCGAACTTGACGGCCGCCTTGTGGGTGGGCGACGTGTCGGCCCGGATGTGGCCCAGCTTCAGGCTGACCCTGGCCGCCTCCGCCGGTGCGCTCCCGGCGGCGAGAGCCGCCACGCACAGGGCGGCGAGCAGCGTCCCGATTCGCAGTCGCATGATCTCCTCCTTCGGCTGGAGAACCAACACTCCTTGAACCGCCAAGGCCAAGAGCGCCGAGAAGAACCGTACAGGGTTTCGGACAGGACAGGCAGCCGGAAGATTTCCCCGCGCCACAGGCGCGGCCAGGACACCTCGGCGTCCTTGGCGTCTCGGCGGTGCGGGTCCTGCTGTCTTTGCCTAGAGGAACTTCACGCGGCGCAGGTGCTTGTCGAAGTGCTTCCGGTTCGCCTCGTCCCCGCCCGGCAGGTTGGCGCTCATCCACACCGGCGGCTCCAGCCCGCGCCGCTGCAGCTCCTCCACGGTGCAGGCCACCAGGCTGTTCAGCACGAAGGCCGTGCCGATCGAGGAGGCCGGGGCCACCTTCTGGGCGACGCCGGGGATCTCCACCACCGCATCCCCGTAGGGCAGCCAGGTGTTCAGGAAGATGTCGGCCACCTCGTGGAGGTTCTGCTTGCTCGGATGGCGCGAGGGGTGGTCGGCCGGGGTCCGGGCGGCGAACTCCGTGGAGGTGACGCCGATGACGGTGGCCCCCAGGCGCTTCCCCTCGGTGGCCGCGTCGATGGTCGCGGCATTGAGGCCGTAGGCGTTGCACACGATGAGGACGTCGCCCCGGCCGATGCCGTGATACTTCAGGATCGGCACGACGTATCCCGGCGTCCGCTCGACGAGGTTCGAGCGCCAGGCGCCATGGGAGAGCGACAAGCCCGGGTCCAGGATCGGGTAGATGGGCACCAGGCCGCCCGCCCGCCAGAACATCTCCTCGGCCGCGATGTAGGAGTGCCCCCCGGTGCCGATGACGTAGACGTAGCGGTCCGCCGCGATGGCGTCCGCCAGCCGGCCCGCCGCCTTCCGGATCGGCTCGCGCTGGGTGTCCGCGATCTTCTGCAGCATGGCGGTCACGGCGGTGTGGTACTGGGTGATGGGGTCCATGAGGGCTCCCTGAACGACTCCGCAAGACGTGAAACGTAAAACGTAAGGAACGGGAAGCAGAGCACTCGGCACTCGGCACTCGGCACTCGGCACTCGGCACTCGGGCTCAGCCGTCGGCGCTGTACACGAGCTGGCCGTTCGCGATCGTCGCGACGACGGTGAGGGGCGGGCCGGGGCGCAGGAGCACGAGGTCGGCCGGCGTGCCGACCGCGATGCCGCCCGGCACTCCGAGCAGCTCGCGCGGCCGCCGGCTCGCCATGGCCGCAGTCTGCTCCAGCGCGAGGCCCGCGAAGCGGCTGCAGTTCTCGACGGCCCGCTCCATGGTGAGGGCGGAGCCCGCCAGGTACGGCGTCCCGGGCAGCCGGACGTAGCCGTCCGGCCCGACTTCCGCCAGCACC
Source organism: Methylomirabilales bacterium (SeqCode) (assembly GCA_041946635.1). Lineage (GTDB taxonomy): Bacteria > Methylomirabilota > Methylomirabilia > Methylomirabilales > 2-02-FULL-66-22 > 2-02-FULL-66-22. The sequence goes on from JBHGAX010000039.1 coordinate 9,478, forward strand.
TCGCCCAGGCGGTAGTTGCCGGGCGCGGCCGCGGCGGCCGCCATCGCGTCCGTGACCAGGATGACGCGGCCGGGCCCTTTGCAGCGGAGCATGTTCCGGACGACGTAGGAGGGCAGGTGGTGGCCGTCGCAGATCAGCGATGCCGCCAGCCCGTCCATGGCGAGCTGCTTCTGGATGTAGTTGCGGTGCCGGGGCAGCACGGCGTGGGCCCCGTTGCCGAGGTGGGTGGACAGGCGGGCCCCCGCCGCCGCCGCCCGCTCGAGGTCGGCCTCGCCGGCGTTCGTGTGGCCGATGGCCACGGTGATCCCCGCCTGGCACAGTTGCCGGATGAGCGCCTCCGCCCCGGGCCGCTCGGGAGCGAGCGTCACCAGGCGGATCAGGCCTCCGCCCGCCTCCTGCAGCCGGCAGAAGACCTCCCAGTCGGGGTCGCGGATCCAGGCGGCCGGGTGCGCGCCCCGCGGCCCGTCCTCCGGGGCGAGGAAGGGGCCCTCCAGGTGGATGCCGGGGATCGCGTGGGCCAGCTCCGGGTCGGCCTGGCGGGCGTGGACGACCGCCCGCATCGCGCCTTCCATGGCGGGGAGCGCCGCCGTGACGACCGTGACCAGGAAGCGCGTCGTCCCCGTCCGGCGCATGGCGAGCATGGCCCGCCGCAGCGCCTCGGGCGTGAGGCCGGGGGTGTTGAAGTCCACCCCGGCGAACCCGTTCACCTGGATGTCGAAGAACCCCTCGGCCACCAGGCAGTCGTCGCCGCCCAGCGCGCCGCGCGCCGGGCCGGACGCCGGATCCACGCGCTCGAGACGGCCGTCGCGCAGCACCACGTCCACGGGCGCCGGCTGCGACGCCAGGCGCCCGCGCAGACGAAGCGGCTCAGCCATGCCCGATCTCCCGTGGAGGCGCGGGACCTCACCCGGCCCAGGCGGGACGACGGGCCGAAGCAGAATCGCCCGCCCGCGGGTGGGCGGCCCGCCCACACGGTACCTCCCCGGGCCGCACCGCCGGCGTGAGGCGTTCTTATTAGCACCTCGCGCCCGTCGGGGTCAAGGGGCGGCGGTCAGGTCACGCGGCCGCGACCGCAAACGGCTCGTAGGCCCGGTCGGCCTTGGCGGCCAGGAAGAAGTCGCTCTCGGTGAGCCCGTGAATCTTGTGCGTCCAGATCTCGACGCGGCAGGCGCCCCACGACACGTGGAGGTCGGGATGGTGCCCCTCGGCGTCGGCGATCTCGCCCAGCCGGTTCGCGAAGCGCATGGCTGCCGCGAAGTCCGGAAAGGTGTAGCGCCGCTCCAGGTGCCCCCGGGCGTTCAGGCCCCAGCCCTGCTGCAGCTGGCGCAGCAGCTCCTCGACCCGCTGCGGCGGCAGCGGCGGCACCCCGCCGCGACATGGCACGCAGGCGTTATCGGCAAGCCCCATGGCTCTCCTCCTTGCGCCGGATGCGCATGCCCATCATCGCCGCTTAGACCCCGCCCGTCCAGCCCGGCCCGGTCCGGTCCGCGCGGCACACCGGGACGCCGGGCCCGCCGCTGCCACCGTGGCGGCAAGGTTGGCGGAAGCCGCCCCGCCGTTCGCCCCCCGGGCGCAGCGAAGCGGAGTCGAGGGCGCCGCCACGCCGGCCGGTCGGCTCGCCTGAAACAGCAACGCCCCGAGGCTCAGCGAGCCTCGGGGCGTCGGCGGCGGCGTCGGCCGGCGATCAGGGCATCTTGGGCTGCGGCGGCGTCAGGTCGGCGGGCCTGGCCAGGATCTGGATGGAGGCGCGGGAGCGCAGCCCGCTCAGCCACTCCTTGCGCTTCGCCTCGAACTTCTCCTGGAAGAGCCGGTCCCGGATCGTCTCCCGCACCTCGGCGAAGGGCGCCACCGGGTCGGCCCAGATGCGGTCCACCTTGATGAGGTTGAAGCCCGCGGACGTGCGGATCAGGTCGCTCACCTCGCCGGCCTTCAGGCTGAAGGCCGCGGCCTCGATCTCGGGCGCGAGGTCGCCCCGGTGAATGCGCCCCAGGCTGCCGCCCTGATCCTTGGTCGGCCCGTCGGAGTACCGGGCGACGGCGGCGGCGAAGTCCAATCCGCCCCGCACGGCCGCCAGCGCCTCCTCGGCCCGGGCACGCGCGGCGGCCTCGTCGCGGCCTTCCTGCACGGCCACCAGCAGGTGCCGGATCTCCACCTCCGGGCGGCGCTCGAACTGGGCCCGGTTCTTCTCGTAGTACGCTTGCAGCTCGCCCTCGCTCAGGATGATCGAGGAGCGCACTTGCCGGGCCAGCAGCCGGCCGATGGCCAGCCGCTCGGTCACGCTGCGACGGACCATCTCCAGGCTGAGGCCCTCCTGCCTGAGCAGGGCCTTGAACTGCGCGTCATCCGTGATCTGGTTCTGCTTCTTCAGGTCGTCGATGGCCGCGTTCACCTCGGCCGTGGACGGCAGCATGCCCTCGCGGCGGGCCACCTGGATCATGAGCCGGCGCTCGATCAGCTCCTCCAGGAGCTTCTGCTGCGCCTCCTCGACCCGCCGCTCGCGCTCGGGCCCCACGAAGTCCTGGAAGATGCGCCGCACCACCGGCTGGCCCTCCTCCTGGACCTCGCTCAGCGTGACCGCCTCGTCGTTCACGGAGGCCACCACGCGGTCCAGCACCATGCCGGTGGGCGCCGCCTCCTGGGGGCCGGGCGCCGGCTGGGCCGCCAGGGCCGGCCGGCACAGGACCGCCGCCAGGAGCAGGCCGGCCAGGCGGCCGCGCCTCACGACTGCTGCCCTCCGCCCTTCGTCGGACCGGGCGCGGGCGCGGCCGGCGGGGGCGCGAAGGGCGCGCCCACCGGGAGGTAGGAATCCTCCCGGGTGATCTTGGCCCCGCCCTCCAACTCCTTCACCCAGGCCTGGAAGCGCTCACCCTGCTTCTGCTCCAGCAGCCGGCGCTTCAGCTGGTCCTTGACCTGCTCGAAGGGCATGGGCTTGCCGTTCTTCCGGTCCACCAGCTTGATGATGTGGTAGCCGAAGGGCGTCTTCACCGGGCCGCTCACCTCGCCCGGCTTCAGGGCAAAGGCGGCCTTGGCGAACTCGGGGATCATCTGCTCGCGCCCCATGTAGTCCAGGTCGCCGCCCTTGGGCGCCGTGAAGGTGTCGCGCGAGGCGGTCTTCGCCACCTCCTCGAAGTTCTCCTTCTTGGTGTTCAGCCGCTCCAGGACCTGCTTGGCCTCCTCCTCGGTGCCCACCAGGATGTGCCGGGCGCGGATGGTGTCCCCCGAGAACTCGTCGGCGTTCGCCTGGTAGTAGGCCTCCACGTCCTTGTCCTCGACCTTGATCTTCTCGCCGATCTCCTTCTGGACCAGGGTCCGCAGCATCAGCTCCTGGCGGAAGGCCTGGATCTGCTCGGCCACCTCCGGCTGCTCCTGGATCTTCTGCTTGGCCGCCTCCTGCACCAGCAGCTCCCGGCGCATGAGCCGGTCCAGGAACTGCTTCTGGCCGTCCTTGGTCGCCAGGTGCTGCTGCACCTGCGGCGGCAGGCGGCGCGCCTCGTGCGCCAGCTCCTTCTCGACGTCGGCCGTGGTGTAGGACTTGTCGTTCACCTTCAGGACGACGGGGCCCTTGCCGGAGTCGCCCTTGCCGCAGCCCGCCAGCAGGACCAGGACGGCCGCGGAGACCCAGAGAATGCCCGTGCGCTTCACGCTCGACTCCTATGCACGATGGGGGATTCGAGAGGACTGCCGAAGTGGAGAGCGTCAGACCGTAACACCGGCACCCAGCCTTTGCAAGAGCTTTTTGGCCGCCTCCAGCCTGGCCTCCGGCGTGCTGCCGTCGGTGCGGTACTCCAGCGCGTCGCCGGGCAGGTACTTCAGCCGGCCGCGCTCCGACCGGAGGAGCTGCAGGATCGTCTCCGGGGCGACGGGGGGATCCGGCCCGAACACCACGCGGATGGCGCCCCGCCGCGCGTCGATCTCGGCGATGCGCAGCTTCCGCGCCGTGAGCTTCAGCTCCAGCACCTTGAGCAGCCACTCCACCTCCGGCGGCACCGGGCCGAAGCGGTCGAGAAGCTCCGCCGGGAACTCGTGCAGCCGCGCCGGCTCCCGGACGGCGGTCAGGCGCTTGTAGAGGTTCAGGCGCAGCGCCGCGTCCGGCACGTAGGACTCCGGGATGAAGCCCTCGCCGCGCAGCCGGATGACGGGATCCACCTCCGCGACCTCGGGCTCCCCCTTCAGCTCGCGGACCGTCTCCTGGATGAGCTGGCTGTAGAGGTCGTAGCCCACGGCGGAGATGTGGCCGGACTGCTCCGCCCCCAGCAGGTTCCCCGCGCCCCGGATCTCCAGGTCGCGCGAGGCGATCTTGAAGCCGGAGCCCAGCTCGGTCAGCTCGGCCACCACCTGCAGCCGGCGGCGGGCCACCTCCGTCATGCCCCCGTCCGGGGGGATGAGCAGGTAGGCGTAGGCCCGGTACTTGTCCCGGCCCACCCGGCCGCGGAGCTGGTAGAGCTGGGCCAGCCCCAGCGTGTCGGCCCGGTCGATGATGATGGTGTTGGCCGACGGCACGTCCAGCCCGGACTCGATGATGGTGGTGCAGAGCAGGACGTCCACCTGCTTCAGGTAGAAGTCCACCATCACCTTCTCCAGCGCCGCCTCGCTCTGCTGGCCGTGGGCCACCGCGATCCGGGCGGCGGGCACCAGGGCCTTCAGCCGGCGCGCCACGGCGTGGATGCTCTCGACCCGGTTGTGCACGAAGAACACCTGGCCGCCGCGCTCCATCTCCCGCGTGATGGCCTCGGCGATGACCTCCGGGTCGTAGGGCGTCACGTAGGTGCGGATGGCCAGCCGCTCCTCGGGCGGCGTCTCGATGGTGCTGATGTCCCGCACGCCCAGCATGGTCATGTGCAGCGTGCGCGGGATGGGCGTGGCGGTGAGCGTGAGGACGTCCACCTCGCGGCGGAGCTGCTTGATGGCCTCCTTGGCCGCCACCCCGAAGCGCTGCTCCTCGTCCACGATCAGGAGGCCCAGCCGCCGGAACTCCACCCCCTTCTGCAGCAGGCTGTGGGTCCCGATGGCGATGTCCACCGTGCCGTCCGCGATGCCGGCCAGGGCCGTGCGCCGCTCGGCCGGCGGCCGGAAGCGGGAGACCATCTCCACCTGCACGGGGAAGCTGGCGAAGCGCGCGCTGAAGGTCTGGTAGTGCTGGAGCGCCAGGACGGTGGTGGGCACGAGCACGGCCACCTGCTTGCCGTCCATGACCGCCTTGAAGGCGGCGCGCAGGGCGACCTCCGTCTTCCCGTAGCCCACGTCCCCGCAGACCAGCCGGTCCATGGGGCGCGGCGCCTCCATGTCGCGCTTCACGTCCAGGATGGCGCGGAGCTGGTCCGGGGTCTCCTCGTAGGGGAAGGCGGCCTCGAACTCCCGCTGGTGCGTGGTGTCCTTTCCGAAGCCGTGGCCGGTGACGATCTGCCGGGCGGCGTAGAGCTTCAAGAGCTCGTGCGCCATCTCGCGCACGCTGGCCCGCACCCGCTCCTTGGCCTTGGCCCAGCTCGTCCCGCCCAGCCTGTCCAGCCCGGGCCGGGCCGCCGATTCGCCGGCCACGTAGCGCTGCACCAGGTTGAGCTTGGAGACCGGCACGTACAGGGTGTCGCGGCCGGCGTACTGCAGGTGCAGGAAGTCGCCCTCCTGCCCGCCCGCCTGGATCTGCGTGAGGCCGAGGTACTGGGCGATCCCGTGCTCCACGTGCACCACGTAGTCGCCCACCTTCAGGTCCTCGAAGGAGCTGAAGGGCAGCGACTCCTTGGCCCGCGTGCGCCGGCGGGGCAGCGCCCGCGCCCCGAAGATCTCCGCCTCCGTGAGGAGGACGAGGCTGAGGTCGGGCAGGCGGAAGCCCGCGGTGAGCCGCCCCACCCACACCGCGATCCCGCCGGGCGGCGGCAGCTCGCGCCCCAGCCGGGCGCCCAGGTCGTGGTCCCGCAGGATCTCCAGGAGCCGCTGGCCCTGCGCCTCGCTGCGCGCGGCCAGGGTGATCCGATCCCCGCGCCGCCGCCAGGCGTCCAGGTCCTCCAGGAACGCCGGCACGCGCCCCTGGTAGCTGTCGAGGCCCGCGGAACGGATCTCGAGTTTCGGCTCCCCGGCGCCGGCCTGGAAGTCGGGCGCCACGAACGGCTCGAGCGCGATGGCCGGCCAGGCCGCGGCCGCGCGACGAAACTCCTCCCAGGGGCACCAGGCCTCGGCCGGTTCCGGGAAGAAGACCGCCAGGTCGGGCTCCTTCTCGGCGGCGGCCACGGCTTCCTCCAGCACGGCGGCGGCGCGCTCGGGCAGCCCCAGCGGGTCGTCCCAGACGATCAGGGCGTCGGCGGGCACGTAGTCCAGCAGGGTCGCCGGCTCCGCCACGAAGTCGGGCAGGAAGGCGTCCCACTCGGGGATGGGCCGCCGGGCTTCCAGGGCCTGCAGGAGGGCCGGGGGAATGGTGCGGGAGGAGCGTCGCGCCTCCACCCTGAGACGCTGCTCCGCCCGGGCGGTCGCCTCCTCGGTCATCAGGATCTCGGCCAGGGGCAGCAGGCTGGCCTGGGCCACCGGCCCCAGGGAGCGCTGGGTCTCCGGATCGAAGGCGCGGAGCGACTCCACCTGGTCCCCGAAGAACTCGGCGCGCACCGGGGTCCGGAGCTGCGGCGGGAAGACGTCCAGGATGCCGCCCCGCAGGGCGAACTCCCCGGGCTCGGTCACCTGGGAGACCGCGCGGTAGCCGCCCGCCAGGAGGGCCGCCTGCAGCGCCTCCCGGGGCAGGATGCGCTGCGGGTAAAGCGAGACCGCCGCGGCCTCCAGCGCGGCGGGGGGCAGCGTGCGGGGCAGCGCCGCGCCCACCGAGGCCACCAGGACGGCCGCCTCCCGCCTGCCGAAGCGGTGCAGCGCCTGGACGCGCCCCGCCCGGCTCTCGGGATCCGCGTCCCGCTCCGGGAGCAGCACGGCGCCCTCGCCCAGGAAGAACTCCAGGTCGGCCGCCAGGGCCGCGGCCACCTCGTCCGTGCGGCACACGACGAGGAGGGGCCGCCCCGTCCCGGTCTGCCACGCGGCCAGGACGAGGGCCCGGGCCGCGCCCGCGCACCCCGCCAGGCGCACCTGTCCCGGCGCGCGGAGATCCTCGAACAGATCCGCCAGGCGATATTCGCGCCAGAGGTGCTGGGGGAGCATGGGAACCCCTAAAACGTGAAACGTAAAACGTAAGGACCAAGGAACGAGAACGCGCCTTACGTTTTACGCTTTACGTTTTACGCAATACCAAGCGCCTATTGTACCCGGATTAGCCGATTGCACAACCAAGCGGCAGGCTGCGAGGCTCCGCCTCAGACGACGAAGCGTGGGTGGTTTTGTTCAGGCCCTTTCCTTGGCGGGCTTGGCGGGCTTG
>JBHGAX010000390.1:0-3534 GCA_041946635.1 Methylomirabilales bacterium (SeqCode)
GCAGGAGCGGCACCAAAGGAGCGGCAGACGGTCACCGGTCCGGGAAGGCCTCGCGCCGGCTCCGGCGATACCGCGCCGGGGTGGTGCCGGTCAATTCCCGGAACTGCCGGCTGAAGTGGCTCTGGTCCGCGAAGCCCAGGTCGCTCGCGATGTCGGCGATGCCCTTGCCCGTCTCCTCCAGCCACATGCGGGCCTTCTGGATCCGCAGCAGCTTGACCTGCTGTCCGATCGTCCGGCCCGTGCACTCCTTCACGAGATGGGCGATCCGAAAGCGGCTCAACCCCGAGACGGTGGCCACCTCATCGAGGGACACGGTCCGCGCGTAGTGCTGCGCGAGGAAGTCGAGCACCCGGCGCACCGGGGGCTGATGCCGCGTGAAGGCCTGCAGGGCGATGTGGTTCATGCAGTCGTCCAGGGCGTCGCGCAGGGCGGCGCAGGCCGCTTCGAAGTCCTGGCTCCCCACGATGCCCTCGATCCAGCGGATGTGGTGCTCGAGCAGGTATTCCAGCCGAGGATCGTCTTCTACGGCCGCGCGCACGAAGTAGCCGAGGAGCTCGATGGCGCGCCCCTGCACCACCGGCAGGCGCGGCGAGTACAGGAAGGCGTTGGCGAGCAAGCGATTCAGCTCCAGGCGGGCGCCGCCGCGGTCGCCGGCTCGAATGCGGCCGAGCAGGGCCCGCTCCTGCTCGAGCGAGAAGCGCCGCTCGTCCCGGGCTTTGCGGCGGTGGATTTCCTCCGCAATCTGCTGCTGCTGCGCCGCGTTCTCCCGGTTGCGGCGGAGCAGATCCGGCACGCCGCCCCCTGCCTCGTACACCCGATGGAAGAGCCAGGCCGCGACCTCCGGGACCTGCCCCAGCGCCCAGACGGGCAGGCTGGCCACGTACGTCGCGGCCGGGCCGCGCCGCGCACCGGAGGCGAGGAGATGTCCCACCACCTCCACCGTTTCTCGATCGTCGGCGCTGCCCCGCACGCTGCCCCCCAGCAGGCCGCCGCACACGCGTTCGTCTTCGACGAGCGGCACGACCCACGAGACCACGCCGGGGGCCAGCAGGAACGTGTAGGCCTCGCCCCAGCGCACGCTCTCCTGCAGCGCGTGCTCTCGCGTCCGGCAGAGGACCGGCAAGTTGACCACGGCTCCGCGCGGCGCCTCGAGCATCGCGCCGTCCGCGGCGACGGGATCGGCGGAAAGGCCGTACCGCTTTCGGTACTCCCTGCGCAGGCGATCGAGCTTCCTGGCCAGGCGGCACACGGCATTTCGCATTGGACCCCCCACGCTCGGGACGTGCGTGGCTGCTTCATAGCACGGGGATCGCCGCGCCAGCAAGATCGTTCCAACGGGAGCCGTGGTGGTTCTAGACCCGGCGGCGCCGGCTGCGCTGTAATCCCTGGCCACCGACGCTGACGAGACGCGCGTACGGCCCTCGCCATGCACGTGCGTCCAGGATTCCCGCCAGAGGAAAGGAAGACCACCATGGCAGCGCGGATAGCCCTCCTGCAGCGCCTGCCCCGGTTCGAGAGGGACCCCGTGCCCCTTCGTGCTCTTCGTGGTGGAGTTTCGGGGCGAGGATGGCGCTGACGCTGGCCGTCACGGGCAAGGGCGGGGTCGGGAAGTCCACGCTGGCCGGCACCCTGGCGCGGCTCTGGGCTGCCGAGGGGCGGCAGGTCCTGGCGATTGACGCCGACCCCGACGCCAACCTCGCCTCGGCCCTCGGCCTGCCGCCCGCCCTGCGGCGGAGCATCCGCACCATCGCCGAGGAGCGGCAGCTGATCGAGGAGCGGACGGGCGCGCGGGCGCGCGAGTTCGGTCAGGTGTTTCGCCTGAACCCCGACGTCCGCGGCATCGCCGAGCAGTACGGCACCCCGTTCGCGGGAGCCCACCTGGTGGTCCTGGGTGCCGTGCAGCGCGCGGGGGCCGGCTGCGCCTGCCCCGAGGGGGTGCTGCTGAAGGCGCTGGTCCGGCACCTCGTGCTGCGGCCCCGGGACGTCGTGCTCCTCGACATGGAGGCCGGGATCGAGCACCTCGGCCGCGGCACGGCCGCGGGGGTCGGCGCGATGCTGGTCGTCGTGGAGCCCGGACAGCGCAGCCTGGATACGGCGTGCCGGATCCGGGAGATGGCCACGGCGCTCGGCGTCCCGCGCGTCGCCTTCGTGCTGAACAAAGCGACGGCGGGAGACGCCGACCGCCGCTGGGCCGCGGAGGCGCTGGGCGGCGAGCACCCGTTGGCCGCGATCCCGCTCGACCCCCGCATTGCGGAGGCCGATCGCCGGGGCGTCTGCCTGGTGGACCTGGGCGCGGAGGATCTGCTCCAGCCCTTCCGGGAGATCCAGCACATCCTGCAAGCGCGGTTCGAGGGAGCCGCAGGAGGGCCGTGATGAGCTTCGAGCCGAACTGCCTGGCGACGGGGATCGGCAGCCTGCCCCACCCGACCGCGGAGGCGGCGCTGCAGGTCGTCCTGCCCAACGTGCCGGACGCGCCCTTCTGGCCGCAGCTCCCGGCCCGCGGGCTGAACGAGCAAATGGAGGTGCAGTACAACGAGGGGCTCCCGCGCGTGGTGATCGACCGCGCCAAGGAGCGCATGTACCTGGACACGACCGGCGACTCCTCGATGGACCTGGCCGCCTTCTACGAGCGCTTCCTCGCCGAGGACCTGGCCGCCTTCGCCATCACCCCGGCGTTCTCCCAGGGCATCCCCGCGCTCGAGGCGGCGCTCCGCGGCCCGCGTCGGCGGCCCTTCGTCAAGGTCCAGACGACCGGGCCCCTGAGCTTCGGCTTGACCATCGTGGACGAGACGAAGCGCGCCATCCACTACCACCCCGAGTTCTCCGACGCGGTGGTGAAGTGCCTGGCCATGAAGTGCCGCTGGCAGATCCGCAAGTTCCGGGAGTTCGCCGACCGGGTCATCTGCTTCGTTGACGAGCCGGTCCTGTCGGCCTTCGGCTCCTCCACCTACGTGAGCGTGACGCGGGACGACGTCCTGGCCAAGCTCGGCGAGGTGATCGAGGCGGTCCACGCGGAGGGCGCGCTGGCCGGCGTCCACTGCTGCGGCAACACCGAGTGGACGATCCTCATGGACGCCGGCGCGGACATCGTGAACTTCGACGCGTTCGACTACGGCGAGACCATCGCGCTCTACCCGGAGGCGGTGCGGCGGCACCTGGAGGCCGGGAAGGCGCTGGCGTGGGGCGTGGTGCCGACCAACAGCGCCAAGATCGGGGGGCAGACGCCGGAGACCCTGGCGGCCACGTTCGATCGGCTGGTGGAGCATTTGGCCGAGGCCGCCAAGCTGGACAAGGCCCTCATCGTGCGCCAGGCCCTCATCACGCCGGCCTGCGGGACGGGCTCCCTCCCCGTGCCGGACGCGGAGCGGGTCTTCGCGCTGCTCTCCGGGACGAGCCGGCTGCTCCGCGCCCGCCTGGGCCTGGCGTGAACACGACCTGAACCGCCAAGGCGCCGAGACCCGAAGGGGCGCAGAGGCGCAGGGGCGCCGAGGCGAAAGAAGCGCACACCTTCCACGCGAAGGGTCCGCATCGCCT
>JBHGAX010000391.1:0-3530 GCA_041946635.1 Methylomirabilales bacterium (SeqCode)
CCGCGCTCCTGAATGGCGACTCGATCTCGCCCCTCGCGGGCGGCCTGGGCCAGCGTGATGTGGAGCTGCGGGCGGTCGAACAGCACGTCGGCCACCAGGCGGCGGTGCAACAGCGCGCGCCAGTGGACGGTCGCCGAGAAGCGAGGGATCCGGGCCATCGGCGGCTCGGGGTGGGTGTGCTGCACGATGGCGGTGTCCAGGAGATCCAGCGAGAAGGTGAGCGGGTGAAGCCGGATCTTCCCGATGGTGAGCGAGTAACCCTGCAGGCGGCTATTCGCGTTCCGCTCCATCATGCGACGCAACGGTTCGCTGAGCAGGGTCGGGAGCAGGATGACGATCAGGACGATCAGCAGGATGGCGAGGACGGTGATGCGGAGCCATCGAGCACGCATGGGGGGCGCCTGCCTTCCCAGGGCTGCTCAGGGCTCGTCAGGCCGGCCCTTGGCCGCATCCGCGGCCAACCTCACCGATGTACCTCGGCGCGCGACGGCGCCCCCTCCCGACAAGCGATGCACTCGGGTCATGGCCAGCTCCGACGCGCGGCACGCCTGTCGCCCCTCGTCGAGCAATGTCCCCGGTGCTTCTTCATGCAAGTTGCGAACCCCCCCACGACGCAGTGTGAGCTTTGTGTTCGCGGCGAGTTAATCGCACGCGCAACCCGAGGCGGCTCGGCCCGCGGCGGCCCCGGATCATTGGCCCGGCGCCGGCGGTGAGCCAGGCCGCCACGCTCCGGCGTTGGAACTCTTTACAGGACTTGCCCCGCCTTTACACGGCCGCATGAAGAATCCCCGCGCGAATCTGCTGTGGACGGCCAGGCCGCGCGGGACCCACGCCTGCCGCGAAGGCGACGCAGGAGGCGGTTCCGAACAGGCGTCCGAGTCTACCTGCTTGGGCCTGCACGTCTCGAGCGGCGCGCCGTCCCGCGGGGGCGCGATGGAAGGGGGAGGCGGCCCAGACTAGTGTGCGGTGATCGCGCTATCCGCAAGCACGGCTCGGCACGATCCCGAGCGCGGCTCTACGCCCGGTGCCTCCCGGAAGGCTCCGGAGAGCGGGCGAGGACCAGCAGGCTGAAGCCGCCGAGCAGCCGGGCGGCCCAGTCCGGACTGAGGGCAAACAGCAGCCGGCGCGGCGGCCGCAACACGCGCTGGACGGGTTCCGTCGCGAGGTCAATGGAGCGCGGGGTGTAGAAGTAGTCCACGACCTCGTAGCCTACGTCGCGGAGCAGTTGGAGAGCGATCTCCTTGCTGAAGTAGTGGATGTGGGCATGCAGGCGGCGACGCTTGAGCAGGCCGTCGGGGCGCAACACCGTCTGCACGGACAAATCCAGGGGAATGTGAAAGATGGCGTCCGGGCTGATCGGTTGCATCGCGCGGAGCAGCCCGAAGTAGTCCTCCACGTGCTCGAGGACATCGAGCACGAGGAGCAACTCGCAGCGCGCCGCTCTAGCTTCCGAGATTCCAGCGAGCCGGAAGTGCAGGCGGGCGTTCGCCCGCGCCTGGCAGAGCGCGAATGCCTGCGGAGAGACCTCGTACCCCCAGAACTCGCACTCGGGACCCATCCGCTCCTGCAGCTGCTTCAGGACTTCCCCGGCCCCGCACCCCACCTCGCAGATGGTCTTGGGGGCGAGCCGGTTCTTCTGCAGCATCCGAAGGATCTGCTGCGCCTTCCACGGCGACTCCTCGACGTGCCACTGCGGGTTCTGCTCGAGATAGCGTCCGCTCGTGTAGACGTCCTCAAACATGTGTGGCCCCGCGAAGGGGTCGGTCGAGTTCGGGCGAATGCGGGCCGCCGCCGGCTTGCCGCTAAAGGATGCACAGGTCGCAGAACCCGGCGGGCTCGATCTCGAATCTACGGTGCGAGACGAATGCGGTCAATGTCACTCCGGTGTCTCCACCCGGCTGTTCGGCGTGCGGTGAGATCATGGCTGGTACGCGAGGACTCCGGCGACAAGTCCGCCGGCCGGGCCATCTATCGCGATGGCGTCCGCTCCGCCACCACGACCAAGGCCTCGCGCCCAGGGGCGAAGGTGAGTCCGCGGCGCCGGATCGGCTCCGCGGCCTGGACAGCGGGCCGCAGCTCGGCCCGGCCCAGGACGGTGGAGAGCACGACTTTCATTTCGTACATGGCAAAGCTGCCGCCCAGACAACGGCGACTCCCGCCGCCGAAGGGGATCCAGGCGTAGGGGTCGGGGGGCGCCTCGAGAAACCGCTCGGGCCGGAACGCCAGCGGGTCCGGATAGACGTCCGGGCGCCGATGCACGAGGTAGCTGCAGGGGGCCACGTGAGCGCCGGCGGGCAGGACGTAGCCCTGCACCAGCATGGGCGCCGCCAGCCGCCGCACGACGATGGGGACGATCGGCCTCAAGCGCAGGACTTCCTTCAGAACCGCGTCCAGGTAGGCCCCGCCGCCCTCCGCCAGCTCGTGCTGGACACGGGCGAGGCTGCGCGGCGCCCGGAGCAGCCGCTCGAAGGCCCAGGCCAGGGCCGTGGCCGTCGTCTCGTGGCCGGCCACCAGGAGGGTCATCAGCTCGTCCCGGAGCTCCGCGTCCGTCATCGGGTTCCCATGCTCATCCCGTGCTCGGAGGAGAAGCGAGAGCACGCTGTCGCGGTCGGACGCGGAGGCCGCCCGCCGCCGCCGGCCCAGCTCCTCGAAGAGCGCGGCATCGACTCCGTCAATGGCGCGCTGAAATCTCGCCCAGGGACCCCACCGTCGCCGGACGCGCGGTCGAGGAAGCCACAGCAGCAGGAAGGCCATGGTCCGGGACGCCGCGAGGTCGAGCACCCGCTGCAAGAGCACCCGGAGCCGCTCCAGGCGGGCGGCCTCCTCGATGCCGAACACCAGGCGGATGATCACCTCGAGCGTGATGGCCTGCAGGCGCGGGCGCAAGGCTACCGGGACACCCACTGGCCAGCTGTCGAGCTGCCGGCGAGCAATCTCGGCGATCCGATCCCCGTAGCGCTGGAGCTGCTCCCCGTGGAACGGCGGGAGCAGCAGCCGCCGCTGGCGGAGGTGGGCGGGTCCGTCGAGCAAGAGCACCGAGTGGGGGCCGACCACGGGCTCCAGGATTGCGTTACCCTTGCCGCCCAGGAGCAGGCCGGGATCTCCCGTGAAGACCGCCTTGATGGCGGCGGGATCGGCGAGCACGACCAGGTGCTGGGCGTGGGCAAGCCGGAGACTGAACGGGTCGCCGTAGTGACGCAGGCACCACTCCAGGAGCCGGGTGGGGCACATCACCCAGAGCAGCGTCTGCACCCCGGCAGGGAGACGGGGTCCGGGTGGGAACATCCTCACGTGCGCCCGGATCCTCTGGGCGAGGACGCGTGGACACGACACCCACTCGGATCCAGGGTGTTCATGTACTCCGCCCCCACGCTTTCAGCAAGGTCAGGTAGTTCACCGGAGTGGTCACGAGCTCCCTGTACGTCCGATCGCCGGTCAGCACATCGGTGACTGCCTCGCTGAATCTCTGCCCGAAGAGGCGAAAGAGCGTGCTGCGCAAAGCCGGACAGTCATAGAGTGGTGTGGCGAGG
>JBHGAX010000392.1:0-3526 GCA_041946635.1 Methylomirabilales bacterium (SeqCode)
GCTGCCCCTGGGCGGCGTGACCTCCGCGGCGCCCGTGTACCGCCTCGCCGGAGAGCTCCGCGCGGTGAACGCGGCGCTTCGCGACCTGGGCTGCACGCGGGCGAACCCGCTCTTGAGTGCGCAGGTCCTCACCTTCACCGCGATTCCGGCCCTCCGGATCCGGGAGCGCGGCCTCTGGGACGTCCGGCGAAACCGCGCGGTCCCCCTCTGGGTGGACGGGCGCGCGGGATAGGGGGGCTCCATGCCGAATCGCGACAAGATCGTGTCCATCGATCCCGAGACGCTGGAGCGCCTCCACCGCGGCATCCTGCTCCGCACCGGGGCGTACCGGACCGACAGCCACATCGTGCTGCGCTCCGGCCGGCACACCTCGGAGTACGTGGCCAAGGCGCTCGTCACCACGGAGCCCCACTTCACGGAGGGGATGGGCGACATCATCGCCACCCACTTCAGCCGGCAGCCGGTGGATCTGGTGCTCACCACCGGGTACGCGGCCGGCCTCATCGGCCACTGCGTGGCCCGAGCGCATCCCGCCCGCCCGCGCTTCATCTTCGCCACGAAGGAGAAGGGTCCGGGGGGAGAGACGGTGGTCTCGCTTCCCCGGGAGTACCGGGCCTTCTTTGCGGAAGGCGGCCGCGTCCTGATCATCGAGGACATCCTGACCACCGGCGAGACCGTGAAGCAGCTGGCCCGGCTGGTGGAGAGCATGGGCGGGCAGGTGGTCGGGGTGGGGGCGGTCTGGCGACGGAGCACTCACCTGAAGTTCAAGTACCCCCTCTTCACCATCGTGAGCCGCGACGTGCCGACCTACCCACCGGAGAGCTGCCCCATGTGCCGGCAGGGGGTCCCCATCAACCGGGAGGTCAGCCCGGACGGCGCCGAGGAGGAGCTTCCAGGGACGGATTCTTGAAAATCAACAAGTTATGCGTTAAGTGTGCCTGGCGGCACAGCTGACTTTTTGGCAGGGTTCGCGTTTTGAGCCGCGCCTCGCCTCCACGGAATCCACTGGACAGTCCTCGCCCCATTGACTATATTCAATCGCCGCCCAGGGATCGGCGATCCTTGGGCGGCGGACCGTAGAGGCACGGCCCGGGATCCGGATCATGCGGAGCGGTGGCGGGTCCCCGGGCGGGTGTGGCGGTGAAGGGGGGCTAGCTCAGTTGGGAGAGCGCCGCGTTCGCAACGCGGAGGTCGAGGGTTCGAATCCCTTGCCCTCCACCACACACCCGGGTCCGGCCCCCCGCGATCGATATCCACGCTAGTCCATCTCCCGTTCGGCTGATCCGTTCGGGCGTCCGCCTCGCGGCCGCCACCCACGACCAGACCGCTCATGCATCTCCAGCCCTCGGTGATCGGGAACCTCTGCGGTCTCCTGGCCGCGTCCCGGCGGCGGCGGATCGAGCGGGAGGTCGACGCGCTTCTGGCCCTCCTCGGAGGCGTCCGCGATCCCGAGATGCGCCTCCGGCGTTTCGCGGAACATCTGGAGACCCGCCCCGCCGCCGAGGCGGCCTCCGCGCTCGCGCACGTCGTCGCCCGCATGGCCTCCCAGGATGCGCGGGTGCTCGAGGCGGCGGATGGCCTGCTCGACCGCGCCGGGCTGTGCCGGCTGCTGGGGGAGTCCTGGGTCGAGGCGGTCCGCGCGTGCCTGGAGCGACAGGGGGCGCGCATCGCGGCGCTGCTCCTGACCGAGACGGCGGCGCCGGCCGAGGAAGAGGCGCCGCCGCCCGTCGAGCCGGTGGGCGTCCGGGTGGCGCTCGCGCGGCAGCCGGTCCGCCGCCTGGTCGAGCGCCTGCTGTTCGACCCGGAGCCCCGGGTGGTGGGCACGCTGCTCGGCAACGCCCGCCTCACCGAGGGGGACGTGGTGAAGCTCGCGGCCTCGCGCCGGGCGGCGCCCGGCGCCCTGGAGGCCATCGCCCGGGACGGCCGCTGGGTGGCTCGCTACCCGGTCAAGTTGGCCCTGGCGAACAACCCGGCCACGCCGGGCCGGATCGCCGCGGCCCTGTTGCCCTATCTGCTCGCGCGGGATCTCCGCGAGCTCGCGCTGACCGGCCCCGGCCCCGCGGTGCGGGGGCAGGCGGCAGCGCTCCTCGTCCGGCGCGGACAGTCGTGATCCCGCCCCGGCGGGATCCGGCCGCTGGGGGAGGGAACGCCCATGGAAGTCTACCTGAGCGAGAACGCCTTCGTGGGACTCCTGGTATCCACGATCGAGGTGTACCGCAAGGAGTGTTTCGGCATCCTCCTGGGCCACCGCGAGCCCGAGCGGGTGATGGTCGACTTCGTGGTCCCCTACCAGTCCGCCGTGCGGAAGTACCAGGAGGTGCACGTCACCTGGCATCGCAGCCAGCGCGTGGCCGAGGCCGTCCGCACGACGTCCCGGTGGGAGCTGGTCGGCGACTACCACTCCCACCCCATGTGGGGGGACAAGAAGGCCAGCACCAAGCTCTCCCGCGCCGACCACCAGGACTTCCGGCCGGACGGCGTCTCCATCATCACGGCGATCAACGACAGCCACCGGCAGCACCGCTGGGGCTACGTGAAGGGCGGGATCATCTCGGGCAGCATCAACGGCTACGCCATGCGCATCGCGGCCTACCACAAGGAGAAGGAGGGGGAGGCCATCATCCGCGTGCCCCTGCTCTGTCCCTATGCGGTCGGCTTCACCGCCGTGGTGAAGGGGCCCACCGAGGTCGAGGTGCGCCCCCAGTGACCCCCGGAAGGACGCCGCCCCCCGCCCGCAGCGGCCCGCCAGACTGACCCGCACATGCGTCCCATCGTCGAAGCCCGCGACGCGCTGGCCTTCTGGGAAGCGCGCTACGCCGCGGGGCTGGTGTACGGCACGCAGCCCACCTCCATCGCGCCCCGCCTGGCCGCCCTCTTTCGCCAGGCGCAGGTGCACACCATCCTGGAGGCCGGGTGCGGCTCCGGGCGCGATGCGCTGTACTACGCGGAGCAGGGCTTCGCCGTGACGGGCCTGGACCTCAGCGGGAACGGCTTGCGCCGGGCACGCGCGCGGGCCCGGGCGGCCGGCCTGGCGGTCGCCTTCGTGCAGGGCGACCTCGCCGACCCGGCGCTCCGACCGGGCTGCTTCGACGCCTGCGTGGCCGTCCACCTGATCCACCTGCAGCCGGCCGGGCTCCGCCAGCGGCTGGTGAACAGCCTCTGGCACCTCGCCCGCGACGGCGGCATCCTGGCCATGGCGAACTACTCGACGGCGGAGGCCGGCTTCGAGACCTGGCCGCCCTATCCCGAGCCGAACACACGGGTGGATCCCAGGGGCAAGCTGGTGCACTTCTTCGAGGCCGGAGAGCTGGAGGCCCTGCTCCCGCCCGCCCGCTTCGAGATCCTGGCGCTCGAGGCCGTGGACCTCTGCGAGACCCCGGACAGCGGCCCCGTGGCCCACAAGGAGTGGCTGGCCATCGCGCGCAAGGTCCGCGCCTGCTGACGGAGAGCACATCCCCCCCAGCCCCTTTGCCAAAGGCGGGAGATCCAGTTTCTCGCTCTCGGCCCTCGGCACTTCCCGAGCCCC
>JBHGAX010000393.1:0-3501 GCA_041946635.1 Methylomirabilales bacterium (SeqCode)
GAGCGATGAATGCAAAGGAGCGGGCGGCGGAGCACGGCGCGGGGCTCGTGCAGTCGGGCATGGTGCTCGGCCTGGGAAGCGGCAGCACCGCGACGCTCATGGTGCAGGCCATCGGGCGTAGACTGAGAGCGGGGAGCCTGCACGACGTGCGCGGCGTTCCGACCTCCAGCGCCATCGCCGCGGTCGCCCGGGAGTCGGGCGTCCCGCTCACGACCCTGGATCAGGACCCGCAGCTCGACCTCGACCTGGACGGCGCCGACGAGGTGGACCCGCGCCTGAACCTCATCAAGGGCCTGGGCGGTGCGCTCCTCTGGGAGAAGATCGTGGCGACCGCCTCCCGCCGCCTGGTGATCCTGGCCGATGCCTCCAAGCTGGTGAGCCGCCTGGGCACCAAGGCGCCCTTGCCGGTGGAGGTGGTGCCGTTCGGCTGGAAATCGCACCTCCGCTTCATCGAGGGCCTGGGCGGCAAGCCGGATCTCCGCCGGACCGCGGCTGGTGAGCCGTTCCTGACCGACGAGGGCAACTACATCCTCGACTGCCGCTTCGACGGCATCGTCCATCCAGAGGAGCTGGAGCGGGCGCTCCTGACCCGCGCCGGCATCGTGGGCACGGGGCTCTTCCTGGGCATGGCCGCGCAGGTCATCGTCGGCACGGCCGACGGGGTGGAGGTGCGCGAGGCGCGCGCCTAGCCCCTGCAGCCCTGCTTGACAACCCCGGAGCCGAGTGTCTCACCGCCCGCCTGATCCAGATGATCCATGAGCTGGAGGAGGGGCGCCGGACGATGGCGTGGGCGAACCTGGACGAACTGGCGGCCCTCATCTGACGGCGCACACGCACCCCGCAAAGGAGAGAGCCATGAGACGCCGGACCCCCTGGATCCTCGTTCTCGCGGTCGCCCTGGCACTGCCGGCCGCCCACGCGCTCGCCGGCGCGAAGCGCGGCGGGACGCTCACCATCGTCCGGCCCACGGACCCCGTGTCCCTCGACTCGAACCTGGAGACCACGGGGCCGGGCGCCTGGGTGTACTACAACATCATCGAGCCGCTGCTGGTCCTGGACGAGCAGGGCAAGCTGCAGCCGCGCCTCGCCACCAGCTGGCAGGTCGTCTCCCCCACCAAGATCCGCTTCAAGCTGCGGCCGAACGTCAAGTTCCACGACGGCACCCCGTTCAACGCGGCGGCGGTCAAGTTCACCATCGACCGCGCGTTCAACGAGAAGCCGGGCGCCCGCTGGGCCAGCCTGGCCGGGCCGTTCGCCGGGGCGGACGTGGTGGACGGCCTGACCGTGGACATCAACACCAAGGAGCCGTACGGGCCGGCGCTCCGGTCCCTGGCCATGGCCTACGTCGGGATCGTCTCCCCCGCCGCGGTGAAGAAGTTCGGGCAGGACTACGGCCGCAACCCGGTGGGCACCGGGCCGTTCAAGTTCGTGGAGTGGAGGACCAACACCAGCATCACCATCGAGCGCAACCCCGACTACTGGGGCGACAAGGCGCTGCTGGATCGCGTGGTGTTCAAGGTGGTGCCCGAGGAGGGCGCCCGCATGATCGCCCTCCGCACGGGCGAGGCGGACATGGTGCTGATCCCCTCGCCCGCCGAGCTGCCCGCCCTCAAGCGGGAGGGGCGGGCGAACGTCTACGAGGTGGTGGGCGGCCGCATCATCTTCGTGGGGTTCAACCTCACCAAGCCGCCGGTGGACGACGTGCTGCTCCGGCAGGCCATGTCGCACGCGGTGAACGTCAACCAGATCGTGGAGAACATCTACGAGGGCGGCGCGGTGCGCCCGCGCGGCTACCTGGCCCCCAGCGTCTTCGGCTTCAAGGACATGGAGCTGGACAAGCTCTACCCGTACGACAAGGCCAAGGCCAAGGCGCTCTTCGCCAGGGCCGGCTGGACGCCCGGCCCGGACGGCATCCTGCAGAAGGGGGGCCAGAAGCTCGCGCTCTCGTGGCTCGCGTCCCGCGGGCGCTACCTGAAGGACGCCGAGATGGCCGAGGCGGTGCAGGCCCAGCTCAAGGAGGTGGGCGTCGACGCGCGCATCCAGTTCCTGGAGTGGGGCGCGGTCTTCAGCCAGATGCGCTCGGCCAACCTGGACCACCACATGTACACCTTCGGCTGGGTGACGACCAACAACGACGCCGACTACACCATGCACTCGTCCTTCCTGTGCAAGAACGTCCCGCCGGGCGGCTGGAACCGCGCCCGCTACTGCAACACGCGGGTGGACGAGCTGATCGAGAAGGCGCGGAGCAGCACCGACCAGGCCGCGCGCGCCAAGATGTACGCCGAGGCCCAGACGATCATGGCGAAGGAGCCGGTCTGGATTCCCATCGCCAACACCAAGGAGACCGCGGCGGCCCAGCGCTACGTGCGGGGCTTCAGCATGCATCCCGTGGAGTACAACCTGGACCTGCAGAAGGTCTGGCTCGACAGGTAGCCGCCCGAGCGGCCGACCGAACGGCGGGATGCCCCCGGGCGCCGGCCCGGGGGCATCCGCATTTGTGCCCCATGCTCCTCTTCATCCTCCGCCGCCTGCTGCTGGCCATCCCCGCCGTGCTCGGGGTGATCTTCGCCGTCATGCTCACCATCGAGCTGATCCCCGGCGATCCCGTCACGCTCATGCTCGGCGAGCACGCCACCCAGGAGTCGGTGGCGGAGGTGCGCGCGGCGCTCGGCCTGGACAAGCCGCTCCTGGTCCGCTACGCGCAGTACATCGGGAACCTGGTGCGCTTCGATCTCGGCCGCTCCATCCGCGAGGGGCGGGCGGTGAGCGCCGAGCTCCGCGACGTCTGGCCGGCCACGCTGGAGCTGACCGCGGCGGCGCTCCTCATCGCGGTGCTCTTCGGCATCCTGGCGGGCGTCGTCTCGGCCGTCTGGCCGAACTCGCTCTTCGACGGCGCGGTGCGCCTGCTGTCCCTCTTCGGGCTCTCCATGCCGGTCTTCTGGACCGGCCTCACGCTCATCGTGCTCTTCAGCCTGTGGCTGAACTGGCTGCCCGTCGGCGGGAGCGGCTCCTGGCGCCACCTGGTCCTGCCCGCCGTGACGCTGGCCTTGCCCTCGCTGGCCATGGTCTCGCGCATGACGCGCTCCAGCGTGCTGGAGGTGCTGCGCGAGGACTACATCCGGACCGCGCGCGCCAAGGGGGTGCGGGAGCAGCTGGTGGTGGTGAAGCACGGCCTGCGGAACGCCTGCATTCCCATCGTGACGCTCCTGGGCCTGCAGGTCGGCCAGCTCCTGGGCGGGGCGGTGCTCACGGAGACGGTGTTCGCCTGGCCCGGCATGGGCCGGCTCATCGTCCGCGCCATCTTCGCGCGGGACTACATCCTGCTGCAGGGCGCCATCCTGGTCTTCGCGCTGGCGTTCGTGGTGATCAACCTGCTGGTGGACCTCTCGTACGCGGCCATCGACCCGCGGGTGAGCCGGCAGTGACGCCAATGCGGATTGCGGAATGCGGAATGCATCGGACGCCGGAGGTGCGGCTCGCGGCTCGCGGCTGGCGGCT
>JBHGAX010000394.1:0-3500 GCA_041946635.1 Methylomirabilales bacterium (SeqCode)
GCGATCGTCCAGGACGACGCGTCGCTCCGGGTCCTGGGCAAGACCGTGCGCCTGTTCGGCACGTTCGTCCCGGACGCGGCCCGCGTCTGCCGCGACGAGTTCAATCCGCCCGTGTGCGGGAGCCGCGCCGCGAACGCCCTCAGCCTCAAGATCCAGGGCTTCGTGCGGTGCCAGCCGCAGGCCGAGCTGGACGACGGGAGCCTGAGCGCCATCTGTTACGTCCCGGGCACCTCCCTGCTCGATCCACCGGTCGACCTCGGCGCGTGGCTGATCCAGCAGGGCCTGGCCGTGGCGACGCCCGGCGCGCCATTCGAGTACCACACCTACGAGCGGATGGCGAAGGCCCAGGGCCGCGGCGTCTGGGGCTTCCCGGTGGATCGCATCATCCGGTAACGACATCGGGATTTCGGATCGCGGATGTCGGCGTGCGGATTGGAGGAGCCGGAGGCACGTGCGGACTGCGAAGTGGAAGGACCGGGGGCGACATTGCGGATTGCGGATGTGAGAAGGACATCTGGGCCGCCGACATCCACCTCACTCCGGATGGCACGTTCCTGTACGCGTCGGAGCGCACGAGCAGCACCCTCGGCGCCTTCCGCGTCGCCGCGGACAGCGGCGAGCTGACCTACCTGGGCAGCGCCTCGACGGAGCGCCAGCCGCGCGGCTTTGCCATCGACCCCACGGGAATTCCTGGTGGCCGCCGGGGAGCGATCGGACACGATTTCGAGCCACGCGATCGATGCGGCGAGCGGCGGGCTGAAGCTGCTCGGGAGGTACCCGGCTGGGCGGGGCGCGAACTGGGTGGAGATCGTGAGGGCCGATTGAGGTGTCTCGTGGCGCACGCCAAACTTGCGCTTATCAGACGCCGGTATTTCGGGTAAGGTACGGCGTGGATCCCCCGCCCGCGGGCCCGCATCCCACGAGGGAGCCATGAAGACCTACAGCCTCCGGTACGGCAAGGGCGAGGTGGCGTTTTCCCTCGACCCGGCGCTGGTCGTGGACGAGCTCACCATCAAGCGGTTTCCCGAGATCCCCGATCCTGCAGCCGCCGTGCGGGCGGCCATCCGCAACCCGATCGACTCGCCGCCCCTGCGGGAGATCGTCAGGCCCGGCCAGACCGTGGCCTTCATCGTCAACGACCCCACCCGCGTCGCGCGCAGCGACGCGTTCATGCCGATCCTGCTGGACGAGCTGAACGCCGCCGGCGTCCCGGACGCCAACATGCGGATCGTGTTCTCGCTGGGCACGCACCGGGCGATGACGGCGGCGGAGATGACCGCCGAGGTCGGCCCGGCGGTGGCGGCCCGCGTGGCCATGCACAATACCGACTGCTTCGACGACAGCCAGTTCACCTTCTTCGGCACGACCTCCCGGGGCACGAAGGTCGGGTTCAACACGCTGGTGACCCAGGCGGACCACATCGTCTGTACCGGCAGCATCGTCCACCACTTCTTCGCCGGCTACGGCGGGGGCCGCAAGGCCATGCTGCCCGGCGTGGCCGCCTACGAGACCATCCGGCACAACCACAGCATGATGTTCGATCCGAACGCCGTGATCGGCCGCCTGGAGGGGAATCCCGTGTACCTCGACCAGATCGAGGGCGTGGAGATGTGCCGCCCCTCGTTCCTGCTGAACGTCGTCCTGGACGAGGACAAGCGGTTCCTCCAGGTGTTCGCGGGCGACTACATCACGGCGCACAAGCAGGCCTGCGCCTTCGTCGACCAGGTCTACGGCGCGGAGGTGAAGCAGGAGGCCGACCTGGTCATCGCCTCCTGCGGCGGGTATCCCAAGGACATCAACGTCTACCAGCTGCAGAAGACGATGGACAACGCCTGGTGCGCGGTGCGGGAAGGGGGGGTCGTCATCATCCTGGGCGAGTGCTGCGAGGGCTCGGGCTCCACCCACTACGAGCAGATGATGCGGGAGTGCCGGACGCCGGAACGCGTCGAGGCCGTGCTGCGCGAGAAGTTCGAGATCGGCGCGCACAAGGCCTACGCGGTCACCCGCCTCATGAAGAAGGCCGAGTTCATTCTGGTCTCCGGGATGGATCCGGAGTTCTCCCGGATGCTGCTGTTCACGCCCGCCCGGACGGTGGAGGAGGCGCTGGCCATGGCCTACAGGAAACTGGGCCCCAGGCCGAGCATCACGCTGATGCCCATGGGCGCCTTGACCGTCCCGCTCAACACCACACCGGTCAAGTAGCGTCGGATCGGACGGCGAACCGGCCTGTCCGGGCCGCAGGTCACGGGCATCCTGGGACGATCCTCAGCGTGGCCTGGATGGTCCAGGCGCGCGACGGCCGCGGCACCCGGAGTGCGGGCGCGCGCCGCCAGGTGAAAGGCAGCCGGCTAGGTAGGCTAGGTTGCGCGGTGCTGGCTCGCAAGATCCCACAGCCGCGTGGCGTAGGCCTCGATCGTCTCCCGCTTCGCCAGCGTGGCCCGCCAGGGATCCGGGATCGCCTGCTCCCCGTAGTACGCCCCGGCAATCTGCCCGCAGACCGCGCCGGTGGTGTCCGCGTCGTCCCCCAGGTTGACCGCCCGCAGCACCGCCTCCCGGAACGAGTCCGTCCGGTGAAAGGCCCAGAGCGCCGCCTCCAGGCATCGCACGACGTGGCCGAGGCCCCGGATGCCCGGCGGGTCCTTCCGGATGAAGGACCCGGAGGCGACCTGCGCGATGGTAGGGGTCAGGGGCTCCGCATCCCACAAGCCGGGCACCGGGCAGAACATGGGCGAGAGCAGCTCCGCCTTCGGCCGGGCCTGCAGGGCGCCGACCAGGAGCCCCGCGAAGTAGCGGCAGGCGTCCACCGCCTCGGCGGTGGCATGCGTGGTGCGCGAGCTGTCCGCCGCCCGCCGGATCGCCTCCCCCGGGTTCCCGGCGAAGAACAGCGGCACGGGGGCGAGGCGCATGAGCGAGCCGTTCCCGGCGGTGTCGGGCGCCGTGAGGCCCGGGTAGGGGTTGCGGGTGGCGTGGAAGCGCTGCAGCGCGTCGTGCGTGGTGGCGCCGAGATCGAAGCAAAAGCCGGTGCTGCTGTTGTGGCCCTCGAACATCCAGCGGCAGTACCGGGTGAGCTGGTCCACCGGGTCGAAGCCCCGGCACGCGATGAGGCTCTCCGCCAGACAGAGGGCCAGCGAGGTGTCGTCGGTCCAGCAGCCGGCGGGCAGGTTCAGCCGGCTCCCGCCCACCATGTCGGTGAGCGGCGGCTCCACCGTGCCCCGGGTGGACTGGACCGGCATGCCCAGGGCGTCCCCCACGGCCAGGCCGAGGAGCGCCCCGCGGTATCGTGCGACCGGCTCCATGCTCCCGAGCTTACCGCAAGGCGTGGGCGCGTTCCAGCCTTCGGGCGTCAGCATCGCCCCTGCCGTTCGCGCACGGCGATGTCGGCATCCTGATTGATCGGATCGTTTCCTGTTGACAGGGCGCCGGCGCCTGTGGCTACTTCAGGGCGATGCCATGTAGGGTGGGTAATGGGGGACAGTCGCTTCGCACAGGCCTGAACGGGG
>JBHGAX010000395.1:0-3459 GCA_041946635.1 Methylomirabilales bacterium (SeqCode)
GCCAAGATCGAGCCCAAGGGCACCGAGGGCCCGGACATCCGGGCGCGGTAGGCAAGACGGCGATCGGCAGCGCCGGCGGTTTGAAGCCGGCGCTGCCCGCTTCCCGGTTCTCGTGCAGGCGCACCTTCTCGGGAACGGTGATCGCCATGAGAACTCCGATGCGACGTGCAGCCTGGGTCATCGCGCTGGTCCTGCTGGTCGGGGCCGGGTGCGCGCGCCTCTCGAGCGTCCCGGCCGATCGGGCGGAGGTCGGCGCTTTCCGGCCGTCCGCGGACGAGTCGGGGGCTCGCGACCGTAGCACGGTCCATATTCCCCGCAGTCCCGGTATGCGCCAGCACGTGCCCTGGTAGGGCGCGCCGCCTGCGACTCCGGAAGGGCCGCCGCACTTCCTATCCCGTCTCGCGCTTGGGAGGGCGCCATGACCGGATCGGCCGTCAGCACCGTGTCCCGCACGCGGGTGGAGATCGCTCCCGGCGTATCCCTCGCAACGTTCATCCTGATCCACCGTGCCATCCAGCATCGCGAGCGGCTCTGGGCGTACTGCAAGGGGCAGGGGGTCCGCCTCTGCCCGCACGCAATAGGCGGCCGCGAGCGTTCCACCGTCGCGTTCGCCGCGCGCCGGCCATCGCGACCGGCGCTTCTCCAGAGGCGCTCCGAAGGCGCCTCCACGCCGAGACGAGGGTCCCGATGGGAACGAAGGCTCGCGCGGCGAGCGGTCCGATGGGGATCGGAACAGCGGCGGCGATCCTCTGAGCGGGACGGCGGGTAGGGCCGTGGGCTGCGGGCGACGTCCGGGCGCCGGAGTCCACGGCCCCCTGCCTTCACGGAGCGCCGCCTGCTTGAGTCCGAGTCGCGGGGGCTGTGGGAGAGTTCCGCCGCCGTTTGATCTGCAACCGAGCGACAGGCCGCCCTGCCTGGCCCCGCGCGCAATCGATACGTTTGCCAAAATGTCCAACGACTAGGCACGCCCTGCCGTCCGATTTGCCTCTTTGTCGGCGTCCCCACCCCGATCGAGCTTCGTGTGAGTCACCGGCGAGCCGTGCACGTGTAAGTGCAGCCGTTGCAGATAGGGAGATGGCGAAGCCAGATGGCACAGTGCCTGCACGAACGCGGCGTACGGAATATTGGTTCTCAACAACCATCAAGGAGGCTCGAGGATGAGGAGGCTAGTCAGTCTGGTAGTCTTCGCGGCACTCGTGCTGCTCGTCAGCGCCCCGGGGTTCGCCCAACAGCCGGCCAAGGGCACGGAGGGGCCGGACGTTCGCAAGGTCGAGCCCAAGGGCACCGAGGGCCCAGACGTCCGAAAGCAGGAGTCCAAGGGCACCGAGGGGCCGGACATTCGGGGCAAGGGCAAGGCGAAGTCCGCGGCTGCCGTGAAGAAGCAGGAGTCCAAGGGCACCGAGGGACCGGACATCCGCAAGCAGGAGTCGAAGGGAACCGAGGGGCCGGACGTGCGCAAGGCGCCGAGGAAGAAGGGCGCCGCCGCGAAGGCCAAGCAGGAATCGAAGGGCACCGAAGGCCCGGACATCCGCAAGCAGGAGTCGAAGGGCACCGAGGGGCCGGACGTCCGGAAGAAGAATCCGTAGCGCTCTTTTCCGCGGCTGGGTCGAGGGCCGGCCGGAGACGATCCGACCGGCCCTCTCGACTTCGGGGAGCGGCGAGGAAAGCCATGTGGCAACACGCGCTTGTGGCCGGCGTGCTGAGCGTCGGGCTCGCTGCCTGCGCGCCGCTGGGTGAGTCCCAAGCCCCGGGGGCGTCCCCCCGCCGGGTGCCTGTCGACCCGTCGCCCGACGCCTACTCGCATCGAGCCGGCTCCGCACGGGTGGTCCTGTACTGGAATTGCGTGCGCCCCGATCCGGGAACGATGCGGGTGCAGGGGCTCGCTCACAACCCGCACCTCGCGGAGGTGCGATTCCTGGAGTTCGAGCTGGTCGGCGTGAACGACCGCGAGGCAACGGTCTCCTCGGCGCGCGGCAGCGCAGGGGCCGTGGTCATCCGGACGAACCAGTTCTCTCCGTTCGCCCTCGACGTGAAGACCGCGGGGAGCGAGGTCCGTTATGACCTCTACTACACGTTCCGCGCACAGCAGATCCTGAGGAGCCAGCTGGCGGCCGCGGCCCCCACCGGCGCCCCTCTCCTCGCTCAAGCAGAACAGCGCGGCTTCGTTCGCGGGGCCTGCGGTGACCGGCGCACCGGCTGGGTCCGCTGATCCGCCCCGCACCTCTCGCCTGAGCCTTCAGGCCCTCGTTTGACAGAAAGTCAAGCCGGGAGGGGGGAACCGCGGCTTTTGCCGCACGGTGCCTGCGCCGGCCACCGTGCCGCCCCGGCGGGCGGAGCGAAACGCCGCGGCATAGCAGGCGTTACGGCTGTCGGGCGGGGCGCGAACAGCGCCTCTGTTGCGGCACTTGCCTTGCAGGCTGAAGGCGCGCCTCGGTTTGCATTGAGGGGTCGCCCTCTCGGGAAGGCTGATAGCATGCGGTGTCGGACGGGCTGCTCGAGAGTGATCGCGTCGGCGGTGCTGCTCGCCTCGCTTCTCTGGCTCGCGGCGACTCCAAGGGTGGAGGCGCGCAGCAACGGGGTCGGGTCCAAGGTCATCCCGGCGATGGTGGCGAAGACGCTGCCCTCGGTGGTGAGCATCACCACCCGCCGCATCGAGCAGGATGAGTTCAACAAGCGCATCCGCAGCGCCGCGATGGGCTCCGGCGTGATCGTGGATGGGCGGGGCTACGTTCTGACCAACGAGCACGTGGTCCGGGGCGCCGAGGTCATCAAGGTCACCCTGACCGACGGGCGGAGCTTCACGGGCGAGCTGATCGGCGCCGACCGGTTCACCGACCTGGCCGTGGTCAAGATCCCCGGGACGGGGTTTCGCAGCCTGCCGCTGGGTGATTCGTCCCGCCTGCGCATCGGCCAGACGGTGGTGGCCGTGGGCAGTCCGCTCTGGATCGAGGGCGGTCCCACGGTGACGGTGGGCGTGATCAGCGGCACCGGGCGGTCCATGGAGGAGCCCGACGAGCCGGAGCAGGCCACCCTGCATGACCTGCTGCAGACGGATGCGGCGATCAACTCGGGGAACTCGGGCGGTCCGCTGCTCAACCTGGCGGGGCAGGTGGTGGGCATCAACACGGCCGTCATGGAGTCCGCGCACGGCATCGGCTTCGTGATCCCGATCAACAACGCGAAGCCCGTCTACGCGGACCTCCTGAAAGGCCGGCGCGTCGTCCGGCCGTCGCTGGGCCTGGTCGCCGTGAGCCTCACGCCCCAGCTCGCCTTCGCGAACGACTACCGGGTGGAGCGGGGCGCGCTGGTGGTGAAGGTGGAGCCGGGCACGCCCGCCGCGGCCGCGGGCCTCCGGCCAGACGATGTGATTCTCGCCGTCGGGGACGAAGCCGTGGAGGATCTGCACCACTACCACGCGGCGCTCTTCAAGCGGAAGCCCGGCGACCGCGTGCACCTCAC
>JBHGAX010000396.1:0-3449 GCA_041946635.1 Methylomirabilales bacterium (SeqCode)
ACGCCGAGCCCCTCCACCAGGAGGACGCCGCCGCCCCGCAGCGCGGACAGGTCGGCGCCGCTGCCGCTGACCGTCAGGTCCGCCGTGAGCAGGCCGCGAAGCCGCGCGGGCAGCGTGAGGCCGGCCAGCGCGGCCAGGCCGGCGGGCATGCCGTGGAAGGCCGACAGGTCGGCCCGGGCTGCGCGGAGCTGGAGGGTGAAGGCCCGGCTGGCGGGGACGAGGTCGGCCTGCAGGCGGACGGGCTCCGTCCCCGCCGGGGCCACGACCGCCTCGGCCCGCAGGCGGCCGTCCACCCAGTCGGCCGCCAGGCGGGTCGGCGGTGCCTGGCCCGGCCCGAGCCGCCAGCGCGCCTCGCCCGAGAAGCGGGGGGCGGCCAGGGGCCCCTGGAGGTGGCCGACGAGCTGGAGCGGGGACTCGGCCGGGGGCGCGGGGCCCGAGGCCCCACCCGCGCGCGCGAGCGCCGCCTCGACCTGCAGGTCGAGCGCGGGGCGGC
This sequence comes from Methylomirabilales bacterium (SeqCode), assembly GCA_041946635.1. Taxonomy (GTDB): domain Bacteria; phylum Methylomirabilota; class Methylomirabilia; order Methylomirabilales; family 2-02-FULL-66-22; genus 2-02-FULL-66-22. The sequence continues at coordinate 494 of JBHGAX010000396.1, forward strand.
CCGCCGGATCGCGGACCTCCCCCCGGAGGGCGAGCTGCAGGCCCGCCGTCTCGGCGCGGGCCTCGCGGATCACAAGGGCGGCGGCGCGCCAGTCGGCCGCCGCCTGCACGGCGCGGAGGGACCAGGCCCGGCCGCCGGCCGGGACGTCCAGGCGGGCGGCCTGCAGTGCCAGCCGGGCGGCGGGGGACGGCCCGTCCGGCCAGGCCAGGCGGCCGCTCACCCCGTCCGCCAGGCCCGGGGTGCCGTCGCGCGCGCGCCAGCGGAGGGTGCCCTGCTCCACGGACAGCGCTTCCAGGGTCACCGTCCACCCGGCGCGCGTCTGCAGGGAGGGTAAGGTGAGGGGGAGCGCGAGCAGCGCCTGCGGCGGGGCGTCGCCGCCGCGGGGACGCGCCAGCCTGACCTCGGGCCGGATGAGCGTCAGGCTCCGCAGCAGCAGCCGGCGGTCGAGGAGCGCGCGCCAGCTCCAGCGGACCTGGACCGCCTCGGCGGCGAAGGCGTCCGCGGCGGGCGAGGGCGGGTCCGCGCGCACGCCCTGCAGCTCGAGGGCCGCCACCCAGGGCCGGAGGCGGATATCCTGGACCCGGACGTCGCGCTGCAGCGCCGCGCGCAGGAGGGCCTCCGCCTGGCGGTGCGCGGCGCGCCGGACGGCCGGGGCCTGGCTGGCGGCCCAGAGGCCGGCCAGCGGCAGGAGGAGGGCGAGGGCGGCGAGGAGGGCGAGGCGGCGGCGAGCCCTGCCCGGCCGGGGCCGCGGGGACGGGGGCGACGGATCAGGCATGCGGGCACGCCGGCCGCGTCACGGCGCCTTCACGTCCCGGCGGTCGCCCTTCCGGCGCTCGACCTTCACGCGCGCAATCCGCCGCCCGTCCATGTCCACGATGGTGAGCCGCCAGTCCTCGAAGCTCACGATCTCCCCGCCGCGCGGGACGCGCTGGAGCTGGGAGAGCACGAAGCCGGCGAGCGTCTCGTACTCGGTGGAGGGGGGGAAGCTCAGGTGGTAGTGGTCCGCCAGGTCGTGGATGTTGATGGAGGCGTCCACGATGTAGGAGCCGTCCCGCAGGCGCTGCACGGGGAGCTGCTCCCGGTCCGCCTCGTCCTCGATCTCGCCCACGATCTCCTCGATCAGGTCCTCGATGGTGATGAGGCCCTCCACGCCGCCGTACTCGTCGACGATGAGGGCCATGGGCATGCGCCGGCGCTGCATGAGCTTGAGCAGGCGGCTCACGCGGGCGGTCTCCGGGGCGAAGTAGGCCGGCCGCAGGATCTCGGCCAGGACGATGGGCTTCTTCTCGGTCAGGAGCCGGAAGAGGTCGCGGTCGTAGAGGATGCCCACGATCTCGTCCAGGCTGCCCCGGTACACCGGATAGCGGGACTTGCCGGTCTCGTTGATGAAGGCCAGCATCGGCTCCACGGGCATGTCGATGTCGATGGCCAGGATGCGGGGGCGGGGGACCATCACGTCCTTGACCGAGGACTCGGTGAACTCGAAGACGCTGTGGATCAGCTCCTGCTCGGTCTGGTCGAAGACCCCCTGCTCCCGCCCCTCCTGGAGCATGTGCTTGACCTCTTCCTCGGACACGAAGGCCCGCGCCTCCGCGCCCTGCTGCCCCAGGAGGCGCAGCACCAGGCGGTTGGAGGCGGTCAGCAGGCGGACCAGGGGCGACGTGACGCGCGAGATGGTCTCCACGATGCCGGCCACGGCCAGCGCGAAGCGCACCGCGTGCCGGAGCGCGAGCGACTTGGGCACCAGCTCGCCGAGGATGAGGGAGACGTAGGTGATGACCAGGACGACCAGCGCCAGGGCGATCACCTCGGCAAACGGCCCGACGACCGGCAGGTCCTCGAGCAGCGGCGAGAGCGCGCGCACCGCGGCGGCGCCGCCGACGGCCGAGGCGAAGGTGCCGACGAAGGTCACGCCGACCTGGACGGTGGCCAGGAACCGATCGGGGTCCTGCTGCAGGCGTGCCACGCGGCGGGCGTGGGGGTCCCCGCCCTCGGCCAGCTGCTGGATCCGGCTCCGCCGGGCGGAGACGAGCGCGATCTCCGAGCCGGCGAAGAAGCCGTTCACCAGGATCAGCACGCCGATGAGCAGGGCCTCCAGCCAGAGGCCGGATGAGGCGTCCATGCGCAACTACTCCCTGCCGCTGTGCTCCGGCATTTGCTAGGCCTGATCCGCCTCGGGCAGCTTCTGCCGGAGGGCCTGCGGAATGCTGATGCCGCCCGAGAGGATGATCTGGATGCCCTGCGGGATGGTGAGGCGGGTCAGGATGACGTCCTCGGGACGCACGAGCATGATGTCGCCCAGGTAGAGGTGGTTCGTCGGGACGTAGACCGCGTACAGGGACTCCGTTTCCCCGCTGAGGCGCTGCAGGCTCAGCTCCCCCGTCAGGAACCCGAACGAGTAGTGGCCCTTCTCGCGGTCCCGGAGGATCACGAACTCCTTGAACGCCACCTGGTTCTCGGGCGAGAAGGCGTTCAGGAGCTGCTTCACCGAGGAGTACACGTTGCGGAAGATCGGGATCCGGTAGAGCAGCAGGTCCAGCCAGCCCAGGATGCGCCGCCCCACCACGTTGGTGGCGAAGATGCCCATGAGCAGGACGAGCAGGATGGCGACCAGCAGCCCGACGCCCGGCAGCCGCATGGAGAACGTCTCGTCCACCAGCGGGGCCAGCAGCCCGTCCACGAAGAGGAAGAGCTTCCAGAACGTCCACACGCTCACCGCGATGGGGACGATGACCAGGAGGCCCGTGACGAACTTGATCTGGAGATGGCGGCGGATGGATTTCATGAGTGCGATCCTAGTGCGTCCGGGCCGAGGGCAGCTCGCGGTTCACGGTTCGAGGGCCGGGGTCCAGGGTCTCATGGGAACGCGCCGAACGATGCAGGACGAGCGATGAGAAATCAATACCTCGCCCGGGATATGTGAGGTCCGAGGTCCGAGGTCCGAGGTCCGAGGTCC
>JBHGAX010000397.1:0-3435 GCA_041946635.1 Methylomirabilales bacterium (SeqCode)
CGGGAGAGGCCGGTGGCCCAGGCATGCTGCGCGGCGGCCACGGGGAGGCTGCACGTCGCGTCCCCCGCGCGGAGGACGAGCTGCTCGCCTCCGACGACGCCCAGCCGGTGGCACGGCACCCCGTGGCGCCCTGCCAGCTCCTGCAGGCGGCCCGCATCCGCCGGCGCCACGGATACGACGATGCGGGATGCCGTCTCGCCGAAGAGCACGGCGTCCGCGCGGAAGGCCCCGGGGAGGTCCGCCGTTGCTCCAAGCGTCCGCGGTCCCGTCATGCAGCACTCCGCCAGCGCCACGGCCAGCCCGCCGTCGGCGCAGTCGTGCGCCGAGCGCAGGATGCCGGCCGCGATGCCGTCCAGGACCGCGGCCTGCACGGCGCGCTCCCGCGCCAGGTCGAGCCGCGGCGGGCGTCCCGCCTCCAGCCCGTGGATCACCTTGAGGTACTCGCTGCCGCCCAGCTCCTCCAGCGAGTCGCCCAGGAGGAAGATCAGGTCGCCGGCCGCCTTGAACCACTGCGTGGTGGCGCGCCGCACGTCCTCCAGCAGGCCCACCATGCCCACGATGGGCGTGGGGAAGACGGGGGTGCCCAGCGTCTCGTTGTAGAAGCTCACGTTCCCCCCGGTCACCGGCGTCCCGAAGGCGCGGCAGGCGTCCCCCATCCCGCGCACGGCCTCGGCGAACTGCCACATGATCTCGGGCCGCTCGGGGCTCCCGAAGTTCAGGCAGTTCGTGATGGCCAGCGGCCGGCCCCCCGCGCAGGCCACGTTGCGCGCGGCCTCGGCCACCGCCAGCTTCCCCCCCTCGTAGGGATCCAGGTAGGTGTACCGGCCGTTCCCGTCCGCCGCCAGGGCCAGGCCCTTGCCGGTCCCCGGCACGCGGAGCACGACCGCGTCGGAGCCCGGCCCGACGACCGTGTTGCAGAACAGCATGTGGTCGTACTGCTGCCAGATGGGCTGCTTGCTGGCGATGTTCGGCGAGGCCAGCAGGGCCAGGAGCGCCTCCTCGAGCTTCTCGGGCCGGGGGAGTCGCGCGGCGTCCCAGGCCTGCGTCTCGTCCAGGTAGGCGGGGCGCCGCATGGGGCGCCGGTAGACGGGCCCGTCCTCGGCCAGCGGGCGGGCCGGGATGTCGGCCACCACCCGGTCGCCGTCCCGCACCCGCATGCGCCCGTCGCCCGTGACCCGACCCACCACCACCGCGTCGAGATCCCACTTCTCGAAGATGTCCAGGACCTCCTGCTCGCGGCCCTGCTTCACCACGAGGAGCATCCGCTCCTGGGACTCCGAGAGCATGATCTCGTAGGGGATCATGCCCGTCTCGCGCCGCGGCACCGTCGCCAGGTCGACCTCGATGCCCACGTTGCCGCGGCTGGCCATCTCGCAGGTGGAGCACGTCAGGCCCGCCGCGCCCATGTCCTGGATGCCCACGACGGCATCCCCGGCCATCAGCTCCAGGCAGGCCTCGATGAGGAGCTTCTCGCGGAAGGGGTCGCCCACCTGCACCGTGGGCCGCCGCTCCTCGGAGCCCTCGTCGAACGTCTCGGACGCCATGGTCGCGCCGTGGATGCCGTCGCGCCCCGTGCGCGCCCCCACGTAGACCACGGGGTTGCCCTCGCCCGCCGCGCGCGCCAGGAAGATGCCCTCCTTCCTGGCCAGGCCCAGGCAGAAGACGTTCACCAGCGGGTTGCCCGCGTAGGTCTCGGAGACGAACAGCTCGCCCCCCACGGTGGGCACGCCCACGGCGTTGCCGTAGCCCGCGATGCCGCTCACCACGCCGTTCAGCAGGTAGCGGCCCTTCGGCTCCGTGAGCGGGCCGAAGCGCAGCGGATCCAGGAGCGCGATGGGCCGGGCCCCCATGGTGAAGATGTCGCGGATGATGCCGCCCACCCCGGTGGCCGCGCCCTGGTACGGCTCGATGAAGGAGGGATGGTTGTGGCTCTCCATCTTGAAGACGATGACCAGGCCGTCGCCGATGTCCACCACGCCGGCGTTCTCGCCGGGCCCCTGCAGGATGCAGGGCCCCTCGGTGGGCAGGGTCTTCAGGTGCACGCGGCTGCTCTTGTAGCTGCAGTGCTCCGACCACATCACCGAGAAGATGCCCAGCTCGGTGAAGCTCGGCTCGCGCCCCAGGATGGCCTTCACCCGCGCGTACTCCTCGGGCGTGAGGCCGTGGCGCTCGATCAGCTCCGGCGTGATGGCGGGCTCGTGCATGACCGGCCCTAGCGGGTGGCCGCGGCCAGGCCGCGGAAGAAGGGGAGCCCGTCCTCGGAGCCGAGGAGCGCCTCGGCCGCGCGCTCCGGGTGCGGCATCAGGCCGACCACGTTCCGCCCGGCGTTGCAGATGCCGGCGATGTTGCCGAGGGAGCCGTTCGGGTTGGCCTCCGGCGTCACGGCCCCGTCGGCCGTGGCGTAGCGGAAGATGATCTGGCCGTCGGCCTCCAGGTGCGCCAGGGTCGCGGGGTCCGCGAAGTAGCGCCCCTCACCGTGGGAAATCGGGACGCGCAGGACCTGGCCGGGCGTCAGGCTGTCCGTCCACCAGGTGTCGGCGCGCTCCGTCCGGAGGTGCACCCAGCCGCAGCGGAACTGGAGGGACGTGTTCCGCAGCAGGGCGCCGGGCAGGAGGCCCGCCTCGCAGAGGATCTGGAAGCCGTTGCAGCTTCCCAGCACCGGCCCGCCGCCGTTCGCGAACCGGACCACCGCCTGCATGACGGGCGAGAAGCGGGCGATGGCCCCGCAACGCAGGTAGTCGCCGTGGCAGAAGCCGCCCGGCAGGATCAGCGCGTCGTAGCCCGACACGCTGGTCTCTTTGTGCCACACGTAGCCCCAGGGGAGCCCGAGCCGGTCGAGGACCCCCGCGAAGTCCTGATGGCTCCACGTCCCCGGGAAGACCAGGATCCCGCACTTCATCCCGCGACCTCGCTGATCTCGAAGACGTAGTTCTCGATGACGGGGTTGGCCAGCAGCTTCCGGCACATCTCGTCCACCTGCGCCCGCGCCTTGGCCGGATCGGATTCCGCCAGGCGGAGGACCATGAACTTCCCCACGCGGCAGTCCTGCACGGTCGTGTAGCCGAGGCTGGCCAGCCCCCGGCGCACCGTGTCGCCCTGCGGGTCGAGGACGCTGGGCTTCAGGGTCACCTGGATGTGTGCTTCAAGCATGGGCGAACCCCCATAAAATGATCTATGACCAGATTGCCAATGACCAATCGGCCCGGCGGCATTGGGATTTGGTCATTGGGGATTGGTCATTCCGGCTCAGGGGAGGCCTGCGCGGCGGAAGATGTCGTCGACGTGGCGCAGATGATACCCCAGATCGAAACAGGCCGCAATCTCGGCAGCCGGCAGCAAGGCGGCTACCTCCGGGTCGGCGGCCAGCAGCTTCTCGAAGCTCTCCTCCGTCTCCCAGGCCCGCATGGCGTTGCGCTGGACCATGCGGTAGGCCGC
>JBHGAX010000398.1:0-3433 GCA_041946635.1 Methylomirabilales bacterium (SeqCode)
TCCTACCACCCCCGCGTGGCCAGCATGTCCTCCGGCTTCATGGACCGGACGTCCAGGCCGGGCATCGCCTCGCCCAGGCCGCGGGAGACCTCGGCGATCAGCTTGGCATCCCGGTAGTGGGTGGTGGCCGTGACGATGGCCTTGGCCCGCGCCGCGGGGTTGCTCGACTTGAAGATGCCGGAGCCCACGAACACCCCGTCCACGCCGAGCTGCATCATGAGGGCCGCATCCGCCGGGGTGGCGATGCCGCCCGCGGCGAAGTTGACCACCGGGAGCCGGCCGCCCTTGGCCACCTCGACCACCAGGTCGTAGGGGGCGCGGAGGTTCTTGGCCTCGGCCATCAGCTCCTCGGAGCTCATGCCCTGGAGCTTGCGGATGGCCCCGAGCACCGCGCGGGCATGCCGGACGGCCTCCACGACGTTCCCCGTCCCGGCCTCGCCCTTGGTGCGGATCATGGCCGCGCCCTCGCCGATGCGGCGCAGCGCCTCTCCCAGGTCGCGGCAGCCGCAGACGAAGGGGACCGTGAAGGGGTGCTTGTGGATGTGGTGCTCCTCGTCGGCCGGCGTGAGCACCTCCGACTCGTCGATGTAGTCCACGCCCATGGCTTCCAGGAGCTGCGCCTCCACGAAGTGGCCGATGCGGCACTTGGCCATGACGGGGATGGTGACGGCCTGCTTGATGCGCTCGATGACCGTCGGGTCCGCCATGCGGGCCACGCCCCCGGCGGCCCGGATGTCGGCCGGCACGCGCTCCAGGGCCATGACGGCGCAGGCCCCCGCCTCTTCGGCGATCTTGGCGTGCTCGGGCGTCACCACGTCCATGATCACCCCGCCCTTCAGCATCTGGGCGAGCCCCACCTTCACGGTCCAGGTACCCTTGTCCATGGCCTGCCTCCCGGATGGTTCGAGTCTGTGGAAACCCACCCATTATATTCATGCTTTCCGGCCAATGCAAATGCTGCCCCGGGGCGCGGCCGCCCGGGCCGCCTTGGCAGGCGGGCACGCGGTGTGATATGAAACTCCATCGAGGCTGCCCACACGAGGAGGAACCCATGCGAGTCGCTCGACTGGTTTTCGTGCTCCTGCTGTCGCTGCTGCTGCCCGGCCTGGCCGCCGCCCAGGACGCGCTCGTGGTCTACTCCAGCGTGGACGAGGAAAACGCCAAGAAGCTGCTGGATGCCTTCACCAGGGCCACCGGGGTGAAGGTGCGGTTCACCTTCCTGTCCTCCGGCCCCGCCGTGGCCCGCATCGAGGCGGAGAAGAACAACCCCCAGGCCGACCTCTGGTTCGGCGCGCCCAGCGAGAACCACGTGGTGCTGCGCGAGAAGGGCCTCTCGCAGCCCTACGTCTCCCCGGGCGCCAAGGCGCTGGCCGCCAAGTTCAAGGATCCGGAGGGGTACTGGACGTCCTTCTACATGAACCCGCTGGGCTTCGCCTCGAACCTCACCGTGCTGAAGTCCCGGGGCGTGGAGCCGCCCGCCTCCTGGGCGGATCTGCTCAAGCCGGCGCTGAAGGCCCAGGTCCAGACGCCCAGCCCCCAGACCTCGGGGACCGGCTACAACATGGTGGCCAGCCTGGTCCTGATCATGGGCGAGGACAAGGCCTTCGACTACCTGAAGAAGCTGAACCCGAGCATCCAGACGTACACCCAGAGCGGCACGGCGCCCTCCAAGGCCGCCGCCATCGGCCAGGCGGCCGTGGGCATCCAGTTCACCCCGGCCTTCCTGCAGCTCATCGAGGAGGGCTACCCGCTCAAGGTCACGTTCCCGAAGGAGGGCGTGGGGTTCGAGGCGCCGGCCATCTCGATCCTGAAGGGCGCCCCGCACGCCGAGGCGGCGAAGAAGCTGGTGGACTGGTTCGTCTCGGTGCCCGGCCAGAACGCCCTGACCGAGGCCAGGACGTACTTCTTCCCGGTGCACCCGCAGGCGAACGTCGCCAGGGGCCTGCCGGCCTTCGCGGACATCCCGACCATCAACTACGACGCGGTCTGGGCCGGCAAGGAGAAGAAGCGGCTGGTGGACCGCTGGATCAACGAGGTCCTGCGGGCCCAGAGGTAGCGGCGCGTTGGTGCGTGCGCGCGCCCTCCGGTGGGCCCGGCAGTCGGCGCTGGACCTGCGCCGGCTGCTGGCCGAGCCGCGCCTCGCCGCGGCCGTGGCCGGGATCGCGGCCCTGCTGGGCATCTTCATCCTGTACCCGCTGGTCCGGGTCCTGACGGTCAGCCTGCTCCCCGACGGCGTCCCGACCCTCCGGCTCTACCGCGAGCTGCTGGGAAGCTGGTTCATCCGCCAGGCCTTCGTCAACAGCCTGCTGATGGGGGGGCTCACCGCGGTGGGGGGCACCCTCATCGGCTTCCTGTTCGCCTTCACCCTGACCCGGACCGACGTCCCGGGCAAGCGGTTCCTGACCCTGGCTGCCATCCTGCCGATCATCTCGCCGCCCTTCGTCAGCGCGCTCTCCATCATCCTGCTCTTCGGCAACAACGGGCTCATCACCCGGCAGCTCCTGGGATTCCAGGACGTGGCCGTGTACGGGCTGCGCGGGCTCCTGCTGGCGCAGGTGTTCACGTTCTTTCCCGTGGCGTACCTGGCGCTGCGCGGCGTGCTGGAGTCGCTGGGCGGGACGCTGGAGGACGCGGCCATGAACCTGGGGGCCACCCGGTGGCGCGCCTTCACCCGGGTGACCCTGCCGCTCTGCCTGCCCGGCCTGGCCAGCGCGCTCCTGGTGCTGTTCATCGAGTCCATCGCCGATTTCGGCAACCCGCTCATCCTGGGCGGGAGCGGCTTTCCCGTGCTCTCCGTGCAGGTGTACCTGCAGGTCACCGGCATGTACGACCTGGCGGGCGGCGCCGCCCTGGCCGTGATCCTGCTGGTACCCTCGGTCCTGGCCTTCGTGATGCAGCGGTACTGGGTGGCCCGCAAGCGCTACGTCACCGTCACCGGCAAGCCCGCCCGCGCGGTGCTCCGCGCGGTGAGCCCGGCCGCGCAGTGGCTGCTCTTCGGCCTCTGCGCGGCCGTGGCGGCGTTCGTGCTGCTGTTCTACGCCACCATCCTGGTCGGGGCGTTCTCCCGGGCCTGGGGCGTGGACCACCGCTTCACGCTCCGGAACTTCGGGTACGTCTTCGGGGTGGGCACGCAGGCCATCACCGACACGCTGGCCATCGCGGTGACCTCCAGCCCGCTGGCGGGCGTCCTGGGCATGGCCATTGCGTTCCTGGTGATGCGGCGGCGCTTCCCCGGCCGCCAGGCCCTGGAGTTCGTCTCGATCCTGAACTTCGCCGTGCCGGGGACGGTGATCGGCATCGGCTACATCCTGGCGTTCAACCAGCCGCCCCTGCTCCTGACCGGCACGGCCACCATCCTGATCGCCAACTTCCTCTTCCGGTACATCCCGGTGGGCATCCAGTCCGGGATGGCGGTCCTGCGGCAGATCGACCC
>JBHGAX010000399.1:0-3423 GCA_041946635.1 Methylomirabilales bacterium (SeqCode)
CCCCCCGCGCGGAACGCGGCCAGGTTCTGCTCGGCCACCGCTCCGCTCCGGAAGCGGCGGCGGATCGCGGCTTCCCAGTCCTCGGACGCGAGCGGGAGCCAGGGGGCGGCGGCACCCAGCAGGATCACCCCCGCGAGCCGCGGGCTGCCCAGCTGCACCGCCAGCGCCGAGGCCTCGACGGGCTGCACGGACCCCCGGGTCTGGAGCAGGGCAAGCGGCTCCTCGGGATAGCCGAAGAGACCCAGGTTCACCACGGGGGGCGCGACGCGCAGGCGGTTCACGACCAGCCGGCCGCCGCTCCGCACCTCCGCCTGCCAGCGAAGGGCCTCGGCCTCCTCGAAGGCCAGGACCACGTCGGCGGATCCGGGCGAGATGATCGGCGAGAAGATCTCCCGCCCGAAGCGCACGTGGCTGGTCACCACGCCGCCCCGCTGGGCCATGCCGTGCACCTCGCTCTTCTTCACGTCGTGCCCGGCGTGCAGGGCCGCCTCGGCGAGGAGCTGGGCCACCGTGAGGACGCCCTGCCCGCCGATGCCCGCCAGCAGCACGTTGCAGGGGCGGGCCGGGAAGCCGTCCAGGTGCGCGCCGCTCATGCCTCCGGCCCTCCCTTCTCGGCGGCGCCCGCCAGGGGCAGGATGGCGTCCTGGCCGCATACCTCCGCGCAGAGCGCGCAGCCGTTGCACGCAGCCGCGTCGATGCGCACGTAGCGGAGCTGGCGCTCGCGCCCGCCGGGCAGCGGCACCGTCTCCCGTCGCCACACCTGGATGGCCGGGCAGCCGATGCGCAGGCAGGCCCCGCAGCCGTTGCACCGGTCGTCCAGGACCTCGAAGGCGTGCGGCCGCTCGAAGGCGTCGATCAGCACGCAGGGCCGGCCGGTGAGGACGACCGAGGGGCCCTCGTGGGCCAGCGCCTCCTTCAGGGCGGCCGAGACCTCGTCCAGGCGATAGGGGTCCACCCGGCGCACGTGCTCCACCCCCAGCGCCCGGCAGACCGCGACCAGGTCCACCGGCGAGACCGCCGCCTGCTGCAGCGTCCGCCCGGTGCCCGGGTGGTCCTGACCGCCGGTCATGCCCGTGGTCCCGTTGTCCAGGATGACGAGCGTGAGGTTCCCGCGGTTGTAGACGGCGTCCAGCAGGCCGGTCATGCCGGAGTGCAGGAACGTCGAGTCGCCGATGACCGCCACCACGCGCTGCGCGCGGCCCGCCATGGCGTAGGCCCGGCCGATGCCCAGGGCGTTCCCGATGCTCGCGCCCATGCAGACGCAGGTGTCCATGGACTTCCAGGGAGCGCCGGCTCCCAGGGTGTAGCAGCCGATGTCCCCCGCCACGATGACGTCGCGCATGCGGGCCAGGATCGTGAAGACGCCCAGGTGCGGGCAGCCGGCGCACATGGTGGGGGGTCGCGGGAAGGGCGCCGCCTCGCGCTCCTCCGGCTCCGCGGGTGTGCCCGCCCCGTCCATCAGGGCGGCGCGCAGGCGGTCCGGCGACAGCTCGCCAAGCCGCGGCAGCCGCCCCGCGCTGTGCACCGCGATGCCCATGGCCTTCACGTCGGCCTCGACCAGCCCCTCCAGCTCCTCCACCACGTAGAGCCGCTCCACCTCGCCGGCGAACCGCCGGATGGCGCGCTCGGGGAGCGGATAGGAGAGACCCAGCTTCAGCACGGAGGCGTCCGGGAACGCCTCCCGCGCGTACAGGTAGGCCGGGCCGCTGGCGATGATGCCCACGTCCCGCTGGCGGGACTCCCGCCGGTTGAGGGGCGACGCCTCGCCGTGCGCCGCCAGGGCCTGCAGCCGATCGAGGATGCGCGGCCGGCGGCGGCGGGCGTTGGCGGGGAGGACGACCAGCTTGGCCGGATCCTTCGCGAACCCCCGGAACTCCGCCTCGCGCCGGGCCCCCAGCGCCACCACGCCCTGCACGTGGCAGATCCGGGCCGTCAGCCGGACGATCACCGGGGTGTCGAACTCCTCGCTGAGGCGCAGGGCCTCCTCCACGAAGGCCTTGGCCTCCTGGTTGTCGGAGGGCTCGAGGAGCGGCACCTTCGCGAAGCGGGCGAAGTAGCGCGTATCCTGGGCGTTCTGGGAGCTGGACATCCCGACGTCGTCCGCCACCAGGATGGCGAAGCCGCCGCGGGCGCCCACGTACGCCCCGGTCATCAGCGGGTCGGCCGCCACGTTCAGGCCGACGTGCTTCATCGCCACCACGGCCCGCGCCCCGCCCAGCGAGGCGCCCATGGCCACCTCGAAGGCCACCTTCTCGTTCGGGGCCCACTCTGCGTAGACGCCGGGATACCGGGCCAGCGCCTCCAGGATCTCCGTCGCCGGCGTGCCGGGATAGCTCGACGCCACCGTGACGCCGGCCTCCCACGCGCCGCGGGCCACCGCCTCGTTCCCCGACATCAGGACGCGCCCGCTCGTCGCCGGCTCCGTCAACACGCTCGCATGCCTGGCCATGCCCCTCGCCCTTTCGCGCTCGGACCAAACAGGATAAGGCCCGTCACGATAGCACGGGTTTCAGGCTGCCGGTACCGCAGGCACACCTTTGTCTTCACCCCCCGACGATCGGTGACCTGACGACACGAGGACGGGCAATCGACCCAGCGCCGTCGTCTCCTGCACACCAGGCCGCTCCCCTCACCCCGCCCTCTCCCCTCTTCGAGGGGCGAGGGGGCAAGACACCAATGCCCGCGCTGCGTTTCCTTTTGGCCTCCTCTCCCCCGAGGCGGGGGAGAGGGCGAGGGGGCACGCGGGCACTGGAGCGGGGGTGCTCAGCCGGGCAACTGGAGGGCGCGGAGGATCTGCACCGGCGCTTCGGACTTGTTCAGCACGTAGAAGTGCAGGCCCGGCACCCCGTGGTCGATGAGCGCCTGGCACTGGCGGATGGCGTGCTCCACCCCGACTCGCAGCTGGCCCGCCGGGTCGTCGCGCTGCGCCTCGAGGCTGGCGAGGAGGGCCGGCGGCATCTTCGCGCCGCAGAGCGACACGATGCGCTGGATCTGATTGAGGCTGATCACCGGCAGGATGCCCGGGATGAGCGGCGCGCGGATGCCGATCTGCTGGTAGCGGCGGCGGAAGTCCAGGAAGTCGGCATTGTCGTAGAAGAGCTGCGTGAGGACGATGTCGGCGCCCGCCTGGACCTTCCGCTTGAGGTGGCCGAGATCCACCTCCGGGCTCCGCGCCTCGCGGTGCGTCTCCGGGTAGCCGGCCACGGCGATGCCGAGGTGCGGGAACTCTCGCCGGATGAGCGCCACCAGCTCGTTGGCATGGGCCAGCCCGTCGGCCGCCGGCCGGAAGTCCGGCTGGTCCTTCGGTGGATCGCCGCGCAGCGCCACGATGTTCTCGACCCCCAGGTCGCAGGCGCGCTTCAGCCACTCACGGATCTCGCCGACCGACGAGCCCAGGCAGGTCCGGTGCGCGACGACGCGAAC